>CAKZKQ010000284.1 GCA_937123825.1 uncultured Pseudomonadota bacterium
CGCCGACGGCGGCTTTGACATGGAGGCGCTGGTCGAGAAGGTGGCCCGCTTTGACGTCAAGGCCATTGAGATCAAGCTCAGTCAGGGGGCCAAGCCCGGCAAGGGCGGCGTGCTGCCCGCCGCCAAGGTCACCCCCGAGATCGCCGCCATCCGCGGAATCCCTGTGGGCAAGAGTTGCCTCAGCCCGTCCTACCACACCGCCTTTGATGGTCCCGACAGCTTGCTGGACTTTGTGGAGTCCATTGCCGAGCGCACCGGGGTGCCGGTGGGGATCAAGTCGGCGGTGGGTGAGACGCGTTTTTGGGACGAGTTGGCCCGGTTGATGTCTGAGACGGGGCGAGGCGTGGACTACATCGCCATTGATGGGGGTGAGGGCGGCACAGGGGCGGCGCCGTTGGTCTTTTCGGACCACGTGGCGCTGCCGTTTTATCTGGCCATGTCGCGGGTCTACTCGATTTTTGCTCGCCAGGGGTTGGACGACAAGGTGATCTTTGTTGGTTCAGGCCGTTTGGGTCTGCCCGACCGGGCGATGCTGGCCTTTGGGCTGGGATGCGACATGATTGCCGTGGCCCGCGAGGCGATGCTCTCCATCGGCTGCATTCAGGCCCAGAACTGTCACACGGGCCATTGTCCGGCGGGGGTGGCCACGCAAAACCGTTGGTTGATGCGGGGGCTGGATCCGACCTTGAAGGCGGCGCGTCTGGCCAACTACATGACCGTCTTCAGGGCCGACGTGTTGGCGCTGGCCCACGCCTGCGGTGTGGCGCACCCATCGCTGGTGACGCTCGACGACCTGGAGATCCTTGATGGTCAGTTTGGGTCGCGGCTGGCGCGCGAGGCCTTTGCCTACAACGAGGGCTGGGGCGTGCCAGGGAAGACAGACCGCGAGCTTTTGCTGGAGTTGATGACCCAGGCTTGAAGAAAGTCAGCGGCCGTTGAAGATCTCGGCCAGGACGCCGGCGTAGGCGACGCCGTGGATGGCGGAGAAGTCGGCGTTGACGTCAAAGAAGGCCTCAAAGGCGGCGGCGTGGAAGAAGATTTTTTCGGCTGTGGCGATGGCGTCACCCAGGATTTCGGGGGTGACGGGCGAGTTGGCTTCTTCAGCTTGAGCCAGCGCGGTGGCCCAGACCAGGGTGAGGGCCAGCATGACCTCTGTCATGCCGGGGATGAGGCCGCCAAGGCTGACGGCCTGTGCGCGCACGATCCTGTGGCTGGCGTAGGCGCCGAGCATGCCTTCGAGTTGGGGCATCTGGGGGACGAAGCGTTGTTGATGCAGGGACCAGAGTCTGGCGGCGATCAACTCCATGGGGGCGTTGAGGTGGAGGTGGTCGATGATGGCGTTGAACCGGGCGGCGCGCGCTCTGGGGATGCCGACCTGGGCCATGCGCGCGAAGAAGCCGCGCACCGAGCGCGCGATGAGGGTGGGGTGCGCGGCTGAGAGTTCAGCGGCCTGGACCAGGAGCGCGGTGGCGTCGCGCTCGATGTTGGCAAAGAGCCGCTCGACGGTTTTGGCCTTGAGCGGGTTCTGGTGTTTGGTGCGCTGGAGCAGTTTTTCCAGAAAAAGTCGCCCCATCAGCAAGCGCAGCCCCAGCGGCACCCCCTCAATGGCCACAAAGTCCAGCAGCGCCGCCTCGATCTGATCGTAAGCCTCTCCATCGACCAGCTTGTCGCCCAGGAGCCACATCTTGGCCCCCGGGTTCATGACCCACTCGGGGTGCTCGGCGGCCTGCTTGGCAAAGTCTGTCGGAGCGTCCACGAGGGTCATGGGTTTGGCAAAGCGCGTCCGCATCAGTTCCACCAGCGGCTTGCAGGAGAGCGCCGCGCCGATGGTCTGCGAGGTGGGTGAGTGGTGGCTGATGTTGGGGTAGGCGCGGCAGAGCCAGCCCTTGGTCTGGGCGCCAAAGTGTCGGTGCCAGTAACACAGGTTGTCCTCATCCAGAAAGACGCACGAGCCGTCATCGGTGTGTTTGATCGTGGCCCAGGAGCGCTCGTTGCGGTCTTCCAGGAGGGTGAAGGCGTTTTGTGCGCTGATGCGTCCGGGGTGGGGGCTGTGTTGGAGGTGGTGCTGGGCGCGTTTGAAGGCTGCTTTGTCGACGGTGATGCGCCAGTCTTTGCAGCATTGTCCGCATCCGGTGCAGTCAAAGGCGGCGTAGAGCGGCAGGGTGCGTCGGGGTTTATGGGACGGTGCGCCGGGGGTCTGCATGGCCAACTCTCCTGGTGGCTGTTGTCGTTCCCGATCTTCGGCATTTGGGTGGGTGGACTGTAGCGGTTGGGTTTGGGGTGGTGTTCAGTCTGCGCGGTGCGGCGAGTTTGTGGGAGATGGGGGAGTGGATTTGGGGTGGGGTTTGTGGGGGCTGGGTGGGGGTTGTACGGGTGCCAGACATCCTGACGCGTGCCGGTGGTCACGGGGTTTTGCACTGTGCCTGGCCCCCTTTGGAAAGGTGCCTGGCACCGTTTGGGCAGTGTTTGGGTTTGGGGAGGTGGTGTGGGGTGCCGGGCGCCTTTTTGAAGGGGGATCTGGCTTGGACTTTGGGGGGATGGGGTTGGGCGTGGCGGATGGGTTGTACGGGTGCCAGACATCCTGACGGAGTGCCGTTTTCAGGGGCTTTGTCAGGGTGTCTGGCACCCGTACGGAGAGGTTTTGTCGGGGTGTCTGGCCCCCGTACAAAGTCCGCTCAAGGGCACTGCTGGAGGCCTTCGATCCAGGTGTGCATCAGGTCGAGGCCTTCGGCGTCCAGTTCGGCGCTGCCCAGCGGTGGCATGCGGAAGCTGCGCAGTGTTTCCATGCGGTGGTAGATGAGTGATTTGTCGGGGTCGCCGGGGACGATGAGGCGAGTTTGGTCGCCGTTTTGGATGTACCAGGGCCATCCGGCCTGGGGCGGTGCGTCGCACATGGCGGCGTCTTTGAAGGCAGTGGTGTAGCGCAGGTCGACGTCTCCGCGTCCGGTGTTGGCGCCGGGTTGGTGGCAGGAGGCGCAGTTGGCGTGGAGGTAGGCGCGGGCGCGGTCTTCAACGGAGGCGTCGCTGCCAAGCGGCGAGGGCATTTGGGGCAGCGTGTCGGCGTGGAGGTCGGCCAGCTCGGTCAGTTCGGGTGAGAAGAAGTCGTGGTCGAGGAGCCACTGGAGTTGGTTGACGATGGAGCCGTCGCCGGGGTCGAAGGTGCGGTTGAGTTGGAGGACTTCGAGGCCCAGGGAGCGTCCGGCGGCCTGGGTGTGGCAGGCCATGCATTGTCCGCGCGAGGGGTAGGTCCAGCGCATGCCGTTTGGCAGCTCGACGGTTTTGCCCAGGTCGAGCAGGGCGGCGTCGGTTTGGGCTTCGTTCCATTCGTAGGAGTAGCCGGCCCAGCCGTCTTCGTGGTGCACGAGCAGGCGCGTTTCGTGGTAGTGGTCGTCGTATTTGAAGTGTTTGATGAGGACGGAGCCGCGCGGGAAGAGCAGGTCGCCGGTGTCGTCGACGGTGATGCGTCGGTTGTCGGGGATGGCCATGAAGCGCTCTTTTTGGGAGCCGTCGGACCAGAGCGGGGCCTGGACGTCGTAGACAAAGACGCCCTGGGCGGGTTTGCGTGCGTCCTGGGGGTCGAAGCAGCCGGTCAGCGAGAGTGATCTGGGGAAGGTGTCGGGGGTTTGCGGTGCGGGGACGATCTGGAGGATCTGGCCTTCGTTTTCGCGGGAGTAGCTCACGACGTAAAGTTCGCCGTCGGGTCCCTGGGCGAAGGAGGAGACGTTGACGCCGGATTCGAGTTGGAGTGAGACGATGGCGGGTTGTTGGTCGGTGCGCGCGGCCCAGATGTTGCCGTTGATGTAGTCGGCAAAGAGGTAGGCGCCGTCGATGGCAGGGATTTGGTTGCCTCGGTAGACGTAGCCGCCGGTGATGGAGCGCCCTTCGGTGTGGCTGTAGGCGTAGAAGGGGGCGATGGTGTCGCCGGGGTCACAGTCGGAGCCGTTGAATTTGTTGCACTCGTTGCCTTCGAGGATGGGCCAGCCGTAGTTGCCGCCGCGCTCGATGACGTTGACCTCTTCCCAGTCTTCGTTGCCGACGTCGGCGGCCCAGAGTTGTCCGTTGTCGCGGTCAAAGGAGAAGCGCCAGACGTTGCGCAGGCCCATGGCCCAGATCTCGGGGGCCAGGGTGTCTGGGAAGGGGTTGTCTGGGGGGATGGCGTAGGGTTTGTTGCGTTCTGTGTCGATGTTGTCGGGGTCGATGCGCAGGATGCTGCCTTTGGGGTCGTTGGTGCGCTGCGCGCTGACGGAGGAGCCGGGCGTGCCGCCGTCGCCAACGGCGAAATAGAGCATGCCGTCGGGTCCAAAGAGGGCCTGGTTGCCGTTGTGCGCGGCGACGGGCTGTGGGACGTCGATGAGGACGGTTTCGCTTTGTGGGTCGCCGGTGAGGCCTCGATCGGGGGATTGGAAGCGTGCCAGGCGCGATTGGAAGAGTCGGCCGCCGCCGGGGGCGGAGTAGACCAGGAAGAAGGTGCCGTTGTTGGCAAAGTCGGGGTGGAAGGTCAGGTGCATGAGCCCGGCTTCGCGGTGTTCCTTCCAGATATTGTCGGCGATGTTGATGAAGACGGTGGCCTGGGTGTCATCCTGGTGGAAGGTGTGGACGAGTCCGCTTTGGTGGACGGTGTACCAGCGCCCGGGTTGGTGGGGTGATGGCACGAGCGCGACCATTTCGTTGGTTTGCGCCGGGGTGAGGATGTTTTCAAAGACAGGCTGGAGGGCGATGTCGCCGGGGGGCGGCGGGCGGTTTGGGGCCAGGCAGGCGGTGTTTGAGGGGCGCGCCTGGGGTGGGTCATAGTCCATGTCGTCGCCAGGGTCGTCGGGGTCTTCTTCGTCTTCCTGGTTGTCTTCGACGGCGTCTTCGGAGACCGGTGGGAGTTGATCGAGTTTTGGGGAGTTGTCGCAGCCGGTGGCGATCACGAGCAGCGTCAGGAGCGCCGTCCAGCTCCAGCTTTGGCCAGTGGTGTTTATGGTCACGATCTTTGTCTCGGGTGTGGTGCGGGTGTCAGGTCCGGTTTGACGAGTGTGCTCGTGTCGGGTCCTGGGGAGACATTATAGGGGATCGCGGTGCCTTTTGCTGGTTCTTGTGGGGGTGGGGGTCACCAGGTTTCGAGGTTGGGGCGCAGGTCGACCTCAAAGGACCAGGCAGAGCGGGGTTGTTGGACGAGGTTGTGGGCGGCCTGGGCGATGTGGGCGGGGTCGATGCGCGTGGGGGCCTGCGGGTCGGTGTTTTCGTGGGGGTTTTCGATCATGCCGTCGACGATGAGCAGGGCGACGTGGACGCCGCTGGGCCACAGGTGGCGAGCCATGGACTGGGCCAGGCTGCGCTGGGCGGCTTTGGCGGGGGCGAAGGCGGTGGTGAAGGGTTTTCCGCGCAGGGAGGCGGTGGCGCCGACGATGATGATGGCGCCGTGGCCGCGGCTTTTCATGCCGGGGATGACCTGCTGGGAGGTCAGGAAGGTGCCCATGGCGTTGACGCGCCAGGAGAACTCAAAATCCTGGGGTTTGAGCTCTTCGATGTTGCCCCAGACGCCCGAGCCAGCATTGTAAATGAGGACATCGACGGGGCCGAGATCGTTTTCGACGGCGGTGAAGGCCTCCGAGACTGCCTGCGGGTCGGTGACGTCGCAGGCGTAGGCTTTGGCGTCTTGGAGTTCGGTGGCCAGGGTGCTGGAGAACTGCGTTTTGCGGGACAATAGGGCGACGGCGTAGCCCTCTTTGTCAAAATGGCGCGCAAAGGCGGCGCCGTTCATGGGGCCGATGCCGACGACGGCGCAGACGGGCTTGTTCATGGTGTGTTCCTGTGGGTGCGGGGGATGCGGTCAGGGGTCCGGAGTTTTGGAGGGGCAATGTGGACACACGGGGGGTGTGTTCAATGGTTGGGATGGGGTTTTGGAGGGGAGGGGGCTGCGGAGCAGTGGGGGGTCACTGGATGACGTAGATGTAGTCGTTTTGCAGCAGGTAGACCAGGTCCTGGTAGGTCTCAAGGTCGCTGGCCAGCGAGGTGTTGAGGATGGTCTCGACCAGGACGCAGTTGTGAACGAGCTGCATGGTGTCGAGCAGCTCGGGGGTCAGGGCGCGCAGCGGGGGGATGAGGGGCTGTCGGATGGCCAACTGGGCCTCGTAGGGCGGGACGCTGGGACCGAGGTTGCGGATCTCATCGAGGTAGCGCATGCCGTCCATGAGCAGGTGCTCGGTGGAGGCTTCCATTTCTTCGGGGAAGGCTTGATCGACGGGTTGCTCAAGCGAAAAAGTGCCGCTGGTCCAGTCGAGCAGTCGGTAGAAGGCCTTGTAGGGGGAGATGTCAGGCGCGGTGGAGATGGCGGTGTAGTAGGCGCGTCCGTCGCGCAGGTAGATCTGTGCGTTTTTGACGGGGGTGTTGATGGCCAACACGCCGCTCTTCTTGGAGGTGCTAAAGAGTTGGAGCAGGTCGGGCAGGGGGACTTCGTCGATCAGACCCGAGATGGCGCCAGTGACCGTGGTGCCGCCGTGGCGCGCGGGTCTGGGGACGCTGTTGCTGGGGGTCTGATAGGATTCGTCGGGCAGCTCCTGGATGTCGGTGCCGCCGGTGGTCTCTTCGTCGCTGGCGGCCACGAGCTTGATGATGCTGGTGCCAACCAGAATGCGATCGCCCTCTTTAAGGCGCTTCTTGCTGATCTTCTCGCCGTTGACGAAGGTGCCGTTGGTGCTGCCCAGGTCTTCGATGTAGAGTTCGCCGCCGTGGGTGGTGATTTTGGAGTGCTGTCGAGAAACCATGTCTTCGACCAGCACCATATCCAGGTCACTGCTGCGACCGATGATGATCTCGGAGTCGAGCTTCAGGGCATACTCCCCACCCTGGTATTTGCCCGAGATGAATTTCAGGACGTAGCCGCTCGCTTGGGCGTTCAAGGCGACCTCTTTGTCTAAGCGTTGGAGGTTGACACCGGGGCGTTGGTCACGACCAACACCATGGACTCACACAGTCTTCCGGTATGGAACCTCGTCGTCAGCTTGCTACCACCAGTTTCCACACCGGATTTGAGTAGACCACCGATGGCCTGCAAGTCAAGATCCCTGCGTCCATTTAAAGTCCATGGGCGTAGGATAAAAAGGGGCATTGTGGTGCAGTGTGGTACGTCCCCTGCGGTTGAAAGTTGGGTTTTGAGAGCAGTGGACAGGGCATTGATCCCGTATTGGACGGTGTTGGTGGCCTTGGAAAGGGGTTTTAGGGGGCCTGCGGGGGGTTCAAAAAGGCCGTGGTGGTGGGATTGGCTGGTGTGGGGGTATATGTTGGGTGTGTGGGCGCTGCGACAGCATGTGTGACCGGCTTGCACAGCGCAGAGGTTCATGAGGCAAACAAGAGAGCGTGGGGATGTCACAGACGCTTTGGGTGGCCGTGGGGTGTTTGACGCTGGGGGCGGCGCTGTGGTGGTGGTCGCGGCGCGGCGTGGGGCGTTGGGAGTTGGAGGCGCTGCGGCGCGGCTTGCGGCTGCCGTTGGCGCGTCAGTTGTGGCGCCAGTCGTTGATGCCGCAGATCGGCACGCCGGGCGGCAGCGCGCTCTTGCCCATTTTGGGGTTTGAGCTTTATTCGGCGCCGATGCGCGCGATCTACGATCGGTCGCGGGCGCTGGATGCGGCGCTCTTGAGGGTGTTGCTGCGCGACCCGGAGGATCGGGCGCGGCTGGAGCACGTGGAGCGGATGCAGCGCCGGACGCGGGCAGTGCGCAGAGCGCTGATGTTGTCGTTGATGGCGCAGTCGGGCGCGATCGCCGGGCCAGAGGCGGAGTTGGAGGCGTTGGAGGACGTGCTCGATGAGGTGGAGCGCGGCGTGGATCAGGTGCCTTCGGGCTCTTCTTCCCCTTCGGGGGGTTCTTCGTAGCCGAAGCGCAATTTTTCAAGGCCGTGGACCTCGACCTGGCGGATGCGCTCGCGGGTGAGGTTGAGCAGTTCCCCGACTTCCTCAAGGGTGATCCCACCACGATCGGCCACGTCGAGCGCGCAGGTCTCGCTCATCTCCCAGACGTCGAGGTCGGGGAAATTGATCTTGATGGAGCCCGTCTCTGGATTGACGTCCAGATAGAGGTGGTATTTGCAGGAGATGTAGGGACAGGGTCGCTCTGAAGTGCGGCAATCTTCGCGGGTGGCGGGCCGCAGCGCGTCGATTTCGGCCAAAATGGCCGCTGCCTCGGCGCGCTCCTCTTTGGTCAGGCGCCGCATGGCGATCGTCTTTGAGCGGCGCAGCCCTTTGCGCGCGCCGCGTTTTGAGCCCGAATGTCGCCGGCCCCGGTTGCTGGTGCCCATTGGCCCTCTCTTGCCAGTCTGCTGCCTCGCGCTGGAAATAAACGCCCGACGACGATAGGCCAACGCTGCGCAAGACGTCAAGGCGCCTGAGCTTGACGGGCCATGGTGCTTCGCTACAATCCCATCCGTTATGTTGAGTGCATTGATCAAATCCATGCGGCCCAACCAGTGGGTTAAAAACCTCTTCGTGCTGGCGCCGCTCGTCTTCTCTCAGAACCTGCTCGACCCGCAAATGCTGGGGCGCGCCTTTCTGGGGACCTTCCTTTTTTGCATGATCTCGGGTGTGGTCTACCTGATGAACGACATCTTTGATGTCGAGAAGGACCGCGCACACCCGACCAAGCGCTTTCGGCCGATCCCTTCTGGGAAATTGCCAGTGAAGGCCGCCACGGCGGCGGCGGTGGTGATTGGGCTTGGGACACTGGCACTCTCGCTGGTGCTCGACTGGCGCTTTGGGGCCGTCACCGCGATCTACTTCGCCAACAACGTCCTCTACTCATGGAAGCTCAAGCACGTGGTCTTTGTCGACGTGCTGACGATCGCCCTGGGCTTCTTGCTGCGCACTCTGGCGGGGGCCTTTGTCATCGATGTGATCTTCTCTGAGTGGCTCTTTGGCTGCACGTTCTTGCTGGCGCTCTATCTAGCGCTCGGCAAGCGCAAGCACGAGATCCTCCAGGCGGGTCTGGGCAAGGGCAAGCAGCGCCGCGTGTTGGAGCGCTATCGCCTCGACCACATCAACTACGCCATTTTGTGCGTGGCGGGTCTGACGATCGCCGCCTACACGGCCTACACGCTCTCGGTGTCGCTGCCAGGGCAGCCGCTGCACGCCACTCGCGCGCCGTTTGAGTCGCCCTGGATCCCCTTTACGATTCCCTTTGCGGTCATCGGGGTTTTTCGTTTCTACATGTTGATCTCTCGCGCTGAGCTGGCCGACAGCCCCACCGAGCGCATGATCAAGGACATCCCCTTCATCGCCAATCTGGCGCTTTGGGGCATCTCCATCCTGGCGATGATCTACTTCCTGTAAATCACCCCTTCAAAATGCATGGCGCGCTTTTGATGTGTGCGCTCACTTGTTCCATCCGTTGCAGTCGATGGATGCAGGCTCGGCGTCGTCAAAGAGCTTGTCCATGATGCTCTGCGCGATGGCTCTGGGATCGGGCCGGTAGTCTCCGCTGGCGATCCGCGCTTTGTAGTCGCTCAGATCGACCGCCTTGGCGGTGGCTTTGACCTCGATGGGTTCGGCTCTGCGCGGGGCCAGCTTGACCACGTCCGCCATGATCGGGGGTCCGGCCTTCGGGATGGACAATGTGCGCTTTGGTGATGGCGCTCCTCCTTGATGGGTTTTGGTGTAGCTCGACAGGTCGATGATCTTGCGGGTCTTCATACCCTCCCTCCAGGAGATTACGGGAGATCTTCGTCGCCCACATGCTTGTATCGGGGTTTGAAGCGCGACCCTGGAGATAAAAAATGGCCAGCGCCTAAGAAAGTCTGTGTTGGGACGTCACCCCGATAGAGCGGCGCGTGTGGTCTTGCGACACCTGGGCCTGGCGGCGGCTTTGTCTCTGGCAGCGATCGATGCCACAAAGCCTCTGCGAGTCATGACCGTGTGTTGGTGTGCCCGCGCGCCGCGATCCGATCGGAACAAGCTTCGGAGACTCCGATGACCCCATCGAAGAAGGCTCAACACATCAATTGGATGCGCGCCGTCATTGCCCAGCATCAGACGCCGCTGATTCGCTACGCTCGCCAGTTGGTTGGCGACCTCGACACCGCGCGGGACGTGGTCCAGGAGACCTTTTTGAGGCTCTGGAAGGCCGACCGTGAGCAAGTCGAGGATCACGTGGCGCAGTGGCTCTTTACCGTCTGCCGCAACAGGGCCCTTGACGTGCGCCGAAAGGAAGGGCGCATGCAGTCACTACCGTCCCATACGTCACAAACCATGTCCGATGAGCGCGTGGCCACCCCCAGCGAGGTGGTGGAGAAGCGCCAGTCGTTGGCGCAGGTTCTCAAGGCGCTCGACGCCTTGCCACAGCGTCAACAAGAGGTCCTGAGGCTGAAGTTCCAGCAGGGCCTCAGTTACCGACAGATCAGCAAGATCACCGGTCTGAGTGTGTCCAACGTGGGTTACCAGATCCACGCGGGCGTCAAGGCGCTGCGCGCGCACGTCGCCAAGCAGGACCAACCCAAGAGCAGGAGGGCATCATGAGCTACGATCCCAACGATCCCCAGTGGACCGCCTTTGCGCTCGGAGAATTGGACGAAGAGCAGGCTCAGGCGTTTGAAGCTCAGCTTGAGGGCGACGAGCAGGCGCTGGCCGAAGTGGCCGCGCTGCAGGATTTTGCGGCGTTGCTGAGTCAGGAGCTTGCCGCGGAGCAATCCCAGGACAGCCCCGAATTGACCCAGGCCCAGCTTGAGGGTTTGGAAGCGTTCATGGAAGGTGCGCAGGAGACGGCGCAGGGTTTTGCGGGCGAGCCGTTGTCCGAAACCGAGGCCTCTGAGGTGGCTGAGACCGCTACAGAAGGCACTCCGGACAACGTCATTCGCCCGTCCTGGGGGCGTCGCGCGGCGCCGTGGGCTGTGGTGGCGTCGGCGGCGGCAGCGGTCATGCTCTTCTTCAATGTTTACAAAGATCCGGCGCCAGCGCCGCCGCTTTTGCCAGAGCCTGGAGACATTGACGGCCGCTTTACCGTCATTGTGGATCCAAACGCGGTCCAAGAGGAGAACCGCAAAGAGGGGTTGGTGGTCACGACCGACCCGGCCGGTGCCCAGATCATCCTGGGGGTGCCGTCTTCGGGCGACGCCCGGGCCACCAATCAGCCGGTGCAGCCAAGCACCACGGTCGCGTCGCCCGACAAGGCGTCCATAGAGCGTCTCAAAACGCTGGGGTACCTCGACAGCAACACCGACAACGCTCAGAGCGCCGCAGGGCCGGTCATCATTGCCAAGCCGATCATGCCCGTTGAAGGGGTCACCGGGGGCCTCAAGAAGGGGGGTTACCTGTCCCAAAACGGCGTCACCCAAAAGACCGCCGATCGCATTTCGGGTCTGGGTCGCGTTCCGGCGACCAAGTCTGCCAATAAGGTGATCACCGGCGCCAGCGCAGACCAGCACAACCTCGACTCCATCATTGCCAACGGTGAGGTCGCCGTGGATGGTGGGTTGATCGCTCCGAACACGGTGAACGACGCCACCGGCGTGCACCATGATCTGCTCAAGGACAACCCTTTTGAAGTGGTGCGCGATGCCCCCCTGTCGACCTTTTCGATCGACGTGGACACGGCGTCCTACTCGGCCGTGCGTCGCTATTTGAACCGAAACCAGCTGCCGCCGGCCGACTCGGTGCGCGTGGAGGAGCTGATCAACTACTTTGATTACGCCTACGAGCCTCCCAGCGACGGCGACGCGCCGTTTAAGGCGGACGTGGCGGTGACGGCCTGCCCCTGGAAGCCCGCGCATCGTTTGGTGCGTGTGGCGCTCAAAGGCCGCCAGGTGGCCGCCCGCAAGCGCCCCGCCAGCAACCTCGTCTTTTTGCTCGACGTCTCGGGTTCGATGGGCAGCGGGGACAAGCTGCCGCTGCTCAAGCAGTCGATGGGCATGATGTTGGCATCGCTCAACGAGCGAGATCGGGTGGCGATTGTGGTTTACGCTGGCGCCTCCGGGTTGGTCTTGCCCTCGACCCCGGCCAGCGATCAGACCCGCATCCTGGGGGCGCTCGACCGCTTGGAGGCTGGCGGCTCGACCAACGGCGGCGCGGGTATCGAGTTGGCGTATTCGGTCGCGGCGCGGCACTTCATCCCTGGAGGCGTCAACCGAGTCATTCTGGCCACCGATGGCGACTTCAACGTGGGCACCACCAGCCGCGGTGAGTTGGTGCGGATGGTGGAGCGCAAGGCCAAGGCCAACATCTTCCTGACCGTGCTGGGTTTTGGCATGGACAACCTGCGCGACGGCACGCTTGAGCAGATCTCCAACCAGGGCAACGGCCAGTACGCCTACATCGACACGCTCTCCGAGGCCCGCAAGGTCATGGTGGAGCAGCTCTCGGGGACGCTGGTGACGATCGCCAAAGACGTCAAAATCCAGATCGAGTTCAACCCCGCCGTGGTGTCCGGTTACCGTTTGATCGGGTACGCCAACCGCATGCTCGCCGCGCGCGACTTCAACGACGACCGCAAAGACGCCGGAGAGATCGGCGCGGGGCACACCGTCACGGCGCTCTACGAGGTGATCCCCAACGGTCAGCCCGTGCCGAGCGCCGCCGGTGTCGATCCGCTCAAGTACCAACCACCAGCGCTCTACAACGGGCCTGTGAACGGCAGCGAGATGTTGACCCTGAAGCTGCGCTACAAGACCCCCGAGGGCAGCACCAGCAAGCTGCTTGAGTATCCCGTGGCCAACCGCGTCACCGATCTCCAGGAGGCGTCGGGTGATCTGAAGTTTGCCGCTTCGGTGGCCGCCTTTGGCATGCTCTTGCGCCGCTCACCGCACGCTGGCGGTGCTTCGTTCGAGCAGGTGCTGCGTTTGGCCAATGAAGGGCGCGATGCCCGTGATCCGCACGGTTACCGGGCCGAGTTCATCAAGCTGGTGCGCACGGCCAGCAAGCTGATGCGCTGATCCACTCCTTCCCCCCCCGAAGCCCCGCTTGTCTTCAGGTCTCACACGCAACCCTGTCTGGCGCCCCATCGCCGAGGGTTGCGCTTGTGAGGATGTGTCCTACATTTTTTCTGCTGCGTCGGCTCAGTGCCGATGTGAGCCCTGTCATGCCGTCGATGTTGTGCAGCGCCAGGAGCCAGAGGCTTGAGCGATCAAGCGGGCTCGCGATGGGTGTCCTGGCGAGCAGTGAGTTTTGCAGTGAGGTCAGCAGGGTGGAAGACGCTTCTTTGAGCAAAATGGTGGCCCGCGCCCGTTCCTTTGTCCCCAGACATCGGGTGCGTCAGGTGGTGGATGCAGAGTGTGTGGGGGCGCCTTGGAACGACGCTGATCTCATCGAACGTTACCAAAGCGGAGAGCGCCGCTTTGCTGGCATGAGCTTGCCGGGCGCCCAACTGTGCAGCGCCAACCTCTCTGAGGCCAACTTTGGCCGTGCGGTGCTCTCGGGCGCCAATCTGCGCCGGTCCAACCTGCGAGGCTGCAACCTTCAGGGCGCCGATCTGTGCGGCGCTGATCTGCGCGGCGCCAACCTCTGCATGGCCGATCTGCGCGGCGTGGATTTTTCGGGCGCCGATCTGCGCGGCGCCAACCTCTCTGGTGCGCAGCTGCTCTCGGGCAGCCTGAGCGCGGCCAAGATCGACGGCACCACGCGCTTTAGCCGCCGTCGCAGGCGGCGCTGAGCGCAAGAAGTGCCTTCCTGGCCCTTTTTCTGCGGCCTTCCTCTGATACAATCATACATTGGATGACCATCTGTCCTTGTTTAAGCAGAGTCTGGCACCTGTCTGCGATGGGTACCAGCGTTCCGACAGGGCGCGGCGTTGTGTGGTCTTTGCACGTGGATGTGTGTCGATGGGTTTTAAAAGAGTCTTGTGGTTGATGGTGTGCGCGGGCTTGCTCGTGGGGGCGTGTTCCAAGGAAAAGGCGCCTTTTGATCCCGACGCTGGCGGCGTCAATGAGATCACACCCGATGTGGCAGCCCCCAGCCCCGACGCGATCGCGCCCGACCCCGACAGCGGGCGTGACGACGCCGACATGGACGAGCCTCCCTGCGACGGGTTGGAGCCCAACGACAGCGTTCAGCAGGCCAGCGACGCCTTGGAGGCCGATGGGCCTGTCGAGAGTCGCATCTGTCAGGGAGACGAAGACTGGTTTGGGATCGACGTGGGGGTCGGGGATGTGTTGCGGATCGACCTGACCTTCCTACACCAGGACGGCGATTTGGACATGGCGCTCTTTGATGCGGCCGCGCGCGAGGTGGAGGTGTCTGAGTCCACCGACA
Organism: uncultured Pseudomonadota bacterium; assembly: GCA_937123825.1. Lineage (GTDB taxonomy): Bacteria > Myxococcota_A > Bradymonadia > Bradymonadales > CAKZKQ01. Next base: position 14,209 of record CAKZKQ010000284.1, read on the forward strand.
ACAACGAGAGCCTGGAGTGGACCGTCGAGCGCGCAGGCACGCACTTCATCAAGGTGTATGGCTATGAAGACGCCGCCAACGCATACGCTTTGAGCGCCGCGGTCGAGTTGGCGCCCGTGCCCTGCCAGGACGACGCGCTTGAAGACAACGACACCCTGCATCAAGCCCATCAACTCCTGCCCCCTGAGAGCTTCAACGGGGCGATTTGCCAGGGAGACGAGGACTTTTACACGGTCTTTCTGGAGCCGGGCTGGGCGTTGGTGGTGCGCCTTGGCTTTGAACACGCGTTGGGTGACCTGGACATGCAGCTTGTGGGGCCTGACGGCGAGGTCGTGGCGCGCGCCGAGTCCAGCGACGATGATGAGTCGCTGCGTTTTGAGGCCGCCGAAGAAGGGCTGCACACGCTCCGGGTGCGGGGCTACACCAACGCCCAGGCCCCCTATCGTCTGGACGTGAGCCTGAGCGGGGCGCCCCAGCCGCCGCCCCACACCTTGTCGGGTCAAATCACCTTTGACGATCCGTTTTTGGACGGTGACGAATACGATTACATCTCCAGCGCGCTTGCAGGGGCCACTGTGGAGGTCCTCAACGAAGACACTGGAGAGGTTCTGGGCAACGGCGTCACCGACGGGCGCGGTCGCTGGAGGGTGCGCTACGACGGTGCAGGCGCGCAGCGCGTCTATGCCCGTGTCCTTGCGCGCCACCGGGCCCCAGAAGGGCGCGTGGATGTGGTCGACGCTCAGCGGCGCGTTTACGCCGTGCGTTCGTCTGGCTCGGTGGAGCCGGGCGACGACGGTGTCCTGGACATGGTCTTGTTGGAGTCACTCGATCTGTCGGACCCCTTCAACACCCTCGACGCGGTCAACGTCGCGCTCAGTTGGTGGAGCACTCAGTTTACGGTCCGCAACGTGCCGCTGCTGCACGTGATGTGGGTCGATGGTCAGTCACTTGAGTGCGGCACCTGCTACAGGCAGGACGAGGTCGACACGGTGTACCTCTACGGTTTGCGCTCCGACAACGACGCGCTCGACGATCCGGTGATCCTCCACGAGGTGGGCCATTTCATCATGAACGCCTTCTCCAAGGACGATTCTCCCGGCGGCGCACACGACGGGACCCCCGTGGATCCTCTTTTGGCCTACGCCGAAGGCTGGGCCACGGCCTTTGCGGCCATGGTTCGCGACGACTCTGTCTATTACGACACGCTTGGCGGCGGGGTGATCGTGCACGATCTGGAGACCCCCGATGAAGACTACAGCCGCTTCACCGGTGGATCGGTGCGCGCTCCCATCAGCGAGTACCTGGTGGCGTCGCTGATGTGGGACTTTTTTGACGACCGCAACGACGGAGACGATCGCATCAGCGCAGGCGTCGGCGCGGTGCTGCCTGTCATTGACTATCTGGATCAAGGGCAGCGCGCCGTGCGCGGCGTCGACGGGGTCGATCTGGTGGATTACCTCGACGGCGCCCACTGCGTTGAGCTGGCCCCTGAAGGAGACATCAGCGCTCGTCTCCTGGAGGCCGACTTCCCCTACGAAAGCTCACCCCAGAGCTGTCAAAAGCCCGGCGCCCCTTTCAGCGGGGCGCTTGTGGACGGTCAATTGGTCATGCACACCCGCAGGCCGCTCGATGGCGTGACCGCGCACCGGTGCGATGAAGGAGGGTGCGTGCTTGTGGGCGAGTTTGGGAAGTTCGGCGCCGATGCCCAGGTGTCTTGGGCGGTGGAGCGCGATGATCCCCGACAGTGGTTTGTATTGCGGGGTTGGAGGGGAGGGCTTCGGTGGGCAACGAGCGTCGGTGACGGCGACGTGGCGCGCGGAGCCGACTGGCGCCCGGGGCCGATGGCGAGCGACGGTTCGCCGGTGGTTCAAGCGTGGGCCAAACCCTGATACCAAAATACAGACGTCCGACTTACTTTGTGGCGGCCCTGATGGCCCCAGGAACCACGTCACTCGCTTGCAGTAGCGGTGCTACAGCTGCGCTCGACCCGAGGCCCCTGGAACCCATCATTGCTCGCCTCAAAGCAAGCCTTTCGTCTCCATTTTGGTATGAGTCAGTGGCTGAGCAAGGACAAAAACCACGTTTGTCCTTTGTCTGTGGCGATGTCCACCGCCGATTGGCCCGCTTTATTGGTTTGTTGAGGGTCGGCGCCAGCCTGCAGCAGCAGGGAGGCCATGTGGACGAGCGTCTCTTGGGGCAGGCGCTGCTCCAGCAGAACGTGCAAAGTCCCTTCGTTGGAGAAGCGCATCTGATCGAGATCTTTGCAGTGGGCCAGGAGCAACTCAAAGATCGAGGGCAGCCCGGCGCGGATGGCCAGCTTCAGCGCCGTGTCACCGCCGAGCGTCGAGATGTCGGGGCGCGCTCCATGCGCTATAAGCATGTCGATGGTGAGACTGTGTTTTTGTGTGAGCAGCGCCCATTGGTCGGCGTTGAGAGTCACCTTGGCGCGCTCGTCATGGCGGCGCTGGTCCTGGGTCAGGGTGCACAGCGATTCCATCACCAGATGCAGCGCGCGTTTGCTGTCTCTGCGCGTGACGCAAGGATCAGCCTCGGCCTCAAGCAGCGCCTTGACGATGTCTGTGTAGGCGTACTGGGCGGCCTCCATCAGCGGTGTGGTGCCCATCAGGTCGGTGCTGTCGGGTGTGGCGCCATAATCCAGCAGCAGCCTCACCAGCGCGGTGTTTTTTTGCAGCACCGCCAACTGCAGCGGGGTCTTTAAGCGGCTGCGGGTGCGTATCGTAATCCGCGCCGGGTCAAGCGCCATATCCGGGCTAGAGCCGACCTCCAGCAGCCTTCTGGCGATCTCGCCCATGGCCCCAGGATCGCGCGTCTCGGGCGGCATCTTTGGATAACCGACGTCGCCCGCTGGAGTCCTCACCAGCGGCGGCAGCGTCTCCGGGTCCATCAACGCAAAGTGGAGCGCGGTGCGCAGGTCATCGTGGGTCGCGTGGATGTTGGCGCCCGCCTCAAGCAGCTTCTCCAGCATGGCACGTTGGTTGTAAAACGCCGCCACCATCAAGAGCGTCATACCATGCCGGTCCGGGCACTCCGGTTCACCACCGCGACGCAGGTAACGGTCCAAAAGCTTGGTGTTTCCAAGCAAGAGCGCGTTCTTGATGTGAACGTGGATCTTGTTGGACTTTGGTGTGCGCAAAGGTGTGCTGCGACGTTGTGCCATGGACGACTCAGTCTGGGGGTCTATTAAGTCCGCTCATAACCAGATTAACCTCCCGATGGCACTTGGCAATGTATGCAGATGTCATCCAAGACGGTTTTCTGGGTTTTGAGGCCGCCAACGGCCAGGAATCTGTGCTTTTGCTGCCTGCATGCCGTTGGTCGCGCTGTGATTCTGGGGTGGGTCGGCTTGAAGCCCCCTGTGGAGTGTGCGATAGATGGGTGTGCCAATGGGTGCGCAGGTGTTCAGATGCTTGCAGCCCAGGCCACGTCCCAAGGCAGGGCACAGACAGGACAGGAGGCCCAACGACGATGACACACCCAGCCGAACGTATTTTTGGACCCGATGGACTCTTGTCCAAGCACTTGAACGGCTACGAGATGCGCGCCCAACAGCTGAAGATGGCGCGCCACGTCTTTGAAGCCTTTCGGTCCGATCGTCGGGCGGTCATCGAAGCGGCCACGGGCACAGGCAAGACCCTGGCCTACCTGGTCCCGGCGATCCTCAGCGGCCAGCGCGTGGTGGTGTCGACTGCCACCAAAGCCCTTCAGGAGCAGATCTACTTCAAGGACATTCCGTTTTTGAAGGACCTCTTTGAAAACGACACCCCCAAGCGCGGCTTCAAAGCCATTTATATGAAGGGGCGCAGCAACTACCTGTGCAAGCTGCGCTTTGAGCACTTTGGCAGCCAGTTGACGTTCCGCAACCGCCGCGAGGCGGGGCTCTTTTCGCGGGTGCGGCGCTGGGCAAGGAGCACCAAGACCGGGGATCGGGCCGAGGTCCCGGGGCTGCCCGATGACTTTGAGCCCTGGCAGCACATCTCGGCCACTGCCCAGCAGTGTCACGGCAGCGATTGTCAGTTCTACGAGGACTGTTTTGTCACTCGCCTGCGCCGCGAAGCCCGCGAAGCCGACGTGATCGTCGTCAACCACCACCTCTACTTCGCCGATCTGGCGCTGCGTGGCACGGGCGTGGCCGAAATCCTGCCCGAGTACGACGCGGTGGTCTTTGATGAGGCCCACCACCTTGAGCACACCGTCACGTCCTTCTTTGGCCTTCAGGTGTCCAACTACCGCTTTGTGGAGTTGATCTCGGATCTGCGTCGGGAGCTTGAGGGGGAAGAAGCGCTGACGATCCAGGGCGCGCAGTTGTTGGAGTCGTTGGAGCACCACGCAGCGCTCTTCTTTGAGGCCATCGACGCGCCCGATGGACGCCACGATCTGACCGAGTTGATGGCCGACGGCCGCAAGGAGAACGTGATCAAGCACCAGGGCCGCTTGAAGGAGGCGCTGGAGAACCTGGCAGGTTGGGTCGAAAAGGCCGACGCCGGTGAGTTGGTCGAGCGCCTCCACGAGCGTTGCACAGAGCTGCTCGAAGACCTTGAAGAGATCATGGGGATGGGTCAGGCGTCGATGGTGTACATTGTCGAGCGGCGCGGCCGAGGGGTGTTTCTGGAGGCGGCGCCGATCGACGTCGCAGGACTCTTCAGGCGGCGCGTCTTGAGCCAGCCCGGCGCCCAGATCTACGCCAGCGCCACGCTGACCGCGGGCGGCTCCTTTGACTACTTCCTGGGCCGCCTGGGCATGAAAGGGCGCCCCGACGTGGAGTCGCTGCAGCTGCCGCCCGTCTTTGACTACCGCTCCAAAGCGCTGGTGTACATCCCCCGGCGGTTGCCCCAGCCCACCCACCCAAAGTTCATCGACGGCGTCTGTCAGATCGTGGAGTACCTGGTCAACACCACCGAGGGCCGGGCCTTTGTCCTCTTCACCAGCTACCGCAACATGGACATGGTCTTTGAGCGCCTCAAAGACAAGCTGGAATACACGCTGCTCAAACAAGGCGAGATGCCTCGCCATGAGCTTTTGGAGACGTTCCGCGAAGACATCAACTCGGTGCTCTTTGGGACCAACTCATTTTGGGAAGGGGTCGATGTGGAGGGCGAGTCGCTCAGCCTGGTGATCATCGACAAGCTGCCTTTTGTCAGCCCGGCAGATCCGCTCACCCGTGCGCGCGTCAAACTCCTGGAGTCTCAGGGCAGAGAGCCTTTCAGCAGCTTCTTTGTGCCGTCGGCGGCGATCGCGCTGCGCCAGGGTTTTGGGCGATTGCTGCGCTCAGGGCGAGATCAGGGGATCGTGGCCATTTTGGACAGCCGGATCGCTTCCAAGCGCTATGGAAAGACCTTTTTGAACTCTTTGCCGCCCGCGCCGGTGGTGTGGAACGCCAAAGAGGCGCGGATCTGGTGGGAAAAGCGCGCGCCAGCGCCGTCGCAGAAGCCTTCCTGAGTCAGCCAGACCCCGGTCTACTGGGCGTCTAGCACGCAGCGAAAGCCGTTGTAGACCGTGCGGAAGTCCGGTGGGAAGGCCGAGCGGTTGGCGACCCGCAGCAGGGTTGGGGGGTTGTTCCAGGCCCCACCGCGCAGCATCCTGCGCTCGGATGGGGTGGAGTTGATGGGGTTGCGCGCCGGACTGTTGTTGTAATAGCCGCGATCGGCGTAAGCCAACGTCCATTCCGCCACGTTGCCGCTCATGTCCTGGGCCCCAAATGGGCTGGCCGACTCGGCTCTGACCCCCACATAGCCCGTCACGCGCGTACCACAACCCTCACCGCCATCGTTCTGGCTGTCCATGTGGGCTCGTCGGCAGTCGGGCATCGTCTCGCCCCAGGGAAAGGTATCGGGGCCTGTGCCTCGGGCTGCTTTTTCCCATTCGGCCTCGCTGGGCAAGCGTTTGCCTGCCCAACGGCAGAAGGTGTCCGCGTCGCGCCATGTGGTGCAGATTACGGGTTGCTCGGGCGCTCCAAAAGAGGTCCGAATGACGGTCGGAGACAGGCGCCGCCACTCCTCATCTTTGGGCACCCAGACCTCACAGTTGGCGCGGTCAATGGGCGGGCAGGCACCGGTTTGAACGCAGGCGTCGTATTGGGCGTTGGAGACCTCGTGGGTGTCGATCCAGTACGCGTCAAGGTAGATGTTGCGCTGGGGCTGCTCGGTGGCAAACCAGTCGGGGCCGCACACGCCTGGGGTAAAGCGCTCGCACATGTCCAGCGCGCGCCTGGCCTGCTCGTTGGTCGAGCCGCGGACAAACTCGCCAGCAGGCACAAAGGCCATCGGCGCGCCGTCTTTGCCCAGTTGACGCACTGTGCCGGTTTTGGCGCTGTCGGCGCTGGGGGTGGCGTCTTTGGGGACGGACTTGGAGCACGCCAGCGCGGTGGTGCACAGCACAATCAAGGCGATGGCCAGGTGCGCACGGCGAGTGGGGGCAGGGGAATCCTTCATGGGTTTTGGCTTCAATGTCCCAGGCGGCCAAGCCGCTGGTCAATGTCGGGGAAGAGGTCCTGACGTTGCGCGATGCGCTTGAGGTAGTAGGTGGCCTCGACGGCTTCGCCCAGCCCTGCGTACGCCAGCCCCAATCGGTAGAGGATGTGGGCGTAGAAGGTGCTGTCCTTCTCGGCGCTCTTGAGAGCCTGTTTGAAGTGGTTGATCGCTTCGCGGTGGTTGCCCATATCCATGTACGACTGGGCCATCAGGAAGAGCGCTTCGCGCACCTGCTCGCCCTCATCAATGGACACGCGGAACTCCACAATGGAGTCTTCGTGCAGGCCCATCTCTCTGTAGGCCAGCCCCAACTCAAAGTGGCTGTTGAGTCCGTCTTCGCCAGCCGAGTCAAGCGCGGGCTGGTCATCGAAGGCGGGCATGGACATGGGTCCAACGTCGGGCAACGCGCCGCCGGTGTCTCCCGAGGGGTCGGCCGGCGGTGGAATCATGATCGCCGGCGCTGGTGCCGGGACAGGATCCGGGTCCACGGGCACCAATGAGGGCGGCGAGGCGGTGCGATCGATGTTTTGGAGGCGTTTGAGGACAGCGGGGTGCTTCGGGTACCGCTCAAGGAGGTCTCGCAGGGTGTTGCGCGCTTCCTCGTTGAGCCCCTGCTGGGCATAGAAGTCGCTCTCTTCGAGGTCAAGCTGGAGATCTTCAGGGAGGTCATCTTCGGCGTATGAAGCGTCGGACGACAACGGGGCCACTGAAGGATCGTTGTTCTTGCTCTTGGCGACGTCCTGGAGCATGCGCCGTTGCATGTCGTGGGCGTCGAGCATCACCGTGGAGCCTTCGCTGCTCTCAGGGCCGTTGATGTCGGCTTCGGTGATGGTGCCCAGCGTCGATGCAGGCGTGTAGGCTGCGGTGGCCACCTCTTGCTTGAAGTGTGCGGCGTAAGCCGACAGCGCTTTGGGGGCCTGCTTGCGTTGTGGCCCGGGTGCCTGTGCCGAGGGTGGCGGCGGCGTGGCGATGACCGCTGGATTGTTCTGTGCTGCTTGCCCCTGGATTCTTTTGGGTGCGGGCAGGCGGCTTTGCGCGCCATGCTGCACGGCGGGCAGACGGTTGCCGGAGGTGGGCGTCACAGCGGGCAAGCGGCTGCTTGAGTTGCCGGTTTTGGGGGCAGGCAATCGACCGCCGGTGACGGCAGGAAGGCGGCTGCCAGAGTTTCCGGTCCTCGGCGCGGGCAATTTGCTTGCTGGGCCGGGTTGAACGGCGGGCAGGCGGCTGCCCGAAGTGCTGGAGCCCGGCCTTGGCAGACGGCTCTGCGAGCCCGATTGAATGGCAGGCAGGCGACTGCTTGAGTTGCCTGCGGTGGGTGTCACCGCGGGCAAGCGGCTGCTTGAGTTGCCGGTGTTGGGGGCGGGCAGGCGGCTGCTGGCAGGCGGCGGCGTGGTGATGGCGTCGTTGGGGCCGGTTTGCAGCGCCGCAGGCGTCTGCGCGGGTGTGTTGGCCGGGGTTGGGCGCCGCAGGGCAGGGATGGCCGCTGAGGGGGTCATGCGCTGCGGGCGCCGTTTGACGGTCTGGATCCTGCCCAGCGTCTGGACGGCGGGCGCCTTGGGCGGCGGCAGCGCAATTTTGGGCTGCGTCCGGCCTTGCTGGGTGGGGACCGCGTCGGGGTGTGACTGCGCTGGGGTGTCATCCGCCAGCCGGATGGGCTCGTCGTCCTCGTCGTCGTCATCAAAAGCGATGAGGTCTTCGTCCTCATCATCGTCGGCCAGAGAGATCAGTTCATCGATGCTGTTGGGGGCCTGGGAGCTCTGGTTGTCGAGGAAGAGCTCTTCCATCAACGGCTGGTTTGCGTCCACCAGATCGTCGCTGCGTTCGTCTTCCTCGTCGTCGAGGGAGTCCAGCTCGCTGTCGAGCGCCGCCATTTCTTCGGCAGAGAAGCCCACGACGTGGAGACCTTCGAGATCATCGTGGGTCTCTCGCATTGCGGGGATTTCGGTGTCGTCGCCGTCGACGATGCTGGCGCTGGGGTCGATGTTGATGTCGGCCAGCGAAGGGATCTCGCTCGGCTCGGGGATCTCATCGACGAGCATCAGGTCGTCTTCGATGTCATCGATCTCGATGTTGTTCATCTCGTCGATGTCGATCAGGCCGTCGTCATCGTGGGGGACGTCGAGCAAATCGGCGTCGTCAGCGGCCAGGGACTCCTGATCGAATTCGGACATCACCTCGATGTCTTGCGCGTCGGTCAACGCAGCCAGCCCCGGATCGGCGGCCATGGCGTCCAGATCGACGTCGGGCACTTGCAGGTCGAGCGCCAGTTCTTCGGCGCCGCCCATGCTGGGGGCTCCGCCAAGCCCCAGGACTTCGTCGCCCAGGTCGGCGGTCAACTGCGCCAGCATGGTGTCGACAGAGTCGGCCCCGGGCAGCTCTTCGATGGCCTGGTCGGGCACCTGTGGGAAGAGGGCGTCGCGCGTCAACCCGTAGGACTCCATCAGCGCCAGCGTCTCGGGGTTGTCGGGCATCAACTCGATGGCTTCACGCAGGTAGCCAACGGAGCGCTCGCGATCGCTGTGGTAGGCCAGCTTGGTCATCCGCAGCAGCTCATCGACTGCCTGGGGGTAATAGCCGGACTGGTGGTGGATTTCCTTGATGCGCTCCATGCCATCAAGGTTGTTGGGGTCCACCAGGAAGACCTTGCGCAGGTGCTCAAAGGCGCGATCGTGCAGACCGTACTTGATGTAGACATCGGTTTCGGTCAGCAGACGCTCCAACTCGGCGTTCTGCGCTTCATAATCGGGCTGTTCGGGCTGCGGCGCCGGAGCGGGCGCAGCGGCTTGGACAACCGGTGCTTGCACAACTGGCACCACAGGTGCAGGCGCGGGCTGCGGCACAGGCGGCGGCTGTCCAGGCACGGGCGGCGGCATGGAAGGCGGCGGCGGCTGCGGTGTGGGATCGACCAACCCAAGCTTGGCCCGCGCTTCGGGGTCATTGGGGTTGGCTTCGTGCATGTGCTGCCAGCACTGCATGGCGTGCTGGGCCTCGCCGCGCTGCTCATGCAGGCGAGCCTTCTCGCGCATGACCTGGTAGGCCTTGTCCGGTTGGCCCAGCGCGCTGAAGGTCTGCACCAGCAGCTCCAGCGTCTCGGGGTCTTTGGCGTCGATCCGCGTGCACATCTGGATCTTGGCCAGCGCCCGACGGGTGTCGCCCATGCCCAAATAGACCCGCACGAGGTCTTTGAGCACCGGCAGCGCGTCGGGTTTGTGGTAGATGAGCCGCTCGGCGACTTTGGCGTAGTCCTCCAGCCGTCCCATGCGCTTGAGTTGGGCGGCGGCGGTGGAAAATTCTTCCACTGCGGCGTCCAACTGACCCAGCTGCGAGTAGTGCTCGGCCAGTTTGATGCGGATGCCGACGTTGTCTGGCTCGATGGCGGCCATCCGAACCAGCACTTCCTGATAACCTGCGTGATCCTGGTTCTGCTGCAGCAGCGTCGCCACCGCGTAATAAAACGACATCGCGTCGCTGAGCAGCCCCAGGTGATGGTAGACCTCAGCCAGACGCAGGTGAACATTGACGTTCTTGGCGTCGAGGCTCAAAACGCGCTTGTAGACGGCGGCGGCTTTGAGCAAAAATCCGGTGCTGGCGTGCTGTTGGGCGACCTGGTTGTATACCTCGATCGCGCCCTCGAAGTTGTTGGCTTTCTGGCGAGCCTCGCCCAACCTCAGCTGCACCCGAAGGTCGCTGGGATCAATGGCCACCGCGCGCTCGTATTCCCGCGCTGCTTTGGCGTATTGGCCCTTCTGAAAGTGCTTTTGCGCAGAGGTGAGGATCTTCTGCTTGTTCGCCACTGGCCCCTCCGACGCGCCCAGATCCACAAACACACCCCACGCCGCCCACATGCCACGTCGACTGCCAACGGGCATTGATGGAAAAGATGGGAAACGTAGATGCGTTCAACAATCGCCGCGTTTAGCACCATACGCCTCAGGCCCACATCTTGTAAAGAACGTCACGCCCCAATCATCTCCCCCAAAGACCCCTCAAACAGACGCCGTCAGCGCTCTGATTTGAGTGTCTCTTTGTGATGGGGGGGAGGGTCGAGGCGCAGACACTGGAGTGGGCCTGCGGCACCATCGCCGTCCAGGTTCTCATGTCACCACACACGGCCCCGAGCGCCGAGGCCGCTGTGGTCTCATTTCTTGACGCGTTCGACAAAGTCGCCGGTGCGGGTGTCGATTTTGATCAGCTCGCCCTGGTTGATGTAGAGCGGCACGTTGAAGGACGCGCCGGTGTCGACCTCGGCAGGCTTGGTGACGCCGGTGGCGGTGTCGCCTTTAAAGCCCGGCTCAGTGTAGGTCACTTCCATGACCACGAAGTTGGGCAGGTCGACGTTGATCGCCCGGTTGTTGTGGAAGAGCACGCTGACCTCAAGGTTGTCCTTCAGGTAGGGCTTGGCCTCTTCCATGGCCTCGGCCGGGATGTTGATCTGATCGTAGGAGCTGGTGTCCATGAAGACGTAGCTCTCGCCGTCGTTGTAGAGGTACTGCATGTCGCGCTCTTCCAACTCGGGCTTGCTGACCTTGTCGCCCGAGCGGAAGTTCTTCGACAGCACGCGGCCGGTGATCAGACTCTTGTACTTGGTCTTGACGAACGCCACACCCTTGCCCGGCTTGACGTGGGTCGCCTCCACGATCACGAAAGGCTCGCCGTCGATCTCAATCTTCAGGTTCTTACGAAAGTCTTTGGTCGTATACATCGTCACTCATCTCCAATGGCGAGCCCCGCAAACATGGCCGGGACCCTTGTGTTTTTGACTTTGCTTCAATTCAAATTCGGTCATTTGGGTCTGCGCACTGCACCCGCACACCATCAAGTCGGGGTGCGTGGGGGGTCGGCTTGCAGCAACCCCACCAACCCTTGCAGTGCCAGCTTGTAGCCCGAGGCACCAAAACCCATCAAGCGCCCCACGCACACATCGGCCAGCAAAGACTTGTGGCGGAAAGGCTCGCGCTTGTAAACGTTGCTGATGTGGACTTCGATGGTCGGCACGTCCAGGGCGATGATCGCGTCCCGCAGCGCCACGCTGGTGTGCGTGTAACCCGCCGGGTTGATCAAGAGCCCATCGACCCGGCCACGGGCCTGCTGGATCCAATCGATCAGCTCGCCCTCATGGTTGCTCTGCGCGCAGCGCACCTGCACTCCCAGGCTTTGACCCAACTCAATCAGACCGTCGTCGATCTCCAGGAGCGTCGTGGTGCCGTAGACTTCAGGCTGGCGTTGGCCGAGCATGTTCAGGTTGGGGCCGTGGAGGCAGAGGATATTCATGGAACTTTGAGCCGGTTCACCAAAGGCGAGCTTACATCTCTTGCTCGACCCATGGGGTCAAGAGCCGCAACATCTTCAGCCCCCGATCGGGGTCGCCATGGGGCTCGAGCGCCAAGACCAGCAGATACTCTCGCTGGATCACCTTGGCCAGCGCCGTCATCTCATGGCCCGACAGGGTGATCTCCTCCATCATTGGGATCTCACCGTCGCTGGCCATGCGGTACATCTTGCGCAGCAGGTTGGCCGCCTCGACCGAGAGCGCCACCAGGCGCTGCTCTGCGCTGGGTTTGCTGTCCTGTGCGTAGACGCTGGCGATCGGCACACCGTCAAAGCCGATCAACATGCAAGCGCGTGCCCCGGGGACGTGCTTGAGCGCTCTGTTCATGCTGTCCTGAAACATCGCGACCCTCCATGGATCCACAACTTCCCCCCGGCAGGCGCGGAAGTCAAGGGCCAGGCCTTTTCCAAGGCCGCCCCTGGACTCCCACACCCACCGGGACCTCGGTTTTGCATCCCCCGCCTGCGGAAGATCCGGTCGCCTTTGCTTTAAGCGATGCCCAGAAGTCTGGCCTCCAAAGCTTTGACGCGGTCGCGCAGCTCGGCGGCCAGCTCAAACTCCAGGCGACCGGCGGCCTCGCGCATCTCGACGGTGAGGCGAGCAACCTCGGCTGGGATGTCTTCGAGGCTGATTTGGTCGGCCTGGGCGGCGCGCTCGTTCTGGGTCTGCTCGGCGGCGCTCTGACTCATGTGGCCGTCCAGATCCCGGATGGCCTTGTGGACCGTCTTGGGCACGATGCCGTGGGCCTCGTTGTAAGCGATCTGGATCTCGCGGCGTCGGTAGGTCTCGTCGATGCAAGACTGCATCGCGGGGGTGATCCGGTCGCCGTACATGATGGCCTTGCCTTTGGCGTTTCGCGCTGCGCGGCCCACCGTCTGCATCAAGCTGCGCTCAGAGCGCAAGAAGCCCTCTTTGTCGGCGTCCAGAATGGCCACCAGCGACACCTCGGGGATGTCCAACCCCTCGCGCAGGAGGTTGATCCCCACCAGCACATCAAAGGTGCCCAGGCGCAGGTCCCGCAAAATGCTCATCCGCTCCATGGTGTCGATGTCGCTGTGGAGGTAGCGCGTGCGGACACCCATCTCCTGCAGGTACTCGGTCAGGTCCTCGCTCATCCGCTTGGTCAGCGTCGTCACCAACACACGGTCGCCCTGCTCGATCCTCGTCCTGATCTCGCCGTACACATCATCGACCTGATCCAGCGCGGGCCGAACCTCGATCTCAGGGTCGAGCAGACCCGTTGGGCGGATGATCTGCTCGACGACCACGCCCTCGCACTGCTCCAACTCGTAGTTGCCCGGCGTGGCGGAGACAAAGATGGTCTGGGGGCTGCGCTGTTCAAACTCGGTGAAGGTCAGCGGCCGGTTGTCCAGCGCGCTCGGCAGCCGGAAGCCGTGGTTGACCAGCGTCTCCTTGCGGCTGCGGTCACCCCGGTACATCGCCCCGACCTGCGGCACGGTCTGGTGGGACTCATCCATGACCAGCAGCCAGTTCTTGGGAAAGTAATCGAGCAAACACGGCGGCGGATCACCCGGCGGACGCCCTGTCAGATGACGCGAGTAGTTCTCGACCCCGTTGCAGTACCCCATGGTGACCAGCATTTCGAGGTCAAAGGTGGTGCGCTGGTCCAGGCGCTGGGCTTCGAGCAGTTGCTGGGCGGCGCGCATCTCGTCCAGGCGCAGCCGCAGCTCGGCCTTGATGGTATCGATGGCGCGCGCCAGACGATCGGGGCCGACCACGTGGTGGCTGTTGGGATAGACGGCCATCCGCTCCACCTCGGCCAGCTTGCGGCCGCGCAGCGGATCGATCTCGCTGATGGACTCGATCTCGTCCCCAAAGAACTCGATGCGCACCGCGCGCTCTTCTTCGTAGGCCGGGAAGATGTCCACCACATCCCCGCGACACCGGAAGGTCCCACGGTGGAAGTCGGCGTCGTTGCGCTCGTACTGGATCTCGACCAGCTTGCGCAGCACCTCGTCGCGGGCGATCTCCATGCCCTGCTCAAGGAAGAGCATCATGTCGTAGTAGGCCTCGGCGTTGCCCAGGCCGTAGATGCACGACACGCTCGACACAATGATCACGTCCTTGCGCTCCAGCAGCGAGCGCGTGGCGCTGTGGCGCATCCGGTCAATGATGTCGTTGATGCTCGAGTCTTTCTCGATGTACGTGTCCGAGGCTGGGATGTAGGCCTCGGGCTGGTAGTAGTCGTAGTAGCTGACAAAGTACTCGACGGCGTTGTCCGGGAAGAAGGCCTTGAATTCGCCGTAGAGCTGGGCCGCCAGGGTCTTGTTGTGCGCCATGATCAACGCCGGGCGCTGCACCTGCTCAATGACGTTGGCGACCGTGAAGCTCTTGCCGCTGCCGGTGATCCCCAACAACGTCTGATGATGCCGCTCCTGGGTCAGACCCTCCACCAACTCTTTGATGGCCTGGGGCTGGTCGCCAGTGGGCTTGAACGGGCTGACGAGTTTAAAAGGCTTGGTCATGACACCTCTTTTCCATGGGCAGTGTGGCCGCTTGAATGGGACCGGTGTTCAGACGCCATCTGAACGGAAGGGCATCTACTATACATACGAACACTGCACTGGGCAACTCTGTGGCGAGCCCTTTTGGGGGTATTGGGGAGTGTTTTGAGTCACCAAATCGATTTGTAACGTTCCAGACATGGCGACCCACAAGGCAGCAGCGTCAGCAGGGCGCTGATGTGCTGTGGGTGGAGTCGTTCGTGGTGAACGCCTCAGCGGGCCTGCGATAAGTTGGCTTGCTCCTGAGTGGGCAAATGCGTAGACTCAGGCGCCGGAATGCATACAGATGGATGGTCTGACGAAGAATCGTAACGAGGGGTCTAGTTCTATGATCAACTGGATGGAGCGTGGGTTGTGGGGTGTGGTGGCGGTGATCGGGTTGTGGGTGCTAGCCCCGCAGCAGGCCGACGCCACCCCGATCTACTCGATTCGCTCAGTCAACGCCTGTGACACATGTCACATTGAGCCGTTGGGGTGGGCCAACCCGGATATGGCCGACCGTTTTTGCACGCTCGACTGCAATGGCTGTCACTACAGCCCCACCGGCGGCGGTCTGCGCACGCCCACCGGGCAGTATTACGGTGAGCAGGTGCTGTCGATGTTTGGCGAGCGCCCGGGGGACTTTGCGGACCCCGAGAAGTATCGTCCTGAAGGGTATCCCAAGAAGGGCCGCTACCGCCTCGGTGAGGGTTTTAGCGGATGGTGGGCGGGCAACATCCCCATGCGCGACATCACGGATCGCTTTGGGGACATCGACCCCGATCCGAAGTTCAAGGTCGGCTTTGACGCCCGCATCGCCACCGTGGCGCCGCTCGAAGACGGCGACCGCGAGTTGGCAGTCTTCCCCATGCAGGCCGATCTGCACGTGATGGGCCGTCCGGTCAACAACCTCGTGCTCTACTCAAGCCTGGGCCTCAAAGGTCGCAAAGAGGGCCTTGAGGACGCCGAAGCGCTGGATTATCTGATCGTCCGCGAGGTCTTCGCCAAGCTCGATCGCCTGCCCAACAACTCCTACATCAGGGTGGGGCGCTTTACGCCGCCCTTTGGCTGGCGTCAGCCCGACCACACCATCCTGGTGCGCACCGGGGCGGACTTCATCAACAACGAGTACCAGGTTTACGGCATCGAAGGCGGGTACAACCCCAACTACTTCTTTGCCAACGCGGCGGCCTTCTATCAGGGGCTCGATGCCTGGCCCGGAGATCTGGGCGACGAGGGCTTTGGCGGCGCGCTGACGACCGGTTACCGCGATCTTGGGTGGCAGGCCTTTGGCTCGCTCAAGGGTCTGTCGCGCACCGATGGACCTTCAGACGTGGCCGTCGGCGCCGGTTGGGGGCTGAACCTCTATCCGGTGACGTACATCGGCGAGATGGACTTCAAACGCACCTTCAGCGACAACGACAACATTGACGACTCCAGCGGGATCTTTGCCTACCATGAGGTCGATTGGCTCATCACCCGAGGCTTGACCGGGCTGGTCAAGTACGACTGGCAGGACCCCAACCTGACCTTTAAGGACGATCACTTTGATCGCTACACCGTCGGCCTGCGTCTGGAGCCCTACACCTTCACACAGCTCGACCTCCAGTACCGCACCAGCTTCCTGGCTGGAGACTCGGCGACCTCTGAGGTGATCATCATCCTCCACGGCTGGATGTAGAGCAGGGCAGAGCGAAGGGCGCCCGCGATGGTTGGCGCCTGCCGAGCCTCCGCGCACATGACCTGTCAATGCAGGGCCTGGGTGTCGGGGGCTTTGTTGTATGTCGTGTGAAAGCCTCGGTCGTGGGGCGGTGCCGGTGCGATATGGACATGGTCCTGGGGTGAGGGTATAACTGTGGCGGGTAAAGGCTGTATCATACCGTGTCCGCGCGGTGGTCCAATACTGGCTACCACCTCTTTGAGCATCGGCCATCGCCGGTCGCTCACCGGGGCTATTTGCAGTCCGACGTGGACACGACATTCAAGGGACGAATCCGCAAGGGAGTCATCCAGGTGGCAAGACTTGTCTACGTCGATCGCCACGGTCGCGAGCGCAGCGTAACACTGGGGCAGGAATCCCCGCGGGTGACCGTGGGCCGCAACCCCGATTGCGTCATCCACACCACAAAGCCCTCCGTGAGCCGTCTCCACACTGAGTTCATCTGCACTCAGGGGGTCTTTGAGGTCACCGATCTGCAAAGCTCCAACGGGACCTTCCTCAACGGCCGGGAGATCCGACGCCAGACCCTCAAGGACCGCGACGAGATCAAGTGCGGCGACTTTGTCATCCGCTTTTTTGCCGATGATGGCGAGCCGCGCTCCGACCACTTCCAGCAGGAAAACAGCCGCGCCATGGGGCCGCCGTCCTACGAAGCTGTGCGCGGACCGGCAGGCCCCACCCGGACCATGTCCCCCACGGGACCCTCTGTGGCCGTCTCCGGCCCTGTCGGCGCCGCCTCCAGGCCCCCTGCCATGCCGCCGCCTCCTCGCCCCGCAGGCGCTGGCTTTCCGCCGCGCCCCGAGGGCTACAACACCGGCAGCTACAACACTGGCCAGGGCTATCCCGGCGAGGCCGACCCCTACCAGCGACCCTACTCCGGGGTGGGATCTGGGGCCTTCCCGCGCTCCCAAAGGATCTCGGGTTTGTCGCCCTCGGTCAGCGCCGATGGCAGCGCCACCGAGTTGGAGCGCCTGCGCAACGAGAACCGCACCCTCCAGGAGAAAGTCGCCGATCAGGACGCGGTCATCGAGTACATGCGCGATGAGTCGCCCAACGAAGCCCTCCAGCAAAACCTGGCCGAGCTTCGCCGCCAGATCGACGGCCTCAAAGAAGAAAACACCACGCTGATGGGCCGCTTGCAGGCCAACACCGGGCAGAACTCGCGGGTGGCGCAGCTCGAAGGCGAGCTGGCCCAGCACAAGCAGACCTTCGAGTCCTTCCAGGACCGCTACGATCTGCTGCGCGAGCAGTCCGACATCCAGCGCCAACAGCTCGATGAGGCCCGCGCCGACGCCGAGCGCCACCGCAACGAGTCCGAGCGGCTCGGCGCCCGCGTTCGGGACATCGAGCAGTCTCAATCGGTCCACTCCAACCAAAGCCAGACCCTCCTGAAGGCCAACGCCGACCTGAAGGTCCAACTCAGTCAGGTCGAAGGGGATCTGGAAGAGGCCCGTCAAGCCGTCAGCCTGGGGGACTTTGAGCTTAAAAAGCTGCGCCAGGAGCTTGAAGGGCTCCAGCAAGAGCTTGAGCAAGAGCGCCAGCGTGCCTCGACCGCGGCCGAAGGCCAGGGGGCCAACGAGGCCGAGCTTGGCCGCCTGCGCCAGTCCCTGACCAGCAAAGACAACGCCATCGCGTCGCTCGAGCGGCAGCTTGAGTCCATGCGCGCCGAAGTCGCCAAGCTCCGCGTCGCTCAGGCCGACACCGAAGAGCGCGATCAGCTCCTGCGCGAGTTGGATCAGCGTCAGCAAACCATCGACGGCCTGGAGCACAAACTCCAGGCGCTGCGTCTGACCCTCGAAGAGGCCCAGGAGGCCGCCTCGGCCGACACGGCCCTGCAGGCCGAGCTTGCCCAGGTCCGCGCCGAGCTTGAGAAGTTGCGTCAAGAGGCCATCTCTGAAGAAGAGGCCATGGCCATGCAGGATGAAATCGACACCCTGCGTTCCGAGGCCCGCGCCGCCAGCCGAGCGCTCTCCGAGCTGCAAACGACCCACGACGGCGTCAAAGCTGAGTTGCAAAAGTCCATCGATGAAGTCCAGGGCGCCAGCGCCGAGCGCCAGGAACTGGAAAAAGAGTTGGGCGACGCCAGGCACGCGGCCAAAGAGGCCAAAACCGAGATCCATGAGCTGAAAACCGCGCTGGACGACGCCGAGGCCGAGTTGGACGAGGTCCAGAAGTCGCTCGACGAAGTCCAGGCCGGCGTTGAAGAGCAGGCCTCGGCCTCCGAAGAAGCCGAGCAGGCCGCCGAGGCCCTCTCGGTCGAGTTGGAGCACGTCAAAGCCCAGCTTGAGCGCGCCGAAGCCGCCAGCGCCAAGGCTGCCGAGCAACTCGAAGCCCTCCAAACCGACCTTGAGGCCGCCCAGCAAGACGCACAGCAGGCCAACGCCCAGTTGGAGGAGGCCCAAGGCGACCTCCAAAAGGCCAACGCCAACGCCGAGCAGTCCGCCCAGGCGCTCCAGGAGGCCAACGCCCAGTTGGAGGAGGCCAAAGCGGGCCTCGAAGCAGCCAACGCGAGCCTTGAAGAGGCGCACCAGCAAGCTGCCCAGCAAGAAGAGGACACCAGCGCCACCGAAGCCCTCGATGGGGCCAAGGCCGAGCTTGAGGCCGTCAAGGCGGAGCTTGAAGAGGCGCGCCAGCAGATCCAGGCGCTTCAGGAAGAACTCGCCGCGGCGGTGCAAGCCCTTGAAGAGGCCAAAAGCAGCGCCGAGGCGCAGGTCGATGCGGCCGATGACGCCAGCGACCAAGCCGATGGCGACGGGCCAGACGCAGTCGCGCAAGCGCTCCAGGATGCCCAGGAGCAGCGCAGCCGCGCCGACAAGCTTCAGGCCCGGTTTGATGACCTCCAGGCGCGTCACGACGAACTCTTGGCCGAGATCGAGGAGTTTGAAGAAGAGGAGGCGACGGCGTCTTCCGAGAGCGGCGATGAGCCCTCGGAGCAAGCGCCGCAGGCCGCGCCGAGCCCCGAACTGCTCCTTGAGCTTGAGTCCTTGCGGCAGGACAACGCCGCACTGAAGCAGGCCACCGCTGAGCTTCAGGACCAACTCCAGACCCAGAGCGGTTCCAGTTCATCGTCCGCTGCGGTGGCGGTGCTGGAGCCTGCCGGTTTCACCAGCACCGACGTCATCGAAATGCTCAAGCGTGAAAACCGCGAGCTTGAAGAAGAGTTGGAGGCCCTGAGGACCGGCGGTGAAGAGCCCCTTGAAGGCGATGCCCCCGAGGCTGCGCAGGCCCCCGAGGTCGATGATGGGCGGCTGGCCGAGCTTGAAGAGAAGCTCCAAGGCGCCAGTGCCGAGTTGGAGACCGCCAAGGCCGAGTTGGAAGCCGCCAAAGGCGAGCTTGACAGCGCCCGGGGTGAGCTTGAGCAGGCCATGTCCAACGCCGAGGCGCTTCAGGAGGCCGTCGATAAGGCCCACGCGCAAACCCAGGCCGTCACCGTGGCGTTGGCCGACAAAGAAGAGGCGCTGAGCCAGGCCCTTGAGCAGGCTCAGGAGCAAGCCACCGCGCTCGAAGAGACCCAAAAGTCTCTGGCCGAGCAAAGCACGGCGCTCCAAGCGCTCCAGGACGACGTCGATCAGAAGTCTCAGGCCCTGGCCGAGCTGCGACAGGAGCTGCGCGCCCTCCAGGCCGACAAAGAAAAGGTGGTCGCCGAACGGGACGCCGCCTTGAGTCAGGAGAGCCCCGCGGTCGCAGCCTCACAAGAGGCCTCCGAGACCTACCAGCGCCTCAACGACACCGTCACGGCGCTGCGCAACGACATGGATCTGGCGGTCAGCTTTGTCAGCGACTTCCAGCGCTTCTATGAAGCCGTCGAGCGCGCCGACCTGCAGCACCTCTCCACGCTCGATCGTGTGCGGATCGAAAAGGCCATCCGTGAGATCGAGCCCGACGTCACCCTTGAAGAACTGGCTGTGTTGATCAACGGCAGCGCCCAGGAGGCCAAAGAAATGAAGGTCGCCCTGATGGAATTCCGCTCCGTCTTCCTGGGCACTTCCCAGGACAACCCCTGAAGACACCCTTAGACACCGCGTCTGAGGACCAAGCAATAGAGGTTCGATGGAAACCGACGAGAAGAAAATCACCTCGCCCCAAGAGATCGAGGATCTCATCCGGGCGCGCTATCCGCTCATCTACGTCGTCTCCAGCGAGGAAGGCCGCGGTGAGCAGGAGATGATCCGCACCGCCGAGCGCCGCGGCCGTAACCTCATCGTCTGGACCTGCACCGGGG
>CAKZKQ010000285.1 GCA_937123825.1 uncultured Pseudomonadota bacterium
GCCCTCGTTCCTGCGGCCGCTTGGCGGCGTGTGTGGCCTGTCGTGCCGTCGCCGGTTCGTGCGATCGCCTCTTCCGGTTATTTGTTGCCTATCCAGCTTTTCTCTGTGCCGCTGGCGCGTGTGGGGATGAACCGGCAGCATGTCCCTGTGATGATTGATTTGAACTACGTTTCCAGCGAGTGGCCTCAAATCGTTGGGCGTGGGTTTATGGTGTGGGTGATGTTTATAGGGCTGAATTTGCCAGTGATAAGCTACATCTCCAACCATGACAATCTGCTCACTGGGGAGGTCAGCGAGAGCCTGGAGCAAGAGCCTGTGGAGGAGACTCCAGCGGTGCTCAACGCCAGGCCGCTAGAGCGGGGAGATGTGTTTTACAACAAGAGGGGCGCGAAGATTCGCTGGACGTTCACCCAGGACTCTGTGGAGGCTTATGCCGTCCGTGGGGATTCAAGCTCCAAGGTCATCCTCAAGCCAAGGGAGCGTTTGGTGGTTTCGGCCGCGCCCCCTCGTTCTGAGAGCAACGGCGCGAAGATGAATCGCTGGTCTGAGCGGTTTGGAAAAGATCGCAGGTTTGCAAGGCGGTGGGCCATCTTGCTCTTTTTGGCGCTTGTGGTGCCCTTGATGTACATCCCGCTTGCCATGACATCGACGGCCATCTCCAACAATGGGATGTCAATCTTTGATGTGGGTTTCATCTTCAGAGGGCTTGTGGGTGGTGGCCTCAAGTACATGACCATCATGGCGTTCACGGCGGTGGTGTCCGGGGTTGCGCTCTGGGTGATGATGACCGGTTTGGGGCGCGGTTATTGGGCGATGGTGGTTTTGCCCATCCTTTTTCCGCCTTATATTGCCGGGGTCGTTGGGTTTTTGATGGGGCGTCTGGTGGTCAACGAGCCCCAGGCCTTTCCTTCCGTGAACTGAGTCTGTGTTGACATCGCCGCTGTGACTCCAACCTGACGGCGCTTGGCCTATGCGGATGGCTTTGGTGCGGTGGTGTGTTCTTGGCGGTGTTTCTATTTAGCCAGTGAATAAATCTATGCCTTTAATATCATGGTAGGCATAGTTCGGCAGCCCTAGTTTGGTGTGGCTGCTCCTGTCTGGGGCAGAGCGAGTCACAATCCATGCTTTGAGGTTTTGTCGTGAACAACGTCCGTTTTGCTTTGGTGATTGCCAGCCTTCTTTGTTTGTCTTTGCTGGTGGGCTGTGGTGATGAGGCAGACAGCGATGACAACGCTGCCGTCAACAACGCCCCTGCCAACAACGAGCCCAGCAACAATGAGCCTGCCAACAACGATCCGCCCGATGCGGTTGGTTTTTCGATTGAGCCGCCAGCTTGGTTGTTGGGGATGTGGCAGGGCGATTCGGGCGATGGGCAGGTGGTGGCCATCATGGACGCGGACAACATCTCGTTTGGGGATGTTGTGGACGGCGCGCAGGTCGACATTACGCCCTTTGGTTCGTTTGTGTTGCTTGACCCCGATGCGACGTTCACCGTGCTTGAGGACGAGGCCGATACCTACGCGTACACCATTGCCTTCAACGATGGTCAGTCGGACATCGAGTTCACCGACACCTTTGTGGACAACGGCGATGGCACGATGAACTACACCTTTGAGTTTGGCGGGATGGTGGTGGCCGATTTTGTCATGACCAGGACTCCGGCCGCAGATTTCATTGTGCCGCCTTCGTGGTTGCGGGGTCGTTGGGAAGGGGTTGCCACCGATGGCACGGCCAAAGTGGCCGTTTTTGACGACAACGATGTGTCTTTTGGAGATGTGGTCGATGGCGATGAGGGGCTGACCAGTTTTGGCATGCTCCTGGGCTTTTCTGATGCGTCTACATGGCGAGTGCAGGCCGATGATGGCAGCCGCTATGTTTATACGCTGTCTACCTCTGGTCCCGATGGACCCATCATCTTTACCGACACCTTTGTGGACAACGGCGATGGCACGATGGAGTACACCTTTGAGTTTGGTGGGATGGTTGTTGACCAGTTTACGATGTCTCGGCTTTGAGGTCGGTAGGAGCGAGCATCTGCTCAGCGTGTTTGGACAATTGAGTCCGCAGCCAGCGGTGGCCGGCGTTTTGTTGTTGTGAGACGTGCCAGGTCATGCGGATGGGCAGCTTGGGCAGGATGTCGTCCATGGGGTGTGGGGCGATTTTCAGGTGACGTGACGCAGCCACGACCCGGGCGATGTGTGTGGGCAGGGCGCCCACCAGCGCGGTCTCTTCAATGGTGGCGGCCCAGACGGTCAGGTTGCTGACGCGCGCTTTGATGCGGCGTTTGGGGGTTGCGTCTGAAGAAGGGGGGCTGATGTCGTCCTGGACTTGCTCTCGCGGCATGAGCTGGATGCGCTCGGAGTTCTGCCACGTTTGGAGGGTCATGGGCTCAGGCCAGCAAGGGTGCTTGGGTCCGTAGACGACGCTCCAGGGCATGGTCTGGCTGATTTTGCGGGTGTGGAGTTCTGGGTGTTCAAGCGCAGGGGCGGCCAGGACCAGATCGACATTGCCGCTCAAGAGGTCGCTGAGCGCTGTGCGCTCTGAGCTGAATACACTCAGTGTGACTTCTGGCGCCCGTTGGGCAAGGTCCTGAATGAATGAAGGCAGCAGGACCACGGCCAGAATGTCCGGGATGATGAGCCTGAAGTGGCGCGCGTCGTTGGTTGGGTCGAATGTTCCCAGGCCTCTGAGCCGCTCCAGGCTTGATAGGGCCTGTTCCAAAGGCCGTCGCAAGGATTGGCCAAGCGGTGTGATGGCCATCGCGCGACCCGAACGAACCAGGAGCGGATCATCAAAGGTCAGTCGCAGCGTGGCCAGCGCGCGGCTGACAGTGGGCTGGGTGGTGCCCAGTTGCTGCGCTGCCCGGGTGACGCTCTCGTCGCGCAAGAGCACATTCAAGGTCACCAGCAGGTTCAAATCGAGACCATCCAAGGGTGCGGACATGGAGCCTCACTTAAAGCGCGTCAATGTCGTTGAAAA
This sequence comes from uncultured Pseudomonadota bacterium, assembly GCA_937123825.1. Classification (GTDB taxonomy): domain Bacteria; phylum Myxococcota_A; class Bradymonadia; order Bradymonadales; genus CAKZKQ01. The sequence goes on from CAKZKQ010000285.1 coordinate 2,980, forward strand.
TCAAGACGACTCCATGCTCATCAGTGCATGAACATGGCTCGCTGCCAACGTACACCGCGCAGTCCTCAGGTGCACGTCGCCCAATGCTTATACCAAAGCCCAGAAGTTCGACTCATTTTGGGGTAGCTCCAATGCAGCCATGAATGTCCTCTTACATGGTTTGGGTTGCGGGGGGAGGAATGCTGCAGTTGGGCGTCCTGTTGTGACGTGTGTTTTTTGTGATTGCCGGTGGTGAGTCAGGAGGATGGAAGCATGGGGGAGGCGTCGTTGCGCGATCGCTTTGTCTTTGAGGATGCGAGCGGTGTCTTGGGGCAAGGGGGGCTTGGAGAGGTGGACTGGCGAGTGTTGGGTGCAGGCATGCGAACGCGCGCGGTGTTGACACCTGCCGAGCATGTGACGCATCGCTTTGGGACTGGTTCGTCGGTGGTGGTGAAGCTTTATAAGGGGCGAGGCAACCCCAAAGCTGGGGCGGCTTTTCGTGTCTTCCATGGGGAGACGTTCGGGCGTTTGCCGGGGTCTGTGCGCGCGTTGCCCTTGCAGCGTTCCATTGAGGCGGGGATGCATGCGGGGATGGTGCCGTATGCGGTGTTGGGCTTTGTGCGTGGGCGTTTGTTGCGCGAGATCCTGGAAGGGGATGGTCCGTTGGCATTGGATGAGGCGCGGCAGTTGCTCACGGATCTCTTGTTGGAGATCTGGGTGCCGTTGTGGGCGCATGGGTTGCGTTTTAAGGACTGCCATCCAGGCAATTTTGTGGTCCGCCCCGATGGGCGTCTGACGATGATCGATGTGGAGCAGATGCGCAAAGGTGCTGTGGAGCTTTTAGAGACGCCCGAGCGTTGGGATGCACGGGATAAGCACGAGGCTTCGGGGTTGCGCCGTCTGCCGGGGTTGTTGGAGCGTTTCGCAGGCGCAGTGGGTCTGTGCCAGACTGTGGCTGCGCGCCGTCGCTTTGTGCGTCGGTGTCTTGAAGGGTCGGGTTTGGTGGCGCGCTTGAAGGGTTTGGGGCGCCAAGGGGCCACTGAGGCTGTTCTGACAGGCGCGCGGGATGCCTCGAGGCGGCTTGTGGATGAGGTGCTTAGGCCCTGTCTGACAATTGTCCCGTCGCCCGGCGGTCCGATGATGTCGATCTCGTCGTCGGCGGTGCTCAACGGGTCTACAGACCCGCCTGCGCTCACCTCCTCGATCTCGACACCATCGAACTCGCCGGAGCTTGGTTCCAATTGTCAGACAGGGCCTGGCCAGGGGGGTGTCATGGTGGTGTTTGCTGATGGTTTTTTGCCGCTCCATGTGGAACTCAACGTGGCCGATGGGCAGGTGGCGGCCGTCAAGGATGCCGTTGCTGGGCTAAAATCACGGGTGCGCGGGGACGGTTTTGGTGACCGCGCCTCGCTCCTGGACTGCCTGCGTGCGGTGCCTGGAGTGCAGGATGTTTGTATTGAAGGGCCTCAGTCATCTCTTTTGATTCCGTTGCGCATGGTGCGGTCACTGGCGAGTGCTTCGGTGGTGATGTCTGCGGTGGTGGGAGATGGTTGGATGGCGCGCAGCATCCTGGATGCCTTGGATGGCTGGGGGGTTGGGACAGCGTTGGTGTCTTTGGAGGGGAGCGACAGTCCTGTGGAGTTGAGCATCAGGGATGGTCGTGGCCAGAACGCTTCGGTGAAGCTCTATCCTTCTCGGCGTGGAAATTACAGGCAACGTGCTTTGAGGCCAGAGGTGTTGCCCGGCGGTCTTTTGGTCAATCGTGCCAACAAGGGTCTGTTGGCGCTGGGGCACCGTGTGTCCTCTGAAGGTGGATGGGTTTCGTTTCGAGTGCGAAAGCAGGGCCGTTATGACAGCGCTGAGGATTTGGATGCGATGTTGGCGGTGGCCGATCACGTTTGCATCTCTGTGCGTTCTGGGGCGATGCGTCAGGTGGCGCGTCACCTGGGTTTGACGGTGCCTCGGGGCTGGCCAGGCAGTGGGGTGGACGAGCGCTGGGGTGAGTTGGCTCGGCGCCTGGGGCAGTGTGGTGAGCGGCGCAAATTGGTGGTCCTTGTCACTGCCGACAGCCGCCGGGCGCTGTTCTGGACCACGGGAGGCCAGCCCATTGTGGTGTGCGTGTCGGGAGACGGCTACGGTACGGCGTCGCGAATGGCCAGACTCCAGGGGGTGTGTGCCGCAGATGCTGTCTTGAGAATTGGGAGGGGGGGAGAGGCTTGTCCCGATGTGTCGGAGGTGGCTCAGGGCGCACAGCGGTGGTTGGAGTTGGCGTTTGAAGGGACCGATGTGAGGCCATGGTTGTGCCCTTCATCGTGGTGAAGACGGAAGGGTGGGGCCACTGCGGGGTTTGGCCGCATTTGAGTTTTTGTTGAGACAAATTGAACCAGTTGAGACGTTTTTGAAACGTTTTGAGGTTTAGAGGGTCTTTGTAGCGCTTTGGGTGGGCTCGGCACGCTCTTTGCGATGTATCTGGGTTGTGGAAATGGGTTTGTGGCCCATGAGACCAGGATTGAGCAAGGAGGTTTGAGATGACACCACAGATGTATGGGCGCGTGCCGGTGAAGGATGGTCTTGCGGCGGAGCGGACGGTGTTGGCTGCGGAGCGGACGTTTTTGGCTTATATGCGCAGCGCTTTTGCGATTTTCATCACTGGCATGACGGGCAGTCAGTTGTTGACCAACACGGTGTTGGTGGGGACGAGTTATGTCTTGGCGGCGCTGAGCTTGTTGGTTTTTGCGGTGGGGGTGTGGCGGTTTGTGCGGTCGCGTCGGGTGACGATGGCGATGTTGGAGCGGTTGGTGTCTTCTGGTGGGTGAGCCGTGATTGGTTGTCCGTGCAAGGCTCTGTTCAAGCGGTGCTCGTTCTGGTGGTGTGTGAGAGGGTCAGGAGGCGGCGGGCGCAGTCGAGCGTGGTGGGGTGGACGACGGGGTTTTGAAGCAGCGTTTGCAGGCCGGTCCGTCCAAGGGTGGGCAGCAGCGGCAGGGTGAGGCTCAGCGGGGTGAAGGGGTTCATGACGATGGCCTGGCGGATGGGGGCTTTGACCATCCAGCGTTCTTGCGTGGCCAGGGTGTGGCAGATTTCAGGTGTGGATGGGCGGCGAGCAGCGATGATGAGGGCATCGCGTTGCTGGAGCCAGGGTTGTTGGAGGAGCCGTTGGACGACGTTGGGGTTGGGGTGGAAGAGGGCGCGCTGGAGGTTGGGTCCAAAGCGTTGGTGCATGCGTCGGTAGATGCTTTGGGTGGTTTTGGGGGGAGAGGGGAAGCGCAGTTTGCCGTCGGGGGCCTTGTGGGCAAGGCCCTGGTGGTGGGTGCGCAGTTGGAGTGAGTGTGCTTCGGTGATGGAGGGCTCGCGGAGTTTGCCGCGCGGGGAGAGTGTTTGTCTGGCGGTGCCTTCTGTGAGGAGCTGCGCGACGAGGAGGTGGCCTTGTTGGAGGGCGGCTTGTTGGGTGGGTTGGCACCAGGCCAGAGGGTCTGTGCGTTGTGGATGGCGCGCGAGGGTGATGCCCAGGGCGAGCGCGAGCCAGGCTTGTTGGGCGGAGGGGTGTCCCTGAATGGCGAACTGGGTGAGGTGGTGGAGCCAGGGGGCGGTTTGGTGTGGGGGCAGGGTGGCGGCTTGTTCCATGATGAGCCGGGTGCGCATGCGGATGTCGCAAATGGCGTCCATCAAGCGCAGCGTTTGGGGAATGGTGGGGTGTGTTTGTGGTGATGTCTCAGTGGCTTTGTGTACCATTGCGCGTGCCCTCGCTTGTTTGGATTACAAATGTAGTCATTGCGTTTGGATTTGGCCAGGGCTGTGCGACGTTATGGTGTGGGGAGCATCTGGTGCGATGGGTGGTGGTCGGGTAAAGCGCGAGGCCGCTTGCTTGAATGTGTCTGTGTAGAGAACATTGTCCATTGGAACGTGGGCTGTGGGCGCAGGGTTTGAGTGATGATGCCTGCTTGGTTGAGGGTGCAGTTGATGGGTCAGTGGGTTTGTGCTCTGGCGAGCCTGGGGTTGTTGCTTGGGGCGGTTGGTTGCGGTGGGCAGAGCCCATCGACGGGGTCTGGTGATGGTGGGGATATGATGCCCGACCCGATGGACGACCTCGATGATGACAACAACGACGATGATCCCCCTGACCCAGAGGAGGTTTGCCAGGATGCACAGACCCGGGAGCTTCCTTGCGGAGTGGAGGGGACGCAGCGCCAGGTGTGTTTGGACAACGTCTGGGTAGACGCTGGCTCGTGCCAGGAGCCCCCCGAGTGCGAGTCTGGCCAGACTCAGATGGTGCCTTGTGGGGATGATGGCGAGGGCATCCAGACGCAGTTGTGTTTGGATGGAGCGTGGACCGATGAGGGGCCATGCGTGGTGCTTGAGGCCTGCGAACAAGACGGTCAGGTCCGGGAGACGCGCTGCGGTGCCGACGACATCGGTTTGTTGATTGAAGAGTGTCAGGGCGGCTTCTGGACGGCGCAGCGCGCTTGTGAGGCCACGTTTGCGACCCTGGGGGCCGACGCCAACAACACGTGTGGCGCCACGGAGGATGGGACGACGTACTGTTGGGGTGAGCGCCGTGGTCCGATTCCTTCAGAAGTGACGCAGCTTGACGGCGTGGTGGCTTTGGACGGCGGCAGCGATTTCATGTGTGCGCTCACCGACGTGGGAGAGGTCTGGTGTTGGGGCAGCAATGGGCTGGGCCAACTTGGCGATGGGACGACCGAAGAGCGCCAGGCGCCTGCCCTTGTGGATGGTTTGAGCGGCGTGACATCGATTGCGTTGGGAGACGTGCACGCCTGCGCGATTGTGGGCAACGCAGAGGTCTGGTGTTGGGGTTCGAACGCCCAGGGAGAGTTGGGGTTTGAGAGCGAGGAGGTCAGTTCTCTGGTCGCCAGACCCATGCCTGGGGTCGATGACGCTGTGGGGTTGTCATTGGGCAGGCGCCACACCTGCATTTTGCACGCTGATAGGACCGTCAGTTGTGTCGGAAGCAATGGCAACGACCAGTTTGGCGTCGATTCGCCCAACCGTTCCGCCCAGCTGGTCGCGATGCCCGGCGTTGACGATGCCGTACAGATCGCCGCGCTCGCACAAGCGACCTGTGTGCTGCGTCAGTCGGGGGCAGTGCATTGTGTTGGTGCCGATGAGATTCAAGCACCCAATTTGGAAGGGGTGACCAAGATCGTTGGTGGCTTCTTCGCCGTCTGTGCGCTCTTGGACAACCAGGAAGTCTGGTGTTGGGGCAGCAACCGAAACCGCGTGCTGGGCGATGGGACGACGCACACTCCCGACCCAGGGGAGGCGGTTCGAGTGTTGGACCTGGACGACGCCACAGACCTCTTTGCTGGGCGCAACCACCTCTGCGCTGTGCGCTCGGGTGGGCGCGTGTCGTGTTGGGGGGCCAGAGGCAACCACGGAAAATTGGGTGCGGGGTTGCAAGACAACGTTTTGCCCTCACCAGTGCAGGCATTTGGTGTGGAGGACGCTGTTGATTTGGCGTTGGGTCTGAATTTTTCCTGCGTGCTTGGGGGCGATGGTCAGGTGGGGTGTTGGGGCGAAAATGAGCAGGGCGAGCTTGGGTTGGAAGGGCGTAGCAGCTTGGCGCAACGCGCTGAAACCGTCGATCTGCGTGATGTCTCCGAGGTGGACGCGGGCAACAAGCATGTCTGCGCGCGCTTGAGCGATGGGCGCGTGGCCTGTTGGGGGAGCAACTTCTCGGGGCAACTGGGCACGGCGCCCATTGACGGCGACGATGCATCACCTTCGCCTCGATTCGTGGATGGCATTGACGATGCCGTGAGTCTGGCTGTGGGCTCAAATCACACCTGTGTGCTGCGCCAGGGCGGCGCGGTGTGGTGTTGGGGTTTTGGAGCGCAGGGTCAACTTGGCGGTGGTGTCGAGGTCGACAGCGGTGCACCTGCCCAGGTTGTTGGACTGGACGACGCCGTTGATGTCGCTGCGGGTTTTAACCACACATGTGCGCTCAAAGCAGATGGCACCGTGGCGTGTTGGGGGGCGAGCAACGTTCTGGGGGTGGATTCTCCTGACGTGGCTGTGCCCGTTGCCGTTGAAATGCTTCAGGACGTGGTGTTGCTCAAAGCGTCACGGCATCACACCTGCGCCATGCGTCAAGGGGGCAGCGTGCTTTGTTGGGGCTCCCGAATTTCTTCCCAGGCCCGTGGTCAAGGGGAGCGCAACACCGACAGTGGGCCACTGGTGGTGCCTGACTTCAGCGGCGCCGTGGATCTGACATTGGGTGAGAGCCACACCTGTGCGGTGATCGACAGCGGTGCCGTGGTGTGTTGGGGGCGCAACGGCAGCGGGCAGTTGGGCCTCGCGCTTGAGATCGAAGGGCGCTCCCCCCCGCAAGAGTCGGTGCCCGGTCTGGAAGGCATCGTGTCTGTGGAGGCAGGCTGGTACCACACCTGCGGAATCAACACTGAAGGCCAGGTGTGGTGTTGGGGGGACAACAACGCCAACCAGCTTGGCGGCCAGATCAAGCGCTCCTACGTCCTGGCCCCCTGAACCGCCTCCGTTTTGAATCTTGCCGTTCACGCTGGTCTTCGACGCGACATCATCGCCGTTGATGCCACGCAAGCCCCAACCCACCCACATCCTTCTGCCTGCCCCCCCACTGCGAGTCCTTGAGGAAGAATAATTCTAAAAAAAGGAAACGCTGTTGAATAAACCTGGAAACTGTCTGTCCAAGCGTGTCGGCATAAACAACATCATTCGTTGAAGCATGGACCGCGCGAGGGGATTTGAGCGGTCGTAACCGTTTGGCTGAGGACACAGTTGATGGGTCGATTTGTTTGCTTTTTAGTCTGTTTGGGAGCGTTATCCGGGATTGTTGGTTGTGGTGAGGATAACTCATCGTCGTCGAGCGGTGATGACGGGAACAATGAGGACATGCTCCCTGACTTGATAGACGACCTCGATGACGACAACAACGACGATGATCCCCCGGAGCCTGAGGAGACCTGTCAGGAAGCCGAGGTTCGGGAGCGTCCCTGTGGGGCTGATGGGACACAGCGCCAGGTGTGTGTGGACAATGCCTGGGTGAACTCGGGCGTGTGTCAGCAGGACGCCGAGTGTGGGTTTGGTCAGA
>CAKZKQ010000286.1 GCA_937123825.1 uncultured Pseudomonadota bacterium
GCTCGAGGAAGCGAAGCTGCAACGCATGCCGGCGGAAAAAACCCTGGCCCGCGACGTGGTGGTGGTGCTAGGCGCCGGCGACGGCATCGGGCGCGCCACGGCGCACCGGGTGGCGGCGGAAGGGGCGCCCGTGGTGTGTGCCGCCCTGCATTGAGCCAGACATTGTGCCGGACCGTCCGACCTGGAGGCCCAAAAAAGGGTCGCCGCTGAGCTGCGCCGCCTTTTGGTGGTGTCGCCCGTGGACCCCGGCATCAAACGGGGTAATCCTGTGAGCGCAGCAAATGAACCCGTGGCCGAGGTGATGCCTGTGGCCAACGATAAAGAAGAAAGCCGCCCTGCGAGCGCCGGGCGTTGGTGGACGGGCGTGGCCGCAGGCGGCGCCATGGCCTTTGGCCTCTCGCTGGTCGCGGGCATCATCGATGGTGTCTACGCGCTGACCCACGCCGCCGAGGTCGAGGCCGGTTTTCTGGGCATGATCAAGGTTTGCCTCTACAGCGCAGGCCTCTTTGTCCCGCTGACGCTGCCGCTGGCGTTGATGGCCGGTGTGGTCATGGGCGCGCTGCCCTGGGATGTGGGACCCGGCGGCGCCTGGCGCGGCCTGCGTCACCTGGCCAAATCAAGCGGCGCCGAGGCCGCGCGCTGGTCTGGAACCTTCTGGGCGACTCTGATTGGTGGTTTGATTGGCTTTGTGGGCCTCTTTAAGCTCAACCACATCTTCATCACTGCCTTCAACCATCCCACGCTGGCGGCGCTGACCCTGGCGGTCGTCACCATCATCTGGGGCGGCGTCGTGGTGGGCCTGTCGTTCCTGGGCGCCCGCGCCATCTGCAACGGCCTGGAAAAGGTGGGCGGCGCCGTGGCCAGCCCATTGCTGCCCATGTTGTTGGTGGTTCTGGGTGCGCTGACAGTTCTGGTGGTTGTGCCCACGCGCTACGCTGAGACCTGGGACGCCCTCGACCTGCGCGCGCCCGTCATGGCGCTGGTGACGGTCATCGGGGCCTGGGCGCTGGTGGGTCTGACCGCCTCGCGCCTGCGCACGGCCAGCAGCACATTGGTCAAAGCCGCCGCCCCTGTGGGTGTGGCGCTGGCGCTCGTGGGCCTGCTGGTCCCCACGCTGAGCTTCTTTGGGTCCAGTGAAGACGACGCCCCGCTGGTCTACGCCGTGCGAGAGCGAGGCCTGCTGGCCCGCGTGCCCATGGGTCTGCTCCAAAAGCGCTTTGACGCCGACGGCGACGGCTACGCCGCCCGTCTTGGCGGCGGCGACTGCGACGACACCTCCGACAAGGTCTACCCCGGCGCCAACGAGATCATCTCCAACGGCATCGACGAAGACTGCGATGGCCGCGACCTGACCCCGCCGCCCTCCATGGCCAAAAACGACGCCCAAAAGCCCGCCGCCGACGGTCAGGGCGACGCCAAAGCCGACGCCCAGGGCGACAAAGCCCCAGCGGCCGCGGGCGACCCCCTCAAAGACGTGCGCAAGCGCCACAACGTGGTGCTGATCTTTGTTGACACCCTGCGCTGGGACGCGCTGGGCTACGCTGGCTACAAGCGCCCCACCAGCCCCAACCTCGACAAGCTCGCCGCGCGCTCCACGGTCTTCGAAAACGCCTACTCCGTCTCCTCCAAGACCCCCACAGCGGTTCCCCCCGTGCTGGCCAGCCGCTACCCGTCCGAGATGCCCCGGTCCTTCAACCACTTTGTCATCTACGAACCCGAAAACCTCTTTGTCACCGAAGTCCTCAAAGACAACGGTTACCGCACCGCCGCCAGCGCCGCCCACTGGTACTTCCAGCGCAAATACGGCTTCGCCCAGGGCTTCGATCGTTGGTCCACCTACATGGTCAAGGGCGACGAAATGGAGCGCATCCCCACCTCCAAACAGGTCACCGACACCGCCATCGAGATGCTCAAGGGCCTTAACGGCGGCGGCCTGCCCGCCGACATGGAGGCGCCCGCCGCCGCCGCGCAGGGGGAGCCCGGCCCCTGGTTCCTCTACCTCCACTACATCGACCCCCACAAGCACTACATCGACCACAAAGGCTTTGAACCCTTTGGCCGCAGTGGCCGCGACCGCTACGACGGCGAGATCCGCTTCACCGACCACCACATCGGCCGCTTCCTCGACGCCCTCGAAGAGGCCGACCCGGGCCTGAAAAACACCATCATCGCCTTCACCAGCGACCACGGCGAGGCCTTTGGCGAGCACGAGCACCGCTTCCACGGGCGCGACCTCTACGAGCACCAGATCCGCGTCCCCCTCATCGTCCACGTCCCCGGCTCCAAACCCGCCCGGATCACCGACCGCGTCAGCCTCATCGACCTCTCGCCGACCTTCCTCGACGCCGTCGGCATCGACCAACCCGAACCCTTCCGAGGCCAAAGCCTCCTTGGCCCCATCGCCAAAGGCACCCCCGTCAAACCCCGCACCATCTACACCGAGATGCCCCCCGGCCCCTACAACGGCGTCTTCCGCAGTGTCACCCAGGGCGACTGGAAGCTCATCCACCGCCTCTTTGGCAACTACTACCGCCTCTTCAACGTCGCCGAAGACCCCAACGAAACCAAAGACCTCTGGAAGACCAACAAAGACAAAGCCAACGAAATGCAGAGCGTCTACCAACTCTTCCGAGCCCAAAACCTCTCGCCCGTCGAGGCGAAGAAGAAGTGAGGGATTGAGCAGGCGCGCTGCGCGCTTTGTTTGCTCAATCCCCCACTTCTTCTTCGCGGTTCGGTTGCCGCGCTTCGCTTGGCTGCCCTTTTGGTTCGCGGCGCTGCGCTTGCTTTTGGTTCGGTCGCCGGCGCTGCGCTTGGCTTCCTTGTGGTTCGTTCGCTTTGCTCACTTATAGCAATTGTGATGAGTGGATTGTGCTTCGCTTCGCCGTACCACCTCGTCATCTCGTCGAAAGTGCTTTCACTTCTCTGAGGTCGGATGAGTGGTGGTGGAGCTTTGGGGGTTTTGGGCGTCGGTTGGGCTTTGTGACGCTTTCCAAGTGGTTTTGAGGTCGGATGGGCTGTGGTAGCGGCTTGTCGGGCCTTTTCTTTTTGGGGGGTGGTGGTTTGTCGGGTCTTTGGGTTTGGTTGACCCTCTCGATACGCGCTCGGTTTGGTTTGGGGGCAGGGTAGGCGGCGAAGCTCGCCTTCCTGCCGGCTTTTGTGGTTGGCAACGGCGTTGGTTCTCAAATTCGAAGGGCCACTCAGGCAGGCGAGCTTCGCCGCCTACCTTCGCCCCCGGTGGGCCATTGTTGGCGTTGGTCCTCAAATTCGAGGGGCCACTCAGGCAGGCGAGCTTCGCCGCCCACCTTCGCCCTGAAAACCAGCCTCCAACGCTTCGAAAGGCTCAAAAGGCTCCCTCAGAAAAGCCGCACGTCCCCTTGGAAAGCCCAAAAAGCTTCCGCCACCGACCACAAACCCCTTTGGAAAGCTTTCCAAGGCTCCGCCAGCGCTCACCCAGCCTCCAAAAAACGAAGCAATTTCGACGAAATGCCCCACTCCGACCGGCGAAGCCAAGAACCCACCCATCACAAATGCCATTAGAGAGCGAAGCGAACGCACCACAAGGAAGCCAAGCGCAGCGCCGGCGACCGAACCAAAAGCAAGCGCAGCGCCGCGAACCGAAAGCGCAGCGCCAGCAAGCGAACCGCTGAGCTCCCATTGGCCTCCTCGCAAAGCGAGAGAGGACCAATGGAGCTCAGCGACTTTGTAGGAGGTGTTGGCGGCCGAAGTAGAGGTAGAAGGTTTGGCCGTCGCTGGAGGCGTTGGTCCAGTAGTCGGGTTCGTTGTCGCGGACGAAGGGTTGGCGGCGGAGTTCTTTGCCGGTGGTGGTGTCGAAGGTGAAGAGGAGGTCTCCGGTGGCGCCGAAGGCGGTGTTGGAGTTGGGTTGTTCTTCGACGCCGAGCAGGGGGTTGGTGACGAGGAGTTGGCGGCTCCAGTGGGGTTGGCCGGGTGGGAGGGGGTGCGGGGCGGTGGCGGTGAGGGTGACGGCGGTGGGTTTGTCGTCTTTGAGTTGGGTTTTGTGGAAGAGCAGTTTTTGGCGCAGGAAGATGGGTTCGCCGGGCAGGTCGCTCAAGGGGGCGTGCCAGCGGTCTTTGCCGGTGTTCAGCTCCAGGGCCCAGAGTTCGCCTTCGATCAGTTGTCCCAGGATGGTGTCGGCGACGATGTGCAGGTCGCCGTTCCAGGAGGAGATGGGGCGTTGCCACAGGGGGTCGGGGTGTTGGTCGTTGAGGAGGTGTGCGGTCAGGGCGGGGGTTTTCTGGTCCTGGTCGGGGGCTGAGATGGTCAGCGCCAGGAGGAGCCACGCCAACGGGCCGATGAGCCAGGGTTTATGCGCAGCGATGGCGCGCGAGCGCCTTGGCGCGCTGAAGGCAGGGGGGTTTTGGCGTGCTCGTGGGGTCATGGGGTCTTTTGCAGGCACAAACCAGGCAGAGCCACAAAAAGGGTGTCCAAAGAGAAGTGCGCAGTGGACCGGGGCTATTCCACGCGATCCTGGCGACAGATGATTTCCAGCAGTTGGGTTCGGCGCCCGAGCCCCAACTCGGGTTCCATCTCGGGTTTCTGACGGGCCAGCGCGCTTAAACGGCTGGCCATCGGCGCGCCGAGCATTTCGATGGCGTTGAGGATGGGTTCGGCCAGCTCGGCGTCATCCTCCAACGCGCCCAGGAGCGCGTCGCCCTGATGGGCATCACCCAGAGCGGCGATGGTGATGATGGCGGCGTGGCGCACCTCTCGATCTTCGCACGTCAGCGCGGCCTGGACCTGATCGCTGCGCTGAGGCCAGCAGGCCCACAGCAGTGGCGCGACACAAGCCCCGATGGGAGAGTAGCGGTGGCGCCCGAGGGCCTTGAGGATGTCCTGAGTGGGGCACTGAAGCGGCGCCACCAGGAGCGCCGCCAGACGCACCGCGCGGATGGATTCGGTGCGCAGAAGCCGAAAGAGCCGCTGTTGCACCGCTGCAGGGCTGAAGGCGGCGGCCAGACGGACAAAAAATAGCCGCTCGGCGTCACGGTTGGCCGCGCGCACGCGAAGCGCCAACAAGTCCTCCAAGGGACCCAACCCGGCGCGGGCCAGCGTCACCAACGCCAACGCCCCAAGCGGATCATGGAGGTCCTGCGCCAAGGCCACCAGACGCTCCTGAGCGCGAGGATCCCCCCTAAATGCCCCCAAAGCACGAACGCTGGCTCGCCGTGCGAGGGGATCGCGCCCCTCGATCATCTCCAGCGCGTCCTCAACAGCGCGGCGCGGATCGGGATCATCGCGCAAGATGAGGCGCGCGACGATCTGCGCTTCGGTGGCGGCGGCAGCGTCTTCAAATTCGGCGCCGAGGGCCTCCAGAACCACGGCAGGCTCCAAGACCGCCAGCATCAGGTGGGCCTGATGACGCAGTCGGGGCGACTCCTTGGCCAGCGCCGAGCGCGCCAGCGCGATGAGCGCCTTGTGCAGAGCGTCGTCTTGGTGGGGGTGGGAGGCGACCAGCGCCACAGCGCGCTCCACCATGGCAGCGGCGGCAAGCTCGGGGTCAGGATCGTCGAGCGCGGCCGTGATGAGCGCCCGGCGGTTGGGAAGCGGCCAGGGCATCGTCGCCATCGCCAGCCGTCGCCTGGGGGCATCGGCGCATTGGACCATCAACCCATCGAGCAGCGCAGGTTCCGCGGCAAAGAGGGGCAAGGCGGCGTGGAGGAGATCATCGGGGATGGCGTTGGGGTCTTCGCGCAGAAGATCGAGCAGGCCAGGCACTGTCTGGGCACCAAAGCGGTGAAAGAGCGGCACCAGGACGTTGCTGTCGGGGCACGGGGAGCGGCGCATGAGTTGGCCCACCAGCAGCGGCCCCACGTCCATCAAAACGCGGACGATGGCAGGAAAAGCGGGGCTGGAGCGGTGGATGGAGGCGATGTGCTCGGCGCTGTGGAGATAGGCTTGGAGGCCAAAATCAGCCATCAGGCGCTCTACGGCCCTTTGGGCGCGTGGAGACAGAGCGTCTCTGTCTTGTTCAAGGCGCCGCAGGTGGGCCAGCAGCAGCGGCAGGATGCCTGGGCCCATGGAGAGCAGGCGCGCGGCGGCGTCCTGGGCACGATCGCCATAGGCGAGCTGGTTGACCAGGCGCTCGACCCTGCGCTGCAAGGCGTCGCGCGTGTTGTCATCCGGGCTCTCATCCTGATTGGATCGGGCCGGGGGTCCAAAGTGGTGGACCAGCAGGAGCATAAAGATGATGCATGCGGCCACGGCCAACACAGGGGTCGAGATCACTTTTGGGGCCTCGGGGTGCTTTGGATGCGAGCGCGGCTTGTGTTCGCGCCCTGGGCATCACAGAGAAGGGCTCGGCGCCCAGGCTTGTTCCTGACAAAGTCGATTAAAACTCCCTCAGGCACATGCTTTAAGAGGATAAAAGATATTGTGACCAAGCACCACGGGATCGCAGCGGTGGAATGTGAAAGGGGGAAGAATTTTGTGCTGGCTGCAATCTTTACAACGACACAGCACGCAACCAGTATGAGTTGTTCAGTAGTGTTTACAAAGGATTACCAAGCCCACAAAGGACACCTTGACCATCGCGCTGGGGGTTTGTTAGGTTGGAGATGGTGATCTTGGGTAAAATACCTTTGGCTGGCATCAAGTTCTGATGACGCTGTTTTTTGACCTCCTCACAAAGCTGATGCGCTGGACCCTGACTGTGCAAGCAGACGGTTCAGCCCTCCCTGACGAACAGGCTGCCTCGGAGTCCAGTTTGATGGACCAGTTGTGGACCTACGGTCGTTATGTGGTGCTGCTCGCGGTGCTGGCTCTCATTGTAGAGTTGGTGAGGCGCAGCCTTGACCTGGGCGGTCCAAAGCTCAAGGCCACAGTCGATCGTGACACCCGCAAGGAAATCCGGGCCTGTTATAAGGAAGAAGATTTTATAGGTGCTGGCGAAGCGGCGTACCGGGCGGGAGCCTACGAAGACGCCGCCGCGTTCTACCTTGAAGGCAAGGACTTCATCCGGGCCGCCGACGCGTTTTTGAACGCGGGCAAGCGCTCGGAGGCGGTGACCTACTTCAAGCGTGGGGGCCAGAACCAGCGCGCAGCTCAGATCCTTGAGCAAGCCGGTCAGTTCCGCATGGCGGCGACCGAGTTTCTCAACGCCGGTGACATCAACCGCGCCTCCCAGCTCTTCATGAAGGGCAAGGACTTCCGCCGCGCCGCAGAGCTCTTCACAGAGATGGGCTTGTGGAAAGACGCCGGGGAAGCGTTTGAACGCTTGAGCCTGCGAGAAGAAGCGGCCGACGCTTACGAAAAGTACTTCAATCAAGAATATCAGTTGGTCCGCGGCAAGCTGCGCAAGCTCCCCCGGGAGCCCAAAGACAAGGCGCGTTTTGCGGCCCAGATCTTCCAGGAAAACGGCGAGATCGACCGATCGGCCAAGTTGCTGCGCCGGTCGGGTCACATCGAAGACGCCGCCCAGTTGCTCATCGCCAACGAGCGCTACAACCAGGCTGCCGAGCTTTACCTCAAGGCCAAGCGCCCGCTGGAAGCCGCCCAGATCTACGAGTCCCAGGGCGACCAGCAAAAGGCCAGCATCTACCGCGGTGAAGCGGCCATGCTCAAGGGCGACCTGGCAGAGGCCGCCATGCACTTTGCCGACGCCGGCGAGTACATGAAAGCCGCCGATCTCTACGTCGACCAGGGCGAGCGCATCAAAGCCGGTGAGATGTACGAGGCCGCCAAGGACTTCCGCTACGCCGCCGAGCAATACGCGCTGGCTGAAGACTATAAGCGGGCCGCCAAGTGCTTTGAAGAGTCCGGCGACTATTACCGCGCCGCAGACCTCTTCCACCGCATCGACGACCTCGAAGGCGAAGTCCGAGCCCTGCAACGCCTGCGGGCCTACTTCCGGCTGGGCAAACTGATGCTTGAGCACGGCCGCACCGAAGAAGCCCTGGCCGCGCTGCAAAAGGTCGACAAAGTCGATCCCAACTTTGCCGAAGCCTCCGAGATCCAAGGCGACATCCTGCGCGACATGGGTCGCAAAGAGGTGGCCCTTGGCAAGTACCGTCAGGCCATGGGCGAGGCGGGCACCAACGCCAACAACATCAGCGTCTCCTACAAGCTGGCCAACTGCATGGAGCAGAGCGGCGATCTGGCTGAAGCCCAGCGGATCTACGAGCACATCCTGGCCATCGACTACTACTTTGAGGACACGCAGAGCCGTGTGGAGAACATCCGCGCCCGGCTCACCCAGAACAACCCCCCGATGAGCGGCAGCATGCGCGCCATGGGCCCGGTCTCCGGCAGCATCCGCTCGCCGCTTAGCCGCCCCAACGGCACCCTGCGCTACGAAATCATCGACGAAATCGCCCGCGGCGGCATGGGCATCGTCTACCGCGCCAAGGACACCGTCCTCAACCGCGTCGTGGCCTACAAGCTGCTGAGCGAGAATCTCAAGACCAACCCCACCGCCGTCAAGTACTTCCTGCGTGAGGCCCGCGCGGCCGCCTCGCTCTCCCACCAGAACATCGTCACCGTCTACGACGCCGGAGAGCAGAACAACGAGTACTACATGGCCATGGAGCTGGTCCACGGCGAGACCCTCAAGAGCCTCATCACGCGCTCTGGGCCTTTCCATGAAAAGCTCATCCGCTTCATCCTGGTCCACTCCTGCCGAGGCCTGTCCTACGCGCACTCCCAGGGCATCGTTCACCGCGACAACAAGAGCGGCAACATGATGCTCACCCGCGACAAGACCCTCAAGATCATGGACTTTGGTCTGGCCAAGTTCATCGAGGAGTACCAGTCCCAGCACACCAAGGCCATCGGCACGCCCTTCTACATGAGCCCCGAGCAGATCCTCGGCCGCAGCCTCGATCACCGCTCCGACCTCTACTCCCTGGGTGTGACCCTCTTTGAGTGCGCCACTGGCACTGTGCCCTTCTTCAAGGGCGAGCTGTCCTACCACCACCTCCACACCAAGCCGCCGTCACCGCGCTCGCTCAACCCCAATCTGAGCACCACCATGGAGCGCATCATCCTGACGCTGCTTGAGAAGAACCCCAAAAACCGCTTCCAGAGCGCCAACGACATCCTCAAGCACCTCAAAGCCAAGTAAAACCCCCCTTCCCTGCCCCCACAACACCAAAGAATGAGGTCACGCGCCGTGGAGTTGAACGTCCGCATTGTCAAGCTCGAACCCCAGCGCGTGGCGCTGGTCGGCCAGCAACTCTCCGCGCTCCTTGATGAAGGTGGCCAGGTCGGCGACCTCATCGCCAGCACCCCTGGACCCATCCTCGACGCCATGGACGAACTGGTGGCCGTGTGCGTGGAGATTGAGCGCCAAAGCTCGGTCGGCGCCACGGTCCTGTCGCTGATCAACCTCGATCGCGTCGTCGACCGGCTGGTCTCTTCGATTTGCGACGTCATCCACTGCCGACGCAAGACGCTGACGCTGGACGGATTTTTGCCGCTGACGCCCGAAGAATCACAGCTTCGCCAGCAACTTGGCGCTGTGCTGGGGGATTTGATCCCCGACGGGCGCGGCTTTTTGAACCTCCCTTTTGGAGAACAGTACAAGCGGGTGACGGCCTTTTTGAAGACCGCCGCGCAGTACAAAGACCTGATGGATCAACTGGACCTGGGCTCGACGCTGGAGCGTCTGGCGCTGCTCAACGCCCACTACGGCGCCGCCCTGGGGCTGGTTGAGCGCCCTGTGGTCGAGCTGGCCCAGCCCATTGATGACGGACGCGAGTTGACCCGCAACATGGTCCGCTTTGAGCGCCTGTGCCGGCGCTACATCATCCGCATCCTGAACCACTTCGACGACGAGGCCGATCCCGAGCACATCAACGCTCGCCTTGTCCTGCTCGACCCCATCCAAAATCAGATCGACGCCCAACGCCGCGTCCAATAAGACTGCGCAACCCACAGACCACATCCCATGAGCGTTTCCCAGCATCCCCCCGAAGGCACGCGCCCGCTCTCTCCTTCAGACAGCTTTGATTTTGAGCGGTTTGGAACATCCTACCACCTCAAACTCCACGACGCTGCAAGCCTCGAAACCCTCCTGGCGCTCGATGACGCCCATTGGGTCGCCACCAGCGCCCCCCGATCGACACTCAACGCCGAGCCGTCGCTGCTGGCCTACCTCGACGCGGACAATGATGGTCGCATTGATGTGGCAGAGGTTCGACAAGCCGTCACCTGGCTTTTGTCGCAGATGCGCAACCACAAGGCCATCAAAGCCCATAACCTGACCATGCGCCTTGATGATCTGGGGCATGCTGAAGAAGCCCAGCAGCTTCGTGAGATGGCCCAGCGGATTTTAACTCGGGCAGACAAAACCAACCACGCAGAAATCACCCTCGAAGAGGTGCAGAAGGTCAAAAAGAGCGAGCAGGCCCGCGGCATGAGCGAGGCTGGCGTTCTCTTGCCTGCAGCAGTCCCAGACGAAGATCTCCAAGCGCTCTTTGAAGACATCATCGCAACGGTCGGGGGTGTCTCGTACTCAGACCACCAGACCGGCGTCACCAAAGAACACCTCGAAGCGTTTTTGAGCGTCGGCGCAGCGCTGCAAAACTGGAGGGCTCGCGCAGTGGAAGAAGCATCGGTGTTGATGCCTCTGGGAGAGGACACGGGCAAAGCATGGGAGCTTCTGGCAGGCTTGGAGACAAAGATTGAGGAGTACTTCCTCCTGGCACAAGCTGCGCAACAAGATCCTGCGCTGGCTGGACCCCTTGATGGGCATGCGCACCTGGACACCACAGGGCTCAACAGCGCAGAAGCGACACGTGCTCGCCTGGAACGCGCGCCGCTGTCCAACATGCACCCAGAGGCGCTGCTAAACTTCGATGCGCCGCTCAATCCAAACCACCGCAAAGCACTAAGACGCCTTCAAAATGAGGTGCTCAAACCCCTGCAAGAAGGCCAGGCCCCCAACACGCTGTCCCATGAAGGCTGGGAAGCGCTCAAAGCGCGCTTTGAACCCCACAAAACCTGGCGCTCTCAAAAACCAGAGCACCCACAAGCGCTTGACCAGCTTGACCCAACGCGGCTTGACCGCTGGCTCAATGAACCTCAGTGGAGAACCCGGTTTGAGGCGCTCTTTGAAGAGAGCCACCGCAGCGCGTTGGTCTTTGAGACCATCTGTCAGCTTGAGCGCTTGATCCTCTACCAAGGTTTGTTGCTGCCGTTTGTCAACAGCTTTGTCAGCTTCCCCCACCTCTATGAACCCGCCAGCAGAGCGCTCTTTGAGATGGGCTCGTTGGTGATGGACGGGCGGCATTTTACCCTGGCTGTGCGTGTCCCCGAGCGCACCCGGCACATCAAGATGAGCGACACGAGCAACATGTTCGTGCTCTATGTGGAGGTGAGCGCCACCGACGGCGCCCTGCTCTACGAAGTCGCCGTACCAGTGACCGCTGGGGGACGAAAGAACCTGCAAGTGGGCAAACGCGGCGTCTTTCACGCGCTTGACGGCAAAGTTCATCACGCCGTGGTGGTTCACATCGTCGACAACCCCATTGGCATGCGCGAGGCCCTGCTGGCC
>CAKZKQ010000287.1 GCA_937123825.1 uncultured Pseudomonadota bacterium
CCTCGACGGGCTTAAGAACTTCCGCCAGTGGGACAGCCTCACCCCCGGCCACCCCGAAGTCCACCACACCCCCGGCATCGAGACGACCACCGGGCCCCTGGGTCAGGGCATCAGCACCGCCGTGGGCATGGCGCTGGCCGAAGCCCAACTGGCCGAGATCTTCAACACCGAAGACCACACCCTCGTCGACCACCGCACCTACGTCATCGCCAGCGACGGCGACCTGATGGAGGGCGTCGCCGCCGAAGCCGCCAGCCTGGCCGGGCACCTGGGCCTGGGCAAGCTCATCTGCTACTTCGACGACAACAAGATCACCATCGACGGCGGCACCGACCTGAGCTTCGGCGAAGACGTCGGCAAACGCTTTGAGTCCTACGGCTGGCAGATCATCACCGTGGAAGACGGTGAAGACCTCGCCGCGCTGCGCACCGCCACCCACGAAGCCCAGCGCAACCTCACCCAGCCGACCCTCATCATGGTCCGCACCATCATCGGCATCGGCTCGCCCAACAAAGCCGGCAAATCCGCCGCGCACGGCTCGCCGCTTGGCGAGCAAGAGATCGAGCTGACCAAGGCCCACTACGGCTGGCCGACCGACGCCAGCTTCCTCGTCCCCGCCGATGTGGCCGAGCACATGGGCAAGGCGGTGGCGCGCGGTCAGCGCGATCAGGCCTCCTGGCAAGAGACCTTCGAGGCCTACGCCAGCGCCAACCCCGAAAAAGGCGCCGAGTGGAGCCGCCGCATGAGCGGCCAGATGCCCGAAGGCTGGGATCAGAACCTGCCCCAGTTCGAAGAGGGCGGCTCGCTGGCCACCCGCAAGTCGTCGGCCAAGGTGCTCGGCGAGCTGATGGGGCGCCTGCCGGAGTTGGTGGGCGGCTCGGCTGATTTGGCGGGCTCCAACGGGACCAAGCACCCGCAGTACGGCACCGTCTCCAGGGGCAGCTACACAGGCCAGACGATCCACTTTGGCGTGCGCGAGCACGGCATGGCCGCGATCTGCGCCGGCATGGTCCTCCACGGCGGCTTCCGCCCCTTCTGCGCCACCTTCCTGGTCTTCACCGACTACATGCGCCCGGCCATTCGCCTGGCGGCGCTGATGAA
Organism: uncultured Pseudomonadota bacterium; assembly: GCA_937123825.1. Lineage (GTDB taxonomy): Bacteria > Myxococcota_A > Bradymonadia > Bradymonadales > CAKZKQ01. The sequence continues at coordinate 1,102 of CAKZKQ010000287.1, forward strand.
GCAGCCGGTGATCTACATCATGACCCACGACAGCATCGGCCTGGGTGAAGACGGCCCGACCCACCAGCCCGTCGAGCACCTCAGCGCCCTGCGCGCCATCCCCAACGTGCACGTGGTGCGCCCCGGCGACGCCAACGAAACCCGCGAAGCCTGGCTCTACGCCATGCGCCGCACCGATGGCCCCACCGTCCTGGTCTTCACCCGTCAGGGCGTCCCGACCCAGAACGCCCAGGCCGTCGGCCACAACCCCCAAAAAGGCGCCTACGTCCTGGCCGGAGACGACCAGAAGGCCCCCGAGGCGATCTTGATGGCCAGCGGCTCTGAGGTCTCCATCGCCATGGCCGCGCGCGACATGCTCGAAGCCAAGGGCACCGCCACGCGCGTGGTCAGCGTCCCCTGCATGGAGGCCTTCCTGGCCCAGGACGCCGACTGGCAGCAAGCGGTCCTGCCCTCCGACGTGCGCTGCCGCGTGGCCGTCGAGGCCGCCACCGACATGAGCTGGCACCGTTTCCTGGGCTTCGAAGGGGTCTTCATCGGCATGAAAGGCTTTGGCGCCAGCGCCCCGGCCAAGGTCCTCTTTGAAAAGTTCGGCATCACCGCCGAGGCCGTCGCCGCCGCCGCCAACCGCTGAGCGGCCCCAAGGGCGAACGCCGCGCTCAAAGGAGCGTGGCCGCCCACCCCGCCACCCCCATGGGCAAAAACGCGATCCACTGACCCAGCTTCAGCCACCCGCCAGGGATCCGCGACCGCCACGCCGTCCAAAGAAAGAGCCCCGCAAAGCCCAGGTTGATGGTCGACAGCAGCCTGGCCGCCCCCACCCCCTGCTCTGCGTTGCTGGCGGCCCACAAAAACCCAACCCCCGAGACCAGCAGTACCACCGTGATTCCATGCCAGCACACCCGCATGGTCTCGCGCGGGACCGGCGCAGGCCCAGAGAGCGCCATCACTGGCTCCAGCACCTCCTTGCCCCCGCCAAAGGCATGCACGCCCGTCAAAAGAATCGACAACACCCCAAGAACGATCATTGCTGTGGTCATCCGGCCCTCCCTGGTTGATCCGCTCCAGCCGCCCAAAGCAGCCCCGCAAACCAACGCATCCATCGGCACCTCTTGAACCCACCAAGGTCCACGTCACGGTGCACAAAGAATCCATACGCCACCGTATCCATACGGCAGCGTACGGTTGAAATATGCCCGATTCTTGCCTATGTCAATACGGTGGCGTATGGTTTTTGGCATGAACAAGAAGACCACCAAACGAAAAAGCCGTCAGGACTGGCTCGAAGCCGCCATCGGGGTGCTCTCCTCAGGGCGCGGCTTTGAGTCTGTGCGCGTGGAAGTGCTGGCGCGCACGATGAAAGTCACCAAAGGGAGCTTCTACTGGCATTTTTCGAGCCGAGAGGCGCTGCTTGAGGCCGTGGTGGAGGCGTGGCGTCAGCAAGGCACCGAGGCGATCATCGACGCGCTCAACATCGGCGCTCAGCCCGCCCGCGAGCGGATGCGGTCGTTGTGGTCGATGGCGACCGAGCCGGGCAACCTGCGTGTGGAACTGGCCATTCGGGAGCAGGCCCGCTCGGATGCGGCGCTTCGGGAGGTGGTGGCGCAGGTCGACGCGCGGCGGATGGACACGCTGCGCGGGATTTTTGGTGAGCTTGGCCACAGCGGACAGGGTCTGGAGGCGCGGTGCATGCTGGCTTACTCGCTGCTGATCGGCGACCACTTTATTGGTGCCTCCCACGGGCCGTTTAAACGCAGCGATGTGCTGCTTGATGCGCTGGAAGTGCTCCTGAACTCTTGAAGGATGAAGGCGGCGTTGGTGTTCGCGCAGGACACGGTGTAGACTTCCAAATTGGAATGAAAACCCCAAAAGCCCTCGGCAAAGAGCGGCGCACGGTGGCCGTTCCAAAGAGATCGCGCAACGCCGCCCCAGCACGGCCTTTTGAGCGCACGAAGGCGCTGACCCCTTCGGCGCCTCACGAGCACTCTGGCGAGCGCCGACTCTCTTGATGAACGCCACCACCAGGCCACGGTGCCCAGACCACCGTGGCCTGTGTGACCTTGCCCTTGCCTTGCGGCTTTTCAATCAGGAGTGCCCCTGGTTATGTCCGATTGGTTGATGACGGCGCGCCTTCGCAGCGTGGCGCTGATTCTGGTGTTGGTGCTGGGCCTTGTGGCCTGCGCCAGCGACAACAAAACAGACGACAACAACGAGCCGTCCAACAACGACGTCCCCGATGTCCAGGAGATGGACACCGAAGAGCAGGACGCCGAGCCCGACATCATCGAGGATGAACCCGACGTCGTCGAGGACGAGCCCGACATGGACGACGGGCCGCCGCCGGGCACCATCTGCGCACCTTGCACCGACAACGAAGAGTGCGGCGGCGAGAGCGATCTTTGTCTGAACCTGCCCTTTGAAGAGACCGGCACCTGCGCCACCGACTGCACCGTCAGCGAGGACATGTGCCCGGAAGGCTTTGACTGCGCCACGGTGCAGGAGGCCCCGGCGCTGGTGCGCCAGTGTGTCCCCGAGGGTTTGCTGTGCAACAACCTCTGCGAGGGCGTCGAGTGCCCCGGCGGACAGGTTTGCTTGCCGTTGACCGGCGAGTGCAGCGCGCCCCTTGGTTTGTGCGATCAGCCCTGCATCGGCAATGAAACTTGCGGCGGTCCCGACGATCAGTGTGTGTTGCTGGGCGACACCGGCGAGAGCGTCTGCGCGCAGGATTGCAGCGAGGACCAGACTTCGTGCCCCGAGGATTACTTCTGCGCCAACATCGGCCAGGACACCGGGGTCTTCCAGTGCGTGCCCGAGATCCTGACCTGCATCGACCGGTGCGGCGATGTGAACTGCGGCGACGACGAGACCTGTGACCCGATCACCGGTCAGTGCACGCCGCTGCTTGGTTTGTGCGATCTGGACTGCACCAACAGCGCGCTCTGCGGCGGCCCCGACGATCTGTGCCTGAACCTGAGCGACGACGAGTCGTTCTGCGCCACCGCCTGCGAAGACTCTCAGGACTGCCCGCTGAACTACTTCTGCGCCGACCTCAACAACCGCGAGCAGGGCGCTTGTGTGCCCATCTCGCTGACCTGCATCGACGACCGGTGCGACAACGTGGACTGCGGCGAGGGTTTCAACTGCGATGAGCGCACCGGGGAGTGTGTCGAGGTCGAGGTCCAGCTTTGCGAGCAGTGCGGCGACCTGCCCAGCTCGGCCTGCGGCGGCCCCAACGACCTCTGCCTGAACCTGGGCGACCCTGGCGGCACCATCTGCTCGGTGGACTGCACCGAGAGCGGCGAGTGCCCCAACGACGGTTACACCTGCGTCATCCTCAACAACACCACGCGCCGGGCCTGCATCCCCATCAACCAGGAGTGCCGCCAATGCGATGGGGTCGACTGCCCTGAAGGCGCCACCTGCAACCCGCTCACTGGCCAGTGCGACGCCCCGCCGGTGTCGTGCTTGATTGAGGACTGCCCCCAGGGCGAGATCTGCAACCCGGACACAGAGGCCTGCGAGGTCATCGGCGAGTCGTGCAACTTCGACACCCGCGTGGCCGACTGCTTTGGCCCCGTGCGCAAGTGCAGCGCCACTCGCCCCGCCGCCGACGGGGTCTGCGCCGTCATCTGCAGCGACAACGACGACTGCACCCCCGAGGCGCCCAACTGCGTGGATCTTTACCGCGTCGGCGAGCTTTGCGTGCCGGACGGGCTTGGCAGTGGCCAGACTTGCGGCATCACGGCTCCTGAGGGCGCCGACGTTGGCCGCCCCTGCGGCGTGGGCGTCCGCACCCCCTGTCCGGTGGAGGCGCCGACCTGCATCCAGGGTGTGGAGCAGGACGTGGCGGGCTTCTGCTCGCTGGGCTGTGATTCTGACGCCGATTGCGGCGGCGACGGGACCTGTCAGGAGGTCCGCGGGCGCGATGGCCGCTTCTGCGTGCCGTCCAACTGCCTGTGCTTGACCGGCAACGAGGTGCCCGACGGCGAAAATGACATTCTGGCCGAGGCGCTCGCGGAGCGCGGCCTGAGCCGGTGCAGCTTCAGCCTTGATCCCACCAGCCAGCGCGGCCTGGATCCAGCCACGCCCAGCGCGCCCTTCAAGCTCTCGTCCCTGGGTGGTCTCTTCAATGAGCCGCTGGCGGCGCCGGGCTTTGGCCGCTCGCTGCAGGGCGAGCTGGACGCGGCGTTGGAGGGCGACAGCCCGGTGCGTGACTCGATTGTGGCCGCCGCTGCGCGTCAAGGTGTGATCATTGAGGGTCGTCAGGCGCAGTTTGCGCTGCCCGATGAACTGGACCCGCTCTCCGAAGGCATCCGCGCCTTTGTGGAGGCCGCTGGCGGCGACTTTGAGCCCGGCGACATCACCGGGGACGTGGGCTCAGTGCCGCCCGAGGCCCAGGGAGCGCTGGCGCAGATCCTGGCGGCGGCGGCCGAGGTCCTCACGGTCCGCCAGGGCATCACCGACGCCCTGGGATTGGACGCCGAGGCCATCGAGGCGCTCTTCCAGAACACCCCCTACCTGCTCCTGCCTCCGCAGCCGGGCGCCCAGGCCCCCGACCTCTCCGATGAGGCCACGCTGGCGCGCTTGACCGGCTTTGATCGCCAGTTGCTCTTCCAGGCGGCCGCCGATCTGGCCTTCACCATCGAGAACGCCAACCTGGACCCCGAGACGCTCTCTGAAGCGTTGATTTCGGTACAGACCCCTGCGGGTCAGATCATGATCGGCAACTCAGGCGACACGATCTACGAGGCCGACCAGGGTCCCTACGCGTTGCTGATCGACGTGGACGGCTCGGACATCTACCGCGTGGCTGCGGGCGCCAACACCGCCGCCTCCCAGCCTGTGGGCGTGGTCATCGACCTTGGCGGCACCGACACCTACAGCTACGCGCAGGTGCCTGACGAGCGCGATCAAGACGCCTGGTTGACCAGCGACGCCGACGGCCGCTTTGCGCCGCAGCGCCCCGTGCAAGCGGGCAACGGCCCTGTAAGCCTCTCGGGGGCTGCCCGTCAGGGCGCTGGCCGCCTGGGCGCGGGGATGCTCTTTGATCTGGGTAGCGACAACGACGCCTACAACTCGCTGCGCATGAGCCAGGGCGCGGGCATTCTGGGCGTGGGCGTCCTCTTTGATGACGGCGGCGACGACGTTTACAGTGCAGAGGCCTTTGCCCAGGGTGCCGGGCTCCTTGGCGTGGGCGTTTTGCTCGACGCCGGCTCCAACGCCACCACCGACACCTACCGCATCTGGCACGCCGGGCAGGGCTTTGGCGGCGCCGCCGGGGCAGGCTTGTTGATCGACACCGAAGGCAACAGCGCCTATACCGCCGAGCCCGCCACTGGCCTCACCGACGTGCTCTACTTCTCGGCGCCCGACCGCGGCCAGTCCAACCAGAACCTGGCCCAGGGCGCTGGCGCTGGCACCTTGCCCGCCGAGGACCGCTTCCCGGACCGCCAGGCCACCGGTGGCGGCGTGGGCACGCTCTATGACCTTGGAGGCGACGACACCTATGTTTGCGGGACCTTTGGCCAGGGCCAGGGCCTGCACCTGGGCGTGGGTGTGCTGATCGACGCCGCAGGCAACGACAACTACAGCGCCCGTTATGGTGCTCAGGGCTACGGCGAGCTGGTGGCGCTGGGGCTCTTGCTCGAAGTGGATGGCGATGATCAGTACAACACGGCGCCGGGTCGCCGGATCGGAGCCTTGATGGGCAGCGGCAACAACCTCGGCAGCGGTTTCCTGCTGGAGATCGCCGGTGGGGACATCTACCAGGTCCCCGGCTTCTCTGGCGGCACGGGCCAACTCAACGGCGCCGGGGCTTTGCTTGATCTGGCCGGTCAGGACACCCACAACGCCGTCAGCACCAGCACCTGGGGCTTTGCCTCGCTGGGGTTGCTCGACGATGATCCCAACATCTTCCGCAACCAGACCCCCACTTACGGCCTCTTCATCGACGCCGGAGACGACGAAGACACCTATGCTCGCCCCGATCTGGAGGACCAGGACCCGGCCTTGATCGGCAACGGTCAGCGCTGGGCGCAGCCCTTTGACAGCTCGCTCGACACGGAGCTTGGCATCGGCATTGATGGGCAAGGTCTGACGGGGCTGGAGTGAGCTGAATGAAGCAAAAGTGGGTTGTGGCCGCAGTGGCGGCTGCCTTCCTGGCGACCGGTCTGGTCGTGGGATTGTGGTGGTGGAGGACGGCACAACCAGGTTGCGTTGAGGGACCAGCCCCTGGTGTGCTGGTCTGCGCGGCCAGCGACATGCCAAGGCTCACCAACCATGATCGCGTGCCGGATGACGGGCAAGACTTTGCCCTCTCTCAAGGGGGGATCTTTCTTCGCGGCGCGCGCAATGAGGTCCTGGGCTTCCAACTCATTTTCCAAGGCAAAGAACCGACCCGGTTGACCTTTGAGGTCAGCGATTTGCAGGGGCCGGGGGGCGTGGTGATCCCTGCTGCGACGCACGTGCGGCGCTTTTTGGCCAATTATGTGTGGGTTGAGCCGGGCGGCTTTACCTGGGGCACGCCCACCGAGGTCTTGCCCTGGCCCGACTTCTACCCTGACGCGCTGGTCCCCTTTGAGACTCGTTGTGGTCAGACGCGCACTGTCATCAAAGACTTTGAAGTCCCTTCCAAACATGGCCGCAATCAAAACGCCTGGGTGGATTTGACCATCCCGCGCAACGTCCCTGCGGGCCTCTACCATGGCAAAGTGGTGGTGAAAGACGCGCGCAGCGACCGAAGCCTCACGGTGGCGCTCAATGTCGAGGTCTGGAACGTCACGCTGCCCGACGAAACGTCCATCGACGCCGTGGGTGAAATCTACGACCCGTACGTGCAGGAGGGTTTGGGGCGCGAGGCGTTGGACGATGAGAAGTGGCGCCGGATGTCGGGCTGCGTGCAGCAGATGGCGCACCGTCACCGGATGGTCTTCATTGAGCGGTTTGATGGGGTCGCGGGGCCATCCAAGGACAACCCGGACCCAAAAGCCTGGGAGGGCTATGTTGAGACCTTTGGTCCGGCGCTCGACGGCTCGCTCTTTACACCCGAGCGAGGCTACCACGGCCCAGGAAAGGGTGTGCCGGTGGCAGTGTGGCGCACCCCATGGCCCCAGCCCTACAATGGGGCGCTGAGCGGGCCGCTGGGGGCGCAGGAGGTGGCCAGTTACCAGGATCTGGCTGGCCGTTGGGGGGCATTGGTCAAAGCGCAGCGCTGGGAGCGGACGCGTTGGTTTGCGTACATCTTTGATGAGGTCGATGGTCCTCAGGACAGTGGCTACGCCGCAGGCGCCGACGGGGTGGACACGACCGCAGACGCCTACATCAGGATGGTCCACGGGGAGATGGGCAAGGTGCAAGACGCGCTGGATGCGGGCAGCGGCGCGCAAGTGCCCATTGAGTTGTTCTGGACCAGCCACAGCGATCCGTCTCAGTGGGGTGACGAGGGTCCAGCGTCTTTGGTGGACAAGGTAGGGTTGTGGGCACCCAACGCGGGTGCGGCCAACGTGGATTACTTGAAGGCTCGCCAGCGCAGCGGGGAGCAGATCTGGTTCTACCATGATGGGCACCCGTTTGTGGGCGCCCACTCGATCAACGCCGACGGGATCGAGATGCGGACCTGGGGCGTGATCACGGCCCGTTATGGGTTTGATGGACACTTTATGTGGGCGGTCAACCTGTCGGACCCGGAGAACCCGTACCACAAGCCGAGTTATAAGAGTGGGGATGATCGGTTTGGCAATGGGACGCTCTTTTACCCTGGCGCCAAGCTGACTTCGGTGGGTTACGACGCCATTGAGGAGCCTGTGGAGTCGATGCGCATGAAGGCGTGGCGGCGAGGATTGCAAGACGCAGAGTTGGTCTTGCTGGCCCGGCAGCGGGCGGGGGACGAGGCGGTTGATGGGCTGTTGGAGGCGATGGTGCCGGTGGCGTTGTCACAGGCGACCGGGGACGCCAGTTGGGAGCGTTCTTCGGTGGCATGGCAAGCGTTCCACGCCAAGCTTTTGGAGTTGGCCCAGCGGCGCTGAGCGCCATTGTGGCTGGTGCATGTTGCTGTGAGGCACGTCCCGTCGGTGATCCGGGCTCAGGTGAGCCCAAGCGCGTCACTCTTCGCTTTCGGCAAAGGATACCCGTGTGCGCCACTGAGCCCCCGAGTCGTATTCATCAGAGCTGATGAGCGCAAAATAGATTGGGGTTTCATCGTCGGGGTCGAGGTTGTTAAAGGGCATCCTGACGACGGCGCTGCCGTTGTCGTTGAAGAAAGCGGGCACAGAGATGGGCACCATGGGCATGTCCCGCTGGTCCCCATCGTCCTCAAAAGCGTAGAAGTGGAGCGTCCTGCGGCCGGGGATTGGCGGCGTCATTTCAAGAATCAAAGGGAAATCGTTCTGGGATATGGGCACGTCCTCAATCTCCACCTCGGTCAATGAGACGATGGGCAGCTCGGGGGGGAGTTCGGCCATGGCGATCTGGTGGTTTTGCTCAATTTCCTGGGTGCTCAGCGCGCGGTCGTAGATGGCGGCCATGTAGATTTCCCCACGCCAGGTCCGGCCGCGGCCATTTTCATTGCCAAAGCGCAGCCGAAAACCATCGTCATCGCTCCACTCAAAGGGGCTGCGGGCGGCCTGCCTGAAGGTGGGCTCGGTGTCGCCGTTCTGGTGGCACCTCAGCAGGGGCTCTTCCTGGTCAGAAGCGGCGTCGAAGACGCACAGGATGTGATGATACGGGCCTGGTTCGAGTGTATTGGCAAAGAGGCGCCCGCCAAAGCGCTCATCGCTCAGATTGCTGTCAAACCCGTGGCGAACGTCCACACCGTATTCACCGTCGATGGTGCGTTGGCCAAAGAGGATGTGCTGTTGGGTGGCGCTTCTGGAGTAGGACAGGAGGCGCGCAGGGCCCATCTGGTCTTGGTCAGCGGTGCGGAAGAGGAGTTCGACGGAGAAGGCGCCAGACTGCGAGATGGCTCTGGCAAAGGGCACCGAGTTGGAGGCGTAGATCATGCCGCCATTGGCCATAAAGGCGATGCCATCGCGATCGATCAAACGCTGAAAGCCACTGCGGAAGGTGTTGATGCTGGTGTTTGCGGGCGCATCATCGGCCAGATTTGGCACAGGCGACCAGGCTTCTTCGTTGGGATCAAAGGTGTTGTCGAAGCGATAGAGTGCGATGAGGCCATCGCGCGCCCTTTGAGGCTCGGGAGAGTCGGGCACATCCGCGGCATCTGCCACGTCATCGCCCAGAGTGTCCTCTTCGGGAACGTCTTCTGGCGAGATGGGGAGGTCCTCTAGCCCTTCTTCCTCCTCTTGAGAATCTTCAGCCAGGGCGTCATTGGGTCCGGGGGCATCTTTGGGTGAAGGGTCGGTGTCAGGCGATGGGGGGGTGTTGTTGTTGGGTTCGGCGGCGTCCTGTTGGTCTTGCTGCTCTGGTATCCCCTCAACATCAATGAGTTGAGAACACCCGGCCCCAGCCAATAAAAGCCAGCCGCAAAGCACAGCGTAGAGTGTCATGCGGATGGTGGTCTGCACGAACACCTCCTCCCTTCATCAGGCTCTGCACAACGGTGATGGAAACCATGAAGGCGTCCTTGCTCATTATGGGAATGTCGTGAGATGAAGTCCAGCACAAAAACAATATCAAAATACAAACACCAAAATAATTTTGTCACAAAAAAATAACGTGTCCGGTCATACACACGTTGGACATATTTTCACCCCTCCCACCCAAAAGACCGCCGCTCAGACCACCGCCAAAACCACCGCGAGGATCGCATCCCACAAGGCACACCCGTGCCGCAAGCGCGCCAACATACCAACGCACCTTCTCCAACCACACCACCATGTCATTGAACACCGACGGTCAACCCCGTCGGCCAAAACACCGCCACCGCGATCACACCAACGCGCTCAGACCTGCAGCACCGTTGCATCAGGCCACACCGCGCCGGCCACCTGCGCCAAAGCACTCTCCCTGGCACACACCAACGCCGCTGCCCCCAAACCCGTCGCCGCAGGCATCAGATTGAGCGCTGCGCGCTCTGCCGCGCCCAACGCCACCCCTTCATGCCCATCTGGCGACACAGCTCCCGGAGCCTCCCACCTGGGCAACACCGTCATGGTCGCCACCCAAAGCGCAGCCTGACGCACATCAAACCCCGCGCGCTGAATCGCCTCCACCGCGCGCATCAACCAAGGATGGCTGACGACAAGCTGCTGCGGCCCCTCTTGCTGCAAGAGCCCCAACAACGCCGCCTGTGCTCGGAGATTGGCCCCCGGCACATAAGCCTGCACAAAAAGCTCTGGCTCAAACACCACCCAGGGGCACGCGGCCATGTCCATCGGCGCCGGCAAAGCCTTCACCTCCTGACCCAAAAGCCCTGCAAGAAACTGGCGGTGCTCGGCCTTGAGTGCAGGCATACCGTCGTGCCCCAACCCCTTGGCGCGGTCATACCCTCTTCGGATCAACTCAGGCACAGGCACAGTGCTGGCGGAGGCGATGGCCATGGCATGTCACCCTCTTTGATGGTCACCCTTTTGACGCAAGGATGAGCGTTGTTTGAGCCGCACAGTCCCCAACCCATGGGGGCCTTTGGTGAGGGCCTCGGCCCACTCCCCTTCACGGGTGCTGTCGGCAACAACACCACCCCCCACATGCCAGGAGACGCTCTGGTCGGTGAGCAGCGCCGTGCGAATGACGACCGACAAATCCACATCGCCGTCCCAACCCACATAACCCAGCACACCGGAGTACCACCCGCGCTCTCCAATTTCCAGACTCTGAAGCAGCTTCATGGCCTCCACCTTTGGCGCCCCGGTCATGCTCCCGGGGGGAAACCCTGCCCCAATGGCCTCCACCGACGACACATCCGCGCGAAGCTCTCCCTCAATCGTCGAGGTCATCTGATGAACGGTGGCATGCTGCTCAATGGTAAAAAGCTCAGGCACCCTCACCGAACCCAACACACACACTCTGCCCAGGTCATTGCGCATCAAATCGACGATCATCACGTTCTCAGCCCTATCCTTGACACTGTGGCGCAACTCCATCGCCAACGCATGGTCAGCGCTGGGGTCATGCACGGCCCGAGGGCGCGTGCCTTTCATAGGACGAGCACTCAATGTGCGACCTCGGATCTGCAAAAACCGCTCGGGAGACGCCCCTGCCAACGCCAACTCCCCCCCAGGGCACAAGAGCGCCCCGAACGGCGCTGGGTTGCTCACACACAAGCGCTCAAACACCGCCCTGGCCGTCAAACTCTCTGGCCGCCGCGCCCTGAGCGCAAAGGTGTAACACGCCTGATAACACCGACCCGACCCAATGCTCTCAAGAACAACCCCCAAGGCCCCGTCATACCCAGTGTCAGGCTCCACCACAGACACAAACTCCAACGGCAGCCAAGGAGCCCGTACACACGGCCCCGCAGCGCGCAACGCCGCCAACAACCCATCGATCGCCTCTTGCGCCTTGGCCGCACAAGGTTGCCCCCCCCAGGCCCCCAAACCCCACGACACCACCCAGGTTTCACCAAGCTCGTGATCGACCGCCACAAAAGTGTCGTACAACCCCCACCACAACTCAGGGCCCTCGGCGGCCCCCTCTTGCCCCTGCCGCTCCTCCCTCAACGACGGCTCAACCGCGTCCCGACACCCATAGCCAAAGATGCCCAACGCGCCGCCCCAAAATGGCGGCCCGTCGGCGGGACGCGCAGAGTCCTGGGGTCGGCTTGAGGCCAGCATGGCGTTGAGGGCTTTGAAGGGGTCGTGGGTGGTTTGGATCGGGTGCCAGACATCCTGACAAAGCTCGTCACACCGGGCCTGCAACACAAAATCCCCGCGGCCCACCTCTGCCTTCAGGTGCCGAACCTCGGCCAATGGACAAGCCGCCAAAATGGTCCAACGCCCCAGCCCTTGCGCGTTCGACGCCGAGTGCAAACACACACAACCGGCCGCCATGCCTGCCAACGGATCGGTGTCAAAACCACGTGTGTTGGCCCAATCGCTGACGCCGCTGAGCAACTCGGGCAACCGGGCATCAAGTTGCCCACGCCACCAAAAAGGAGGCTGAGAATGGGGAGAGGTGTATGGAGGAGACAAAGCGCTCTTAAACTTGTGGGTGGGTGTAAGTGGGTCGAACGTGACAGCCACAGAATTCTGGTTAGAATGCATCGCAGAAAAGCCACGTCAAGACCAGCCAAAAGCCATGGCGCTGGTCGCGGGGCGATGCACAACTCCAATCGAAGGACCCATGTTGTGCCACTGACCGGTAGGGCGTCACCGGTTCCCCAAAGGCCATCGGGAGGCCATCAAACACACCCATGACAGCGGTGGTGCGACACGCTCGGGTTGGAAGTAAGGATCCATGCACACCCCTCAGAACCAGCCTCCAGTCAGGCTGACCCCCATACAACCAGAGGCGTTGGTGCGCCCAAAACGATGGCCCCGTCTGCGCCGTTGGCTGTGGCGGCTCACCCTCGTGGCAGGGATTGTCCTGGCTGTCGCGATCGCCGTTGTGGCGCTCTATGGTCGCCAATGGGCCCAGGACACTCTGGAACAACGCCTCAAAGAAGAAGCCACCGAACGCCAGCTGCGTGTCGAATGGCAAAGCTTGACGCTCGGCTATGATCTCTCACTCGACATTCAACGCGCCTCACTCCAAGACCAACAAGGCCACCAACACCTCACCTTCGAACGCCTCCATGCCTACTGGAGCCTTGAAGACCTGCTCGATGGCCAAACAATGCCTGTGCGCGTGGCCCTTGATGGCCTCAAAGGCACCATCGACCTCGAAGCCCTTCGCGCCTCTAAACAAGACCCCTCACCACAGGCACCTCGAACCGATGCTCCTGACCCAACCCCCGAACCCACGACCTCTGCCAAAGCAGTGGCCTTGCTGGACCGGGTGGCGCGCACGGAACTGAAAATCAGCAATGGACACATCCTCGTTAGCGGCCTCCCAAAAGATTTGGGCCCCGTAGAGCTGACCGAATTGTCGTTCTACGCCGATCAAGCCCACGGCCCCTGGCACGGGGAACTGGTGGCCCATTGCAAACAAGGATGTGAAAAGGAAGAGCGCTTGGAGTTGTCTGCGCTGCGCACTGAACTGGGCATCAAAGCACAAGTCGAACTCAGCACCCCCAAAAGCATCGCCGTTGACCTGCCAAAAACCAACGCCCCCACCACAATCAAGGTCGGAGGCGCCGAAGTCTTTGTCCCCTCAGACGGCCCCCCCCCCACGCTCAGCGCCCTGGACCTCGCGTTTGAATTCGATGTCCGTGGCTACGAAGGGCACATGAACATCAAGCGCGTTCGACTGCGCGGCGGCCTGGACAACAAGGGCCTGCCCAAACACGTCGAACTCCTTGAGCCCGTCGTGGAGGTCCAATGGCCCCACAACCCCGGTCGCCCCCAAAAACCTATTGGTGAGCGTTTTAAACATCGTCGCAAACCGATGTCCAAAACCGGCAAGTGGAGGCGGCGCCTGCTGGCCTCGCTGCCCAACCAACGCCAACTCCTTGAACTCAAACAACAGGCGCTGCCGTGGCTGCGCCGCGTCTCCGTCGACAAAGGGGAGCTGATCGTCAAAGGCAAAGCACTCCACATCCAAGGCATATCTGTCCAACACGATGAAGACAAAGTGCGCCTGGGGTTGACCGAAGGTCATGGAGAAATCGCGCTGTGGCTCGAAGACAACACGCCCGGCGTTGACATCGAACTGGATCAGGTCCCTGTAGACAAACTCAAGCCCCTCTTTGCCCACAAAGGGTGGACGATCGGCGGAGATCTCAGCGGTCAAATTGCCCTTAAAATCGGTGGCCCATCACTCAACCCGCCCCCCCCGACCTACATTGGCCCGTGGGACACTGAAGGCGGCTTCCATATCCAAGGCAACATCGCCATCCAACACGGCCACCTCCACATCAAACCGTTGTCATCAGCCCCGATCGAACACCAACAGGCCACCATCGCCTTCAACGCCACCTACAACCCACCAAGCCAAGAACACCCTGACAGGCTCACCCTCCACCGCGCCACGGTCAGCCTCCCCTCAAGGGCCGGCGACCACGACAGCCGCGCCACCGCACACCTCGAGTTTGCTGCCACCCATGCGCTCGACGGACGCGAACCCGATGTCGACCTGCGCCTCTGGATGGATCAAACCCCCTGTGAGGTTGCCATCGGCGCCATCCCCCAGGCCATGCTTCCCCACCTCCATGACCAAATCAAGGCCCGCGGACACTTCAGCCCAGAACTGACCGTCAGCGTCAACATGGCCCATGTCTACGGCCTTGAACTCAACGTCGCTGGGCTGCCCGACTCTTGCCGCCTTAAATCCCTCGGCAAATACTCCCCGGCCTTCCTAAACACCGACTTCAAACAAGAGGTCCGAGAGGGGGTCTCGCGCGCTGGCATCATGATCGGCCCCGGCACATCCAACTACGTCCGCCTCAACGCCATCCCCAACCACGTCAAAATCATCACCTACCAAACCGAGGAAGGCGGATTCTTCAACAGCCCCGGCTTCAGCGTCAGCCTCATCAAGCGCGCCGTCCGCCTCAACCTGGACCGCGAACGCTATGCCTACGGCGGCTCAACGCTCTCCCAACAACTGGTCAAAAACCTCTTCCTGACACGCACAAAAACCCTGAGCCGCAAACTCGAAGAGGCCTTCATTGTCTGGAAAATGGAGGAACTCGTCGACAAACACAGGATCCTCGAACTCTACCTCAACTGCATCGAGTACGGCCCTGATCTCTACGGCATCCGACGCGCCGCGCGGTTCTATTTTGGCAAAACACCCAGCGCGCTCAGCCCCATTGAAGGTGCCTTTCTCGCCTCCATCAAACCCTCCCCCCTGGTCGGACCCAACTTCATGGGCCAAGGACACACACCCACCAGCGGGTGGTGGCAAGTGCGCATGCAACGACTCATGACCGGCATGTATCGGCGCGGCATCATCAGCAAAGCCCACTACGAAGCTGAAGCCCCATACATCGTCTTCTTCAGAACCTTCCGCGGCGACCGCAAAGCTGTCCGCGAACGCGCCAAACAGCAACTGGGCATGACCAGCGACAGCACCACACCCCAAGCGCTGCCACGCACCTCACCACGACAAAACCAACGCAAACGCACCAACCCCTTTCCTCCTGGCGCCAAGCGATACCGTATTGAAGACCTGCCGCGTCAGTAGATGTTGGAGGAATTTGGAGGGTTTTGGAGGTTTGTCAGGGTGTCTGGCACCTTTACAATCCCCCCAAAATCTCCAAGCGTTGACACATCTCCGAGGTTGATCTGAGGCACCATATAGGCGGACTGGCTCGGGTTGGGTATTGGACAAAACGGGTAAAAACCAGGTGCCAGACACCCTGACAAAACCGCCGTCCCCCCAAAAAGCCAGGCACACACAACCCCACCCCAAGCGCTCACCGAGAGCTTATTTGGCGTTCGAAGATGGGATGCGATTGGATTGGGAGGGTTGGGTTTATTGAAGAAGGGACGGGTGCCAGACATCCTGACAGAGGACAAAACCCAACCTGACGGGCAGGCTGTTGCTGACGATCAAAACGAGAAGTTCAGCCCTGAGCCGACCAGCGCCTCGACTTCATCAATGGTCTTGGGCACAGCGCTGGTGAGCACCACAGGGCCTTGCTCAGTCACCAACACATCGTCTTCGATGCGTATGCCAATGCCCCAAAAACGTTCATCGACCCCTTCTGCCCCCGGCTGGATGTAAAGGCCTGGCTCAATGGTTTTGACAAAGCCATCAGCCAACAGAGTGTGTTCTCCGTCGACCATATAAGGACCGACATCATGCACATCCATGCCGAGCCAGTGCCCGGTTTTGTGCATGTAGAATTTCTTGTAGGCCTCATCCTCAATCAGCGCATCGACGTCACCAGCAAGCAAGCCGAGGTCGACCATGGAAGCGGTCAACTTGGCCACTGTGGCTTCGTGGATGGCCATCCATGAAGTACCGACGGTGCACATCTCTATGGCCGCAATTTCAGCTTCCAGGACGGCTTGGTAGAGGTCGCGTTGAACGGGGGAAAAACGTCCATTGGCGGGAAAAGATCGGGTGATGTCGCCAGCGTAATAGCCCAACTCAGCGCCCGCATCGATCAAGACCATGTCTCCATCCTTGATGAGGGCGTTGTTCTCGGTGTAGTGGAGAATGGCTGCGTTGGCACCTGCGCCAACGATGGACTCATAAGCTGGGGCCTTGGCGCCGTGGCGAGCAAAGACGAACTCGATGATGGCCTCCAGCTCGTACTCATGCATTCCAGGGCGGCAGGCCTTCATGGCGGCGATGTGCGCCTTGGCCGTCAAATCACAGGCCTTCTGCAAGGCCTGACGCTCAAAGGCAGACTTGACCTGACGCATGGGGTGGACCAGATCGCGACATTCACGCAGCGAATGGGGCAGTCCCACGCCGACCCCGCGACGCTTGCGCAATTGATCGACCGCATCAACCACCCTTCCATCGCTGCCTTTACCAAGGTGGTGGTAGAGCACCTGGGCTTTGGCCAGCAACTCCGGCAGGAGCCGAGGCAACTCATCAATGTTGTGCGCTTCATCGGCCCCAAAGCGCTCAACGGCGCCCTCAGGGCCTGCACGACGGCCATTCCAGATCTCAAGGGCTTTGTCGCGAGGGCGCACGAACATCACAAATTGCCCCTCTTGGCGCTCTGGGATGATGAGCACGACGGCCTCGGGCTCTTCAAAACCGGTCAAATAGAGCACGTCGCTCGACGCCCGGTATGGGTGGGTCGTGTCTCGGCTGCGGACTTGCTCGCCACCACTGATAAACACGGCAGCTGAACCGGGCAGCATTTGCGCCATCAAGCGCTGACGACGGTCTTGAAACACACCCTGGAGATTGTCTTGAGAGGTCATGGCAAATGCATCACTTTTTGTTTCGGTCACGGAAAAAGAGCTTCAGCTTGGATCCCTTGCGGATGCGAATCGTCTTGACCTCGCTCATCTCCCCGTTCTCCCAACGCACCTGAACTTCGTGACGGCCCAGATCAAGCTCTCTGTTGATCATCGGCGTCGTCACCCCAAGCGGCTGCCCATCGACGAAAACCTCGCCTTTGGGCTTGGAGTATACCGTCAACTTCCCCTTCTCATCCCCTTCGGACTCTTTCTCTTTGGGGGGATTGAAGGTTGTGGGGCTCTTGCCGACGCTGGGCGCTGCTGCCGGTGTCGGCGGGGTTTGGTAACCCGCAAGATCCACCATCAATGTCCGCATTTCGCGGGGCTTGACGACCACATGGTAGGTCTTTTGCTTCTCACCAAGCTTGACCACCACCTCGTGGCGCTGGCCAGCTGCAACCCGCATCCCATATTCGCTTCGTTTGGGGTACGGTTTGCCATCAACGGTCACCTGCGCGCCGTGGGTGGTGTAGATGCGCACCCAGCCCACAGATCCCTGTTGGGCTCGACTGTCCTGGGCCATTCCCACGTCCACAAAGACCATGGCAACGATTGCGGCCATGGCCAATGCCCAACCAAACGACTTCAGGTTGCTGTGCTGATACTTCATTGGTCCTCAAACACGCTCTTTGCCGCCGCCAAACCCTGATATTCACCCCACCAGCGGTCCAACGCGGCTCACAACACCAACATCTCATCCACGACAGGCACAGTGCAACCTCACGGCGAGTATGCCAAAGGCGCGGTGTCCCAGCAGGGGTCGACGTGGCGCAAGTTTTGTCCATTCAAATGGGGACGGCAAGTTCCATGAAAAATCCACACACAAGCCCTGGCGCACACCACTCAAACCAATACCAAACAGGCCTGCACCATCATCGCCTTGCCTTCCATCACCCCATCAGGACCAACAACAACACCCCACCACATTCATCCCCAGACACCACCAAGGCTCAAAGCCGCTTCAAACGCTCGCAAGCTTCCTCAAGCACAGAGAGCTCCTTGGCAAAACAAAACCGCACCATCTTCTGGCCCACATCGCTGCGGAAAAACGCGCTGCCCGGCACACTGGCCACACCCACAGACTCCAAAATATGCATGGACGCATCGTGGGCCGTGTTCTGTCCAAGACGAGACACATCCGCCAGGACATAGTAGGCCCCATCGGGCCACACAGGTGTCAAACCCGCCTCTTCGAGTGCGCCGCAGAAGAGCTCTCGCTTGGCCTGATAGATGCCGCGCAACGAGGTGTAATAACCATCGTCCATCCGCGCCATGCCACGCGCCACGCCGTGCTGGAGAGGTGTCGGGGCGCACACGTAGAAGAGATCGTTGACCAACCCGATGGGCCCGGCAAGCTCCGGCACCGCCACCGCATAACCCAGGCGCCAGCCCGTGATGGAAAACGTCTTCGACAATCCCGAAATGGTGATGGTCCGCTCTCTCATGCCCGGCAAGGTCGCCAGCGAAATGTGCTTCAGATCGTCGTAGAGGATGTACTCATAGATCTCGTCGGTGATCGCCAACAAATCATGCTTCTGACAAAACCCAGCGATCAGGGACAATTCAGCCTCACCAAACACCTTCCCAGAAGGGTTGCTGGGCGTGTTGACCAGGATGGCGCGGGTTTTGTCCGTCAACGCTGCCTCCAGCGCCTCCAGAGCGATCGTCCAGTTGGGCGGCTCAAGCGTCACAAAAACAGGCTTCACACCCGCCACCAGGAGCGTGTTGAGGTGATACCCATAGAAGGGCTCAAACAAAATCACCTCGTCACCAGGGTTGAGCAGCGCCTGGCACGTTGCCGCAAACGCTCCCGTCGCGCCGATCGTCACCACCACCTCTGTGTCAGGATCTGTGGGACGACCGTTGTGGGCCTCCATCTTCCTGGCCAGCTGAGCACGCAAGGGATCCACACCCTCAAACTTGCTGTAAATGCTCAGATCTTCTCGCACGGCCTCTTGAGTCCCCTCAAGGACCTCGGGCGGTGTCGGCAGATCACAAATCCCCTGACCAAGGTTGATCCCCCCCACACGCATGCACTCCCGTGTCATGCGCCGGATGTCCGATTGGACCAGACCCTCTATGCGGTGTGCTTTCTTCATCAAAACCTCAATTCCATAACACGTCAGAACCTGGGGATGGTCAGCGCAAGCACTGTCTGCCAGGGACCACTCGGGACCGTTCTCAAGGGGGTCCCTCCAATCAACAGCCTGTTTCTAATCACATTCGCACCACGGTGGCAAACAAGGCTACAACGACAGCGACTCCAACAGGGCAGGCAACAAACGCCCCAACTGCCCTTCCACGCTCACCCCTCGAATCCGCTCCAGGCCCGAACCGCTGCCACCCAACACCACCGTCACACCGCCCTCCTGAAACATTTCTCCTGGAATGCGGCTCAGCGGTGGCCGACTCAAATCGGCACCCAGCACCAACAACGAGCGGCCGCCATACACCCAACTGGCAGCCAACTCCCTGGGCCCGCGCGGCATCGGCTCGCCAAAGAGCACCATGTCGGGCCTGAGCGCCTCTCCACACACACATCTGGGCGGTGCACCGCCAAACCCCTCTGACATGACCACAGCACGATGCCGACACTGCACACAACGCACTGCATCAATGGCACCAAAGAGCTCGGCGGTCTTGGACACCCCCACCCGACGCACCAGACCATCGGTCGTTGTGCACACCACACCCCGCAGCAACCCTCCCTCAAAGAGCCTCAACAGCGCTCGGTGTGCCGCTGAAGGTCCCCATCCCTCCCCAGCACTTCACAGGTCTGCGACAAGTACTCACCAAAGGCCGCCCAGGCCTCCTGCGGATGACGCCGCAGCGCCTCTGGCGTCGCACACCGCTCAATGCCAAAGCGATCCCACAACCCACCCCGGCGATCCGGCGGCTCAAGACCAGCGCAATTCAACAGCCCAGCCCCGGCCAGAACCACCACGCGCCCTTTGGCCACAACCTCCACCGCGCGCTCAAAAGCAGCCTGTTTTCGCCCTTGTCCCATCATCCCCCACGGCGCTCAAATGCCCTTCGACCACAGCCCCATCAAAGCGCCCAACGCCGCGACCCCTCACCCAGAGTCCAGGCGCTGTATCACAGGCGGGATCATCCCAGGGGGAAACCGCCAAGACTTGCGTGACAAATGCATCCGCCCACAAGCCTCCCGATAGTTTTGACAAGCGGTCCGATACGTCAACACAAACGCGCGACGCCTCACCGGACAAGTCGCGTGACACAACGGCAACTTCGAGCGTTTCGGGTTCTTGGGCCGATAGCGCCACGACAGCTTGCGAACCCCCTCCACACCAAGAAAACCCTTTCGAACCCGTTTGACACGGACACGACTGGCCCCCTTGACACAAGAGCGCCGCCGCTGGACACCACGTTTCTCCTCATCACTCTCCCTCTCAATCCCATCATCCAAATCGGCATGAACATCGCCATCCACATGTCTTTCCTGCTCCACCGCCTCACAAGCATGCCCAACGTGCTCCACAATGCGCTGACGCAGCGCCACATCGTCACCACCGACCCAATGGGGCAACGGCGCCAACTCCAATGAGGCATTAACACTGGCCTGAGCCATCAACGCCTCATCATCAATCCCCAAAGAACCCGCAGCCGCTTTACGCTTCAAAAACCGCAGCCGATCACAATCCACCCACGACGCCTCAACAAGACCACCATCGGTGTGAGCCCCAAAAGAAATCCCACCTGGCCACAGCGAAGGATGCTCGACCAGACCGGCTTTCACTGGATTCATCAGGATGTAAAAAAACACTTGCTCCAATGCCGCCTCATCCAAAACGGGAGAAGAAGCATAGCGCTGCGGAAAAAGCGTCCCCGTGCGCCCTCGATGAGCGTTGATGCGCTTGGTCAAGTTGGCCTGGAAGTCTTTCATAAAGACGTGCAAATTCAACTGAATCGCCCGCAACAACAAGTGGAAGTGATTCCCCATAAATACGTACGCCATGACGTCGATGCCGTACCTTTTGGCAAACCGCACCAAAGTCCCCACGCAAATGCGCTCAACCTCCGGACTGTCAGGCTGCAACACGCACATCTCCTGAAAACAACGGTTGGTCACGAAGTAGATAAAGTCTTCTTGTTGCAAACGAAGCGGCCTGCCCATCCAAACACCTCCCAGGTTCCACAATCAGGCCAGCCTCAAAAGACCTGCCTTTGTCTTACCCAAGCTCTTGTCGGGCGCTGCATGCGTTCAGTTGCAGACTTTTTTATTTTTGTGTGAAAGGGGCGCCAGGAAAGGGGCTTGGAACAGGGCTCTAAAAAGGGTGCCAGACATCCGTCCACCCCCTCCGAAACGACATCCAACCCGGTGCCAGACACCCTTACAAGCCGCCCCCACAACAAGGCGCAAAACCCCCATCCGAAACACAAAAGAGGCTCAAGACAGGGTGTCTGGCACCCAACCTCATCCAACCCCCACCCAACCCCAACCACGCCCTCCCAGCCCCCAACACACGCCCAACCTAGCCACCTCCCAACCCCCTGTGCTATCAGAACCCCCTAAAGTCCAGCCGCGACTGTCTCCACCCCAACCCAAAATCACAGGTGGTTTCAAAGCGGCGCAGCCCACGTCAGCAAGCAGGACCAAGGCCATGGCTGAAGGAAAAATAACAGACGAGCAGGTACGTCAGGTGGCGCGCCTGGCACACTTGACGCTCAACGATCAGGAGTGCGCATCACTGCGCCAGGATTTGGATGCGATCCTGGGGTATGTGGCCCAACTGGAAGAATTGGACGTGACGGGTGTGGAGCCCACCACGCATGCGGTGGCACTGACCATGACGTTGCGCCAGGATCAAGTGGTCCAAGATCTGGACCAGGAGGCGATCCTGGCCAACGCTCCGGAACGTGAGGATGGCATGTTTCGCGTGCCTCGTGCAGTGGAGGGCGGCAATTGAAGACTTCACTCAATCGGTTGACGGTGGGTCAGGCGCTCGACGCCATGGCATCGGGGCAGTGCACATCGGTGGAGTTGACGCAGGCGTGCTTGGACGAAATGGATCGCCGCAATGACTCCATCGGCGCGTTTTTGACGTTGAACCACCAGGAGGCGCTGGCCCAGGCCAAAGCAGCCGATGAGGCTCGCCTTCGAGGCGAGCCGGGTTTGCTTGGCGGCGTGCCGTTGGCGCTCAAAGACATTTTGGTGACGCGGGGTTTGCGGACCACGGCGGCCAGTCGCATCCTGGAGAACTTCATCCCGCCGTACGATGGGACGGTGGTGGAGAAGCTGCGTCAGGCGGGGGCGGTCTTTTTGGGCAAGACCAACATGGATGAGTTTGCCATGGGGTCGTCCAACGAGAATTCGGCCTTTGGCGCGGTGCAGAACCCGGCGGCGCCGGGGCGCATTCCAGGGGGATCTTCGGGTGGATCGGCGGCGGCGGTGGCGGCCGATTTGTGCTGCGCGGCGCTCGGCACGGACACGGGGGGGTCGATTCGGCAACCTGCGGCCATGACGGGCACTGTGGGGATGAAGCCCACTTACGGGCGCGTGAGCCGATTTGGGGTGGTTGCCTTTGCGTCCTCGTTGGATCAAGTCGGGCCGATGACCAAGACGGTTTGGGACTCGGCGCGGGTCTTGGAGGCCATCGCGGGATGGGATCCACGCGACGCGACGTCCTCAAGGCAACCGGTGGGGCGCTATACAGAGGCTGCCGAGCGCGGGCCGCAGTGTCTGAAGGGGCTGCGCGTTGGGGTCCCCGAGGAGTATTTCCAGGAGGGATTGAGCCCTGAGGTTGAGGCAGCGGTCCAGAACGTGATCGACACCTTTGCGGCCCAGGGCGCCCAGATTCGGTCGGTGAGCTTGCCCCACACGCGCTACGCGGTGGCCACGTATTATTTGATCGCCACAGCCGAAGCCAGCAGCAACTTGGCCCGTTATGACGGCGTGCGTTACGGAAAACGGGCCCAGAGCGAGACATTGAAGGAGCTTTACACGCGCAGCCGCGCGGAGGGCTTTGGTTCGGAGGTCAAGCGGCGGATCATGTTGGGGACCTACGCGCTCTCGGCGGGGTACTACGACGCTTACTACCTGCGCGCCCAGAAGGTCCGGACGCTGATCCGACAGGACTTTGAAGAGGTCTTTAAGGACGTGGACATTCTGGTCACCCCGACGAGCCCGACGACGGCATTCCCCATCGGGGAGCGCATCGATGACCCGCTGCAGATGTACCTGGCGGACATCTTCACCATCTCGTGCAACCTGGCGGGCTTGCCAGGCATGTCTTTGCCCTGTGGCAAGGATGGGGACGGCGCCCCGATTGGGGTGCAGCTGCTCGGAAAGTGGTTCGAAGAAGAGACGTTGTGCGCTGTTGGGGGGGCCTGGGAGGCGCTCTACAACGGCTGAGGCCTTCCGCTTGGCCTTGGTAAGGGCCAGCAACACCACCTTGGCAGACCAGAGTCGGGCACAGGCAGCCTGACGAGGCGTGCGAGACAAGGAGAAGAGAACATGCAGTGGGAAGCGGTCATCGGTTTGGAGGTCCACGCTCAACTCCAGACCGCCACAAAGATCTTTTCAAGCCAGAGCGCGGCCTTTGGGGCCGAGCCCAACCACCACGTCAATGAAGTGTGCGCCGGGATGCCCGGCGTGCTGCCGGTGCTCAACGGCCACGCGGTGGAGTTGGCGGTGATGGCCGGGCTGGCGCTCGGCTGCGAGGTCCACCCCTGGAGCCAGTTTGCGCGCAAAAACTATTTCTACCCGGACCTGCCCAAGGGCTACCAGATCAGCCAGTACAAGCACCCCATCTGCACCGGGGGGCACGTGGCCTTCAGGGTCGGCGATGAAGAGATGCGCTGTGAGCTGACGCGGATCCACATGGAGGAAGACGCAGGCAAGAACATCCACCGGGGGCGACACTCGCTGGTGGACCTCAACCGAGCGGGCGTGCCGCTGATCGAGATCGTCAGCGAGCCGCAGCTCAGCACCGCCGAGCAGGCCGCGGCGTACCTCAAAGAGCTGCGCAATGTCTTGCGCTACATCGGCGTCTGTGACGGCAACATGGAGCAGGGCTCATTCCGGTGCGACGCCAACGTCTCGGTGCGCCCGGTGGGACAAAAGACTCTGGGCACCCGCGCGGAGATCAAAAACCTCAACTCCTTCCGCTTCGTCCAGCGCGCCATCGACTACGAAATCGCTCGCCAGATCGACCTCATCGAAGATGGTCATGAGGTCGTCCAGGAGACTCGCCTTTTCAACGTCGACAGCGGCCGCACCTTCAGCATGCGCTCCAAAGAGGATGCCCACGATTATCGGTATTTCCCCGACCCGGACCTGCCGCCGCTGATCATCGAGGCCCAGCGGATCGAGCAGATGCGCCAGGACCTGCCGGAGCTGCCCGCCGACAAGCGCGCCCGCTACCAGAAGGACCTGGGGCTGTCGCTCTACGACGCCGAGGTGCTGACCCAGTCGCGCGCGGTGGCCGAGTTCTTCGAGGCGGCGCTGGCCATCGGCGGCAGCGTCAAGGGCGTGGCCAACTGGACCATGAACGAGGTCCTGCGCGAGGCCCAACACCCCGACGACAACCTCGGCGATCTCAAATTCGACGCCGCGCAGCTTGGCGCGCTGGTCAAGATGGTTGATGACGGCGAGGTGACGGGCAAAATCGCCAAGAAAATCTTCGCCGCCATGGTTAAGGATGGGGGCGACCCCGTCGCCATCGCCGACGCCCAGGGGTTGCGCCCGCTGCGCGACGAGGGCAAGCTGCGCGCCTTCATCCAGGAGGCACTCGACGCCAACCCTGGTCAGGCCCAGGCGCTGCGCAGCGGCAAGATGGCCCTGCTGGGCTTCTTCATGGGCCAGGTCATGAAAAAGACCCGCGGCAAAGCCGACCCCAAGATGACCCAGCGCCTCATCCAGGAAATGGTCAAAGAGTAACCCCACAAAATCAGGATTTCACACCATGTCCAGCACCACCACACCGCCCAAAACCGACGTGCGACCCATTGCCTGGAAGGGCTCCTGGCAAGAGGGCCACGTCGAAATGCTCGACCAACTCCAGCTCCCCACCGAGGAGGTCTACCACCAGTGGACCACCCACAAGGAGGTCGCCGAGAGCATCCGCGCCATGATCATACGGGGCGCTCCCGCCATCGGCATCGCCGCCGCCTACGGCATGTTCCTGGGCGCCCGCGAGTGCTGGAAGCTCGGCGTCGCCCCCAACGCCGCCCTCGACCAGATCCAGGACGTGCTCTCTCGCACGCGCCCCACCGCCGTCAACCTCTTCTGGGCCCTGGAGCGCATGATGACCGCCTCCAATAAGCATCAACACCTGGCCGAAGACCAACCCGAAGCCTTCCTCGAGGCCTTCTTCACCGAAGCCCAGAACATCCACCAGGAAGACATCGACAACAACATCGCCATGGGCGCGCTGGGCGCCTCGCTGATGCCCGAAAACGCCCGCATCCTCACCCACTGCAACACCGGCGGCCTGGCCACCGGCGCCTACGGCACCGCCCTGGGCGTCATCCGCGCCACCCACGCCCAAAACAAGCTCAGCATGGTCTTCGCCGACGAAACTCGCCCCTACCTCCAGGGCGCCCGTCTGACCACCTGGGAGTGTCATAAGGACAACATCCCCGTCACCCTCATTACCGACTCCATGGCCGGCTACTTCATGCAACAGGGCATGATCGACGCCGTCATCGTCGGCACCGACCGCACCGTCGCCAACGGGGACGTCGCCAACAAAATTGGCACCTACTCACTGGCCGTCTTGTGCAAACACCACAACATCCCCTTCTACGTCGCCGCCCCCCTGTCCACCGTCGATCTCAACACACCCCACGGCGACCAGATCACCATCGAAGAGCGCAGCGCCGCCGAAGTCACCCACGTCGGCACCAAACAACTGGCCCCCGACGGCATTGAAGTCCGCCACCCCGCCTTCGACGTCACCCCCGCCGAGCTGGTCACCGCCATCATCACCGAAAAAGGGATCGCCACAGCCCCCTACGACCAATCCCTGGCCGCCCTCAAAAACCCGGTGCAGTGACCCAACCAGCCCCAAAAACATGACTCGCGAGTCATGTTTTTGGCCTCTGCACCTTGCGCCACCCCCGCGCCGTGTCCAAACTCCCGTCAGAAAACCGGTTTTGAAGGGCCGATTGCGCCTCGTGCACCCGTGCAACACCCAAAACGCACAACGGTGCATTGTCCCATCAAAGACCCCAATCTGAAGCTCGGCATCACGCAACGCTGGACACCACCCGGTCCCCAAACCCACTCCAGCGCTCAATCAATAAAGACACCATCACGGCGACTGCATGAACACGCCCTTTAAAACGCTCTGCATGTTGATCACCTTGCTCCTGGCAGCCGCCCCCCAAACAGGCTGCGGGGATGAGGACACCCCTGCGCAGTCCAACATCAACAACACAGACGACTCCCCCGAAGACAACAACGATCCCAACAACACCCCCAACAACCAGCCCGACCCCAACAACGATCCCCAGGACCCCGATCCACCAGCCAACAACGATCCCCCTGACGATGACAACGCCTGCCCGCCCCAGACGTTGACGCTCCAGAGCATCGGGCAACAAAACACCTACGAAAGCACCGACGACACCGACCCGGTCGAGCCCGGCGTGCAAATCCAGCTTCAGGTCCAGACCAACCTGCCGGCGCAAACCCTGGTCACCATCGAAAACCTCACCAACCAGACCAGCATCGGCGCGCTGACACAAAGCAACACCCAAACCATCAACGGCATCACGCTTACCCCAGGCACCAACACCCTGCGCGCCGTCGCGCTGACGCAGCAATGCCTGGCCACCTCCGCGTCCATCAACGTGGAGCTGGCCCCTTCTCAAAACTGTCAGGAAGACGCCCAATGCCCAGACGGGCAGCTCTGTGCGCCAGAAGACAACATGTGCGCCGCTTGTCAGTCCGAATGCACCCAGGACAGCGACTGCGACAGCGGACGGTGCATTCAGGGCTGCTATTGCGAGGCGCCAGCCTTTGGCTACGTCCTCATTGAGGACCAAACCCCCAACGCCTCAGGCAACTCCCCGGGGGCCGACGTGGACGCTGTGAGCATCTTAAAAGGCGGCGATGAGTTTTTTGCCTCCAACGTCGAAGACTTCAACATCGACCACCCCGACAACCTCTTCAACGACCCCACCCAGATCCTCGGCCCGCCCGACGCACAATGTCAGGTCCAAAACTTTCTATCCCTTGGCGGCAGCCAGATCGGTGGTTATGTCATCGTGTCCTTTGAGCGCGGTGGACAAAGCGTTGGCGTCGAAAACGGCGACAGCATCAAAGTCTATGAGATCGGCGCTCTGCTCTGCGGGCGCTTTGACGACGACCCGTACAGCGTCTCTGTATCGGCCAGCACCGACCAGGGCTCGTTCATTGAACTTGGCCAGGGCGGCGCCGGCAGCAACACCATACCCGTCTCGGGCCTGCCCTGAGTGACGCCACCATGAACACACTGCCTGAAGACCAACTCAGCGTCGGGATGATCATCCCCAACACACAGGCCGAAGGCCCCGGCAAGCGATTTGCCCTCTGGGTCCAGGGCTGCCCCATGCGCTGCGCCGGATGCTGCAACCCAGAATACCTCGAATTCACACAAAACAACATCCAAAGCGTCGACGACGTCTTCGCCCAGGTCCAAAAATCCCACCAGGAACACCAGATCGAAGGGGTCACCTTCCTGGGCGGCGAGCCCTTCTCTCACGCTCAACCCCTGGCGGCGCTGGCCAAACGTGTTCAGGACATTGGCCTGACCGTCATGATTTTCACCGGTTACAGCCTCAAGTCCCTCAAACGCTCCGAAAAACCCGGCGTCGCACAACTCCTGGCCACCACCGACCTCCTGGTCGATGGCCCCTTCATCCAATCGCGGCTCGACAAAGAACGCCGCTGGATTGGCTCCACCAACCAAACCCCGTACGACCTCACCGGCGCCTACAAAGAGCTCGTCGACAACTGGGACACCTCGCCAGAGACCCTCGAAATCCGCATCGTCAACGGCAAACTCGTCGTCAACGGCTCCCCCTTCCTCATCGACAAGCTCGGGCGCAAACAACACATCTAAACCCGCGCACCGCGACTTGGAACACATCACTTCCACCCCGTCAAAAACGATATCAACCACCTCTACCAAAACCCACACACCAGACAAAAAACCAGTTCTTTTTGACGCCCTCCCACAAAACGCCAGACACACTGCACACACGGACACGTCACATTCCCGTCACATTGGCGCGTGCCCAAAAACAAGAACATTTGTTCAAAACCCTCCTCCAACCAATCCCACACAAAACTCCAAACCACACACAACCACCTCAACTCACCCCACAACCACACCCATCCAAACCCAATCGCACACACCAGCTCCACATCGGCCAACCACGACGACAAGAGCATCGAACCCAGCCCACAAAACCCCCGACATATCCCAAAGCACCAATTGGCAACCTTAAACCACTGAACAAGTTCTGCTTCACCCTCCTCAACGACAACACACGTCAAAAACACTGAACAAAAACACCAAACTCAACAAGGCTTGACACGCACCTGCCCAGACGCTCCACTGAGACCGACCAGACGATGGCCTTAAACGCCGACCACGGCACGCTTGCCGCTGCCCAATCAAGCCAAAAGGCGAGCACTCAAAGCCATCGCACATGCCCACAAACACCGGTCCAAACCCACGGGGTGCATCCATGCCCAGGAGCACATCGCCCATCGCGCTGATCATCACGCTGACGCTCTTGACCCTGGCCGCCTGCCAATCCGACACCAGCGCGCCGCCCACACCGGCCGCGGCCGATCAAAGCGCCCTCACAACCCAGGCCCCTCCAGCAACAGACGCCTCAGCGCCCCGGCGCATGCTCCTTAGCTACGCGGTTCCGCCCACGGGCGCACACGCCAAAACAGTCCGGGCACATGGCGGACGAGCGCTCAAGCGTTGGACTCAGGGTCCGTGGGTCATCATGGCGTCCATGTCGCCCCAAGACGCCGCCAAACTGGCCGCCACAGACCCTGACATCCAATCCGTCGAGCCCGACGGCGGCGGCAGCGGCTCATTGATGAACGCCATGGAGCAAAGCGGCACCCGGCGCATCAACCAGGGCGAGCTGGGGCAACTGGGCCTGTCGGGACAGGGGCAGACCATCGCCATCATGGACAGCGGCATCGACGACACGCACCCCGATCTGAGCGGGCGCGTCGTGGGTTGGATGGACTTCTCGGGGGCCGACAACGAATCCCCCGGTCAATACCCATCCCCAATCGACCCCTGGGGACACGGCACCGGCGTGGCGTCGGTCGCAGCAGGCAGCGGGCAAGGCGCCCCAGGCGACAGCTACGCCATGACCCTCAGCGACCGCTTCCCCGACACCGAAGGCCGAGGCAACGTCTTCTCCTTCCCCATTCGCTCCATCGACTCTCCCGCACAAATCAGCGTCCTGCTCGACCCCCTCGAAGACAACGGCGGACTCCACGGCGTCAACCTCCTCAACGGCACCAACAACCTCCTGGAGCGCCAACGCTCGGTCGACAACCCCTTCATCGCCACCTTCGAAGGCATCGAAGCGCTCGACGCCGTCGACGACTTCAAATACTCCATCAGCGTCTACTCCAGCAGCAGCGACGACATCGCCACCGCCAACACACCCTACGAAGGGCAGATCACCGTCCCCTTCCAGCGCCGCGATGAACAACCGCTGACCCAGGGCGCCGCCCCACAGGCCAACCTCTACGGGCTCAAGGTCCTTGACGACAACGGCAACTTTGGCTCATCCGAGCCCATCCTCGACGCCCTCCAATGGCTCTACGAGAACGGCCAGGACCAGAACATCGCCGTCGTCAACGCCTCGCTTAACTTCAACCGTGGCGGGCCCAACGCCGCCGTCGACGCCGCCATCAACCGGCTCGTCACCGACACCGGTATCATCTTTGTCGCCTCCGCCCGCAACGGACAGGCCGATGACGTCCCCGTGGCCTCCCCGGCCACCGCGCTGATGAGCGTCGCCGTCGGCGCCGTCAACGTCCACGACCAACTGACCAGCTACAGCTCACTGGGTCAGAGCACCAGCCCCATCACCAAGCCCGACATCCTGGCCCCTGGAGGCTCCACGCTGGCCGGACGCATGGTCACCGCCGACTCCAACTCCACGGCCTGCAAATCGTTTGCGCGCAACGACTGCGTCTTTGAAAACGATGTTTTTCAGGACGATTACCGCACCTACACCGGCACCAGCTTCGCCGCCCCACACATCGCCGGCGTCTTCGCGCTGATGCTCCAGGCCGAAGGTGGCCTCCAGTACGGCTCCGACACGCAAGCCCGGCGGCTGACCGCCATCCTCAAAATGACCGCCACAGAGATTCAACAGGGCGAAGACGCCGAGCCGGGGCCTCCTGGCCGCGCCCTGGCCCCCAAAGACCGCTTTGAAGGACACGGCAGGCTCAACACCCAGGCCGCCCTCGAAGCGCTCGCCCTTCAGTGGCCCGATGAAGATCAGGAGGCCAACAGCACGCTCGGCGCCGAGTTTGGACAGCGCCGCGCCTGGGCCAGACGCATCGCGCTTGAGGCCGACAGCACCATCGGCATCGAGTTGACCACACCGCCCGACGCCGACTACGACCTCTACCTCTACAGCGACAACGGCGATCCCCAGGGCGAGCCCATCATGCTGGCCCACTCGGCCAGGGCGGGCGCAGGGCTTAACGAATCGCTCTTTTACCAGTCCAACGCCGACCGCACGGCCATCATTGTCGTCAAATGGATCAGCGGCCAGGGACCCTTCACCCTGACCCGACAAGACACCGAAGCTCTCTGCCGCGCCCCTGACCTCAACCTCCTGGGACAGCCTTGCCAGATTGGCCTGGGGCAGTGCGCCGCCACGGGCACCTATCGCTGCGCCGACTCCCTCGACAGCCTGGAGTGCGACGCACCCCAGGCCACAGAGCCCACTGCAGAGCTTTGCGGCACGGGCCTGGATGAAGACTGCGATGGATTGGCCGACGAAGGCTTTGATCTGATCGGCACCCCTTGTGAAGTGGGCCGGGGCGCTTGCCGCGCTCAGGGCGCCATTGTCTGCTCAGAAGACGGCACGGAACAGGTCTGCTCCGCTCAGGAAGAAGCACCGCAAGACGAACTCTGCGGCGACGGCATCGACAACGACTGTGACGGCACCGTCGATGAAGGCTTTGATGACCTGGGCCAGAGCTGCACGTTTGAAAACGAAGTGGGCTGCACAGCCCCCGGGACCATTGAGTGCAGCGCCGACGGCGGCGCACAGTGCCAGCCACAAGCCGACCTGACCTGCCCACAGCCCCCTGACGACGGCTGTTCCATCACCACCACACACGCACCGACCCCCAAACACACCGGCTGGTTTGCGCTCCTCTTGCTGGCGCTGGGCGTCATCCGGCGCTCACAAAAAAGAGCCTCGTAGACTGCGCCCCAAGAAGGCTCCTACCAAAGCACAACACTGTGCTTTGGCATCACTCTTCCATGCGGCTGAGGCTCTTCATCGCAAAGTCCGTAAAGTCCTGGTGGTAGTTCTTCACGCGGGTCTTCTGCTCGTCGGGCAGCGCCTCAATGGCGTAGAGCTTCTCGTAGAAGGTCTCGACAGGCAGCTTGTAAAGGACAAAGAGGCGGTTGGGCTGGCGGCCGTTGTCCACCACCTTGTCGATCATCTTGGCTTCCTGGATTGCAGCGCTGGCGGCGGCATCCACGTGGCCGTTGAGCTCCTCGGGGGAGTATCGCGAGATGATCTCTGCGACCTGCTCTTCGTGGTCGGACTTGATGACGCGCTTGAGCAGATCCAATTCCAACGCCATGTTCTTCATCGCAGCCTGGCGAGCGGTTTCCATCGCTGCGGCCTCATCGCCCTGCATGACAGCCTCACCGTGACCAAAAAACGCCCGCTCCATGGCGTACTCGCCGTTGGTCCAGGCCGGCAGCTCGGCCACCTTGGGCTTGCTCATCTCTTTTTTGACCTTGGCGGGCATCCTGGCGGGCTCCGAACCGCCGCAGCCCATCAACACCGTCCCAAACGCCATCCCCAGAATCATCAACACACACACCGCACGACTGGACATCACCCAGCACCTCCCATCTTCCTTGTTGTTCACAACGGCCCCATCCGCTCGCCATATCGGGGCGCGCAAGCCCCCAAACCATCAAACGGCGAGCAAACCGCCGGGCGACGCCTGGCAAAGCGCGCTTTTGAGCGCAGCACGATTTAAAAATTGCGCGGGCGCCATCAAGGATTCTATACCCACACCCCGCGCCCGAACAAACAGACCCCAACCAAAGCGCGGCCGCCCCAGAACAAATCTGGAAAGACGCGCCACACGCAGA
Organism: uncultured Pseudomonadota bacterium; assembly: GCA_937123825.1. Classification (GTDB taxonomy): domain Bacteria; phylum Myxococcota_A; class Bradymonadia; order Bradymonadales; genus CAKZKQ01. The sequence goes on from CAKZKQ010000287.1 coordinate 33,368, forward strand.
TAGATTGAGGGCGCAGGAAGCAAAGCCCCTGATCACACGCTTACACACGACGAAAGATGGCCCACAACGCAAAGCACAGGCCCAAACACCACCCCCAACAAGCGGCCAACCCCACACACCCATGTGCTGCGCCCCAAAGCCCGGCCACGCACAAAGGAACCGTCGTGACACCTGCCCCCCATCGCTCGCCCCAGACAACTGCGTCCCCCTATCAAGACCGCCCCAGACGCCGCTTTAAACACCGTTTCGCCGCAGCATCTTTGACCGCACTAGCAGCACTAACAACACTTCATGGGTGCGAATACGCAGAAGAAAGCCGAAAAAAGATCGTTGAACGCCACCGCAAGCTCTCCAAAGGACACGTGGGGGTGCTGCGGGGCCTGGAGGTCCACGAGCGGGCCGTACAACAGGCACAGCGCATCCATCAATACGGCGATGGGCGGTGCACCTCCGTCCCCAAGACTCCCTTTGAGGCCACGCTGACCATCAAAGCCCAGGTGGTCTCCCCAGGCGTCCCAGAAGACACCGTCATAGACAGCTTTGAAGAAGTCCGCACCATCCACATGGACGACGCAGGCAATGTCTTCATCGACTTCAAGGTCACCTTCAACGGCCCGGCCAAGCGTCAGGGGGGACAATGGACCCGCCAGGAGCGGCTGGTGGGCAAGGCACACTTTGTCAAAGAACAAAACCTGCCCTTTGTCTCCCACCGCGCCCACAAAGGGGACGCGGCAGCGCTCCTTAGGAGGACCATGGATCCGATTCCGGCGCTGCTGACCTCTGGGGATGACCGATGGCGCCCCCTTGGCAGCGGGGACACCTTTGTGGCGGACCAGCAAGAGGGCACCAGGCAGTTCAGGTGCGGATTTGGCACCCATGACAAAGCCTGGGTTCGCCGTTTTCTAGAGCGGACCCGGCTCGATTACGCAGAAGCCACCCTCCCCCAGAACCAGGAGGGTGCTGGCGAGCGGCGCCGCCACGCTTCGGCGCGCTTCCTGGTCGGCCAAGCACCCGATAAGGAGCTTAGCGTCCGCCTTGACGTGGACGAAAAAGTCTTCTACCGCTCCCCAACGCGCGTTGAGGCCCCACAGGAGGTGGTCCCCATTCGCCGCGAGAGATATTTCAACGAAATTCACAAAATACTCACCCGCAAGATGGGTATACAGGATTTGGGGCCTTGAAAAAGATGGACAGTCGAAGCTGCTGGGTGGTCAAGATCGGCTCGGCGGTGCTGATGAGCGCCGACGGGGGCACTGACCGAGGGGCTTTCTGCCGCTTGATTGAGGGGTTGGCCAACCTCTACAGCGCTGGTGTGCGCGTGGTCCTGGTGACCAGCGGCGCAGTGGCGGTGGGTCGCCTGAAGATGGCGCTGGACAAACGCCCCAGCGGCGAGCGCAACATCCCCAAGCTGCAGGCCCTGGCGGCGCTGGGTCAGGCCAGGTTGATGAACCTCTATGAGTCCGAGCTGGCCCATTACGGCATCGACGCCGCCCAGGTGCTCTTGACCCGAGACGACTTCAACCACCGTCAGCGCTACCTCAACGCGCGCCGCGCCCTGGGCGCCATACACGACTTTGGCGCCATCCCCATCATCAACGAAAACGACAGCGTCGGCATCGACGAGATCCGCTTTGGCGACAACGACCAGCTCGCCGCCATGGTCGCCGCCATGATCGCCGCCGACCGCCTGGTCTTGCTCTCGGACATCGACGGCCTCTACACCGGCGATCCGCGCCGTGACCCGTCGGCCAAACGCCTGCCGCGCGTGCGGGCCAACGACCCATCACTCGACGCCATGGTCGGCGGCACGCTCGATCCCACCGGCGGCTTTGGCACCGGTGGAATGCGCACCAAGCTGACGGCCGCGCGGATCGCAGCGCGCGCTGGCATCGAAACCATCATCGCCCCAGGCAAAGAAGCCGACGTCCTGGGCCGCTTGATGGTCGAGGACCTGAACGTGGGGACGCTCTTTACGCCCGACCCCGGCGCCGACCGCATCGCCGCGCGCAAGGCCTGGATCGGGATGGGCGTGGCTCCCAAAGGAAAGCTTTGGTGTGACGCTGGCGCGGTCAACGCGGTGCAAAGCCGCGGAACCTCTCTGCTCCCCAGCGGTGTCCAGCGCGTTGAGGGCGATTTTGCCGACGGTGACGCCGTGGAACTGATCGATCCCGAAGGCAACGCCTTTGCGCGAGGGTTGGCCATTTACAACTCAAATGCGCTGACAAAAATCGCAGGGTCGAGCAGCAGCGACATCGTCAACATCCTCGGCTACCACATCTTGGACGCCGTCGTACACAGGGACGATCTGGTCTTACTGGACCCCTGATGCTGCTCAGGAAGCATCCAGTTCCACACCCAGGAGTTTGGCCACAGCCTCTTCGGCCACCATCCGCGCGGCCTCACCGGGTGTCAACGCCGTGTGCGCCGCCAGCCTCAAGACCTGCTCCAGCTCAACCCCGTACTCAAGCACCACACCCCGCGGCGTGGTGATGTCCATCACCCAGGTCCTGCCCTGGTCCGAGTCGTCCACTCTGTACTCAAGGCGAGCGAGCTTGAAGGCCGCTTCCAGGGCTTGGAGCGCCGCTGAACGGCTCAAATAGACCTCGGCCTTCACTCGACCCTCCATCAGCGCCTCGTAGACCTCGGGCTGAAGCCACTGCTTGGGGTTGCCGTGCAAGAGGTCGCCGGTGCCCTTAAGCCAGGGCAGCTCAGCGGGCGCCTCCTCCAACCCCACCAGCGCCAGCATCCCCTTGTCGAGTTCCTCCAGGAACGCCGCGTCGGCCTCCTGAGCAAGCATCTCCTCGATCTCGTCCTCATCGGCGCCAAGCACCAACCAGCAGCCGCCCGAGACCTGCTCCATGACCGCCTCGCCGTGCTCCACAAAGTCCGCCGCCAGCGCTCGCCATACACCCTTTATATGGAACACTCGCTCACAGCGCTCATACACGCGCTCTGGACCAAGCTCCGCGTCCACGTCCTGCGCCAAAATCGGCTCGCGACGCGTCCACGGCGGCAGCGACTGAGGGTCAAGGCGCTTGCCACCGTCAACGGTGTACCCCACCGCGTCGACCACGCCGTCTTTGACCTCAAAATGGGCCTGAACCACACCAGCACCGTCGGCAAAGCCATAAGCGACCGCGCCGCGCGTGCACATCTGGGGCGTGACGGCAGAACCACAATTGGAGCACTCGTAGGCAAGATGGCCGGGCGCCCTCTCAACAAAACGCTTAAAACTCGGTATTCCCAGACTATGGAACGCCACGCCTTTGTAAAAGCGCTGAATCTCTTCGTAGCCACACAGACCACACACACCCTCCAGATCCACCACCAACATGACCCTGGGGGTGTCGTGTGCGCCGTAAGAGAAATGAAAGACGAATGGTTTGGACATTGGGTTCCTTTGACACAGGTGTGGATTGAAAATGGCCTGAAACACCTGGCCGACCCCGTATACGAGGGCTTTGACCAAGTGTCAAAGCTCGCCGTTAAACGATGGGCACAAAAGCCCATGCTCGCCAAAGGACGAATTGACATGCTCAGGTTCGTGCATTAGAGAGATTCGGCTTTTGTCCCAGGGCGTGTCTGCCTGTTGAGACCAAAGAACAGCCAGAGCCCTCCACAAGGGCCCTCGGGCGCTTGCGACGTCATCTGCTGGCGATGGAACAACCAACAGACACCCCCAGGGACACACAAGCACGCAGCCGCGAGCGTGCCTGTCACTGCACAGAGCCACCGACAGCACAACCCAAGGACAACCACAGGCTTGTCTGAAGCCCCAAGGCAGACCATCCACGTCTCCCTGGTCACTTCACACTCGCCAGACCACAGGCTCCATCAAGAACCTGCGCTCAAGTGGCTGGCCTTCATTGTCCTGGACGGTGTGACTCCTGAGTTTCACGGATTGTTCCATGATCACCATCACCACACTGGGCACTGGCTCGGGAAAACCCACTCCTGAACGCAATGTCTCATGCACCACAGTCTTTCGAGAAGGCGAATTGATTCTCTTTGACTGTGGCGAAGGCACTCAGGTCCAACTGACCCGAGCGCGTTTGCGCCCCGGTGCCATCAAAATCATCTGCATCACCCACTTCCACGGCGATCACATCAACGGCTTGCCTGGGTTGTTGGGCACCCTGCAGCTCAACCAACGCACCGAGCCCCTCTACCTCATCGGACCAGAAGGGCTGGAGCGTTACGTGCGCACCCTCGCACGGCTCGGGGTTGTGGGAATGCGTTACCCGCTGAAGTTCATCGAGGTCACGCGCCCAGGTGAAGTTTACCGCTGTCAGGACTTCTCCATCACCGCTGATCGACTCAAGCACCGCATCACGTGCTGGGGTTATCGCTTGACGGAGCCTGATCGGCCTGGACGGTTCGATGTTGAAGCAGCCAAAGCCGCTGGCGTCCCCCCAGGACCCCTCTTTGGTCGCCTCCAGCGCGGAGAAACCCTCACATTGGACGACGGCACCGTGGTGACGCCCGACCAGGTCATGGGCAAAGCTCGCCCCGGCCTCTCGCTGGCCTACTGCTGCGACACACAACCCTGTGAAGGCGTCCAGCGCCTAGCACAGGGCGTCGACGTCCTGATGCATGAAGGCACCTACGCCCCCGATGAAGGCCGCATGGCCCATCAACGGGGACACTCGACCATGGCGGACGCAGCCCGCGCGGCGCTCAAAGCTGGCGCCTCACGGCTGATCATCACCCATGTGTCTCCCAAATACACTCGCACCGATGGATTTGAGCGCGCTGTCCGAGAAATCTTTCCTCACACGCGCATCGCCAGGGATCTTGACGTCTTTGAAATGGCCTATAAACACTGAGTAGGCCTGGTTGCGTATGGTCTGCCACCAAGGATGAATTGCCACCCGCCAGCGAGTGTGGTAGCTTTCGCCTCTGTGGGAGACTTTGTTTGCACTGTTGTTCTCAGCTTGAGATGTGCACAAACCAACGCTCCCATACCCCCGATGATGATGGACTTTGGACCTAATCAATTCAAGCCCATGGTGCGCATGACACGCGGCTGGACAGCCATCCTCTCACTGCTGACTATGGCAGCGTCCCTTGTGGCGTTGCTGGTGGGTTGTTGTGGCTCTGACCAGTGGAAGCAGGAAGTCTTCCGAGAAGCCGGATTGCGCTTCTCGGTCCCTGCAAACTGGAAGGTCAGTTTGCGCCGTCCCGGCCAGGGCGTCCAAGACATGGACGACCCTGCCGCGACGCGAGCGCCCCGTTCCAGGGATGGCGCCGTGGTAACTGCGCTTCCCGTTTTGGAAGACGCCGCCGTCATCATCATCGCCACCCAACAAACCAGCGCCGCCGACATCTTCGCCCGGCGCGTGGCAGACTTCATCCCCCTTGAGGGGGTCCAATTCACCAACTCCATGCAACCCTACTCCCTCAATGGGCTGGCAGGCTTTGCTGGAGAAGGTGTGGGGCTGCTCCCAAGTGACGGCACCTCCGTCTACTTCCGCTGCCTCATACTCGACGTCGACGGCAAACCTGTCATCGTCACCCTCTACGCTGAAGAGATGCAGCGTGCCCGCTATGAAGGCATCTTCAACACCATCATCGCGAGGCTAAACCCCATTGGCGCCGCCGCCCACCTCCACAACCAGCCGCCCCCACGCAACGCCACATCCACAACCAGGGCCGCAAACCCCCCGCTGGATGCACTGCGTGACGCCCTGGTTCTGGGCCCCGCACCCCCACAAACACAGCGCCCCTCCCCATGAAGGGCGACACCGACGACCCTCAAAATCTGCCACCAGGGTGCACTCTGGAGCGCGCTCAACGCCTTAAATCCGGCCAGCGAACCCCCATCGAGGAACCCCTCGTGGTGGAAAAACCGCTCTACTTTGTCGTCAACAAACGTCCTCTGCTGGCCACAATGCGCACCCCAGGACACGATGAAGAACTCCTGACTGGCTACCTCGCCACAGAAGGGATCATCGACCGATTGGACCAACTTGGCGCCTTCAGACACATCCCAGGACCGCGCACAGACACCCTCTGCGCCACCCTCCACGGCGCCCCCCAACAAGCCCTCGACAGCCTCCGGCGCGTGGGCGCGTCGGTCTCCTCATGTGGGGTCTGTGGGCGACAAGGTCAGGCGGCGTTCGAACCCCGCGCCCGCGGCCCGCTGACGCCGCTCAGACCCCCGCTTGAACGCCTGCCCGACTTCATCGCTCAAATGCGGCGCGACCAGCCGCTCTTTGAACTCACCGGCGCCATCCACGCCGCCGCGCTCCTTGGCCCCTCTCTCAACGTCGACCTCGTCCGAGAGGACATCGGGCGCCACAACGCCATCGACAAAGCCGTTGGCTGGCTCCTCAAAGAAGACGGCGGCCTCCAAGGACCACCAAGGGCGCTGATTTCATCGGGAAGGGCAAGCTTCGAAGTCGTGCAAAAGGCCGCCATGGCCAACATCGGCACCGTCATCAGCGTCTCAGCAGCCTCTTCCATGGCCGTGGACGTGGCCCGAGAGCTGGGCATGCTGCTGATCGGCTTTGTCCGGCGCGACAAGGCGCTGATTTACTGGGATCCAGACTGGAAGTCGTGACGGCGGGGGTCGGTCAGGGTGTCTGGCACCCGTCCCAAACCCCCTCACTCCGTCGTAATCCGCCCCTCAACCCCATCCAACGCCGCCTGAATGGTGTGCCAGGCCAACGTCGCACACTTGATCCGCGCCGGAAACTCCCGAACCCCCTCAAACACGGCCAACTCACCCAACACATCGCGCAGCTCCTGACGTGGATTGGCGTCCTGCATGAGCGACAAAAAGTCGTGGCGGAGCGCTTCGACCGTGGCGCGGGCCTCTCCGGCGGTGGATTCAGTCATCATCGACGCCGATGCAGTCGCGATCGCACAGCCGTGGCCTTCAAAATGGACGTGGGTCAGCCGCCCATCGAGATCAAATTTGACGTGGACCAGCACTTTGTCGCCACAAAGGGGGTTGAAACCCTCGGCGGTGAAGTCGGCGCCGGCCAGCGGGCCCCGATTTCTGGGGCGCTTGTTGTGCTCAAGGATGAGGCTGCGGTAGAGCTCGCGCAGATCGGACATGGGGAAACTCGCTCAGGGGATAAAGCTCGCCAGCAGCGGCCTGTCGGTGTCAGCCAAAGAGGTCCAACACCGTCTGGATCCCTGCAACAAGACGATCGATCTCGTCTTTGGTGTTGTAGATGGCCAGCGACGCGCGCACCGTGGCGGGGATCTGGTAGCGATCCATGACGGGCTGGGCGCAGTGGTGGCCGACGCGCACCGCGATGCCCTCTTGATCGAGGATGGTGCCCACGTCATGGGGGTGGATGTTGTCGATGACAAACGACACCACAGAGGCCTTGTTGGAGGCAGTGCCCACGAGCCTCACAGCGGGGATCGCGGCGAGCGCCTCGGAGGCGTAGACCAGCAACTCGTGCTCGTGGGCGGCGGCGCCCTCCAGATCGAGCCCTTCAAAGTACTCAATGGCCGCCCCAAGACCGACAGCACCCGTAATATTGGGCGTACCGGCTTCAAATTTGGCGGGCAACTCGTTGAAGACCGTCTTGTCGAAGGTCACCGAACTGATCATCTCGCCGCCGCCCTGGTAGGGGGGCATGGCGTTGAGCAGCGATTCGCGCCCGTAGAGCACGCCGATGCCGGTGGGACCAAAGAGCTTGTGGCCTGAGAAGGCGTAAAAATCGCACCCGAGGGCTTGAACATCGACAGAGAGGTGGGGGACCGCCTGAGCGCCATCGAGCATGACGGCGGCGTCCTGGGCGTGCGCCAACTCGATGATCTCCTCAACGGGGTTGATGGTGCCCAGCGCGTTGGAGACGTGGACCAGGGCCACCATGCGGGTCTTGGGCCCGATCAAGCGCCGAGCCTCTTCCATGACAAGCTCGCCGGCGTCGTTGATGGGGATGACCTTCAAGACGGCGCCGGTGCGCTCGCAGAACATCTGCCAGGGCACAATGTTGGAGTGGTGCTCCATGTGGGTGATGACGATCTCATCGCCCTCTTTGATGAAGCGCTGGCCGTAGCTGGAGACCACGAGGTTGATGGCCTCGGTGGTGCCTCGCGTAAAGATGATCTCGGTGGTTTTGGCGGCGTTCAAAAAGCGCCTGGCGCTCTCACGGGCCGCTTCGTAGGCCTCGGTGGCGCGCTGGCTCAGGGTGTGGACCCCGCGGTGGACGTTGGAGTAGTCCGAGGCATCAAACTGCCGGATGGCGTCGAGGACCTGACGGGGTTTCTGGGCGCTGGCGGCGCTGTCGAGATAGACGAGCGAGCGGCCGCGGATTTGCTGGTCCAGAATGGGAAAGTCCTTGCGGATGGCCTGGACATCAAAGGCCTGAGGAGAGCTCATTGAGGGTGCCTCCGAGGGCAGCGCCGGGGTTGCAAGGCGTTTGGCAAGGCCCTCCGGCGCGTGGAAGGGGCGAGTTCAGGAGCCAAAACGGCTCATGCGGGCGTCGAGCAGGGCGGTCAGGCGCTCTTCGACGGGTTTGCTCATGGACTCGGGCAGCGCGTCCACCAGGTTGTCGATGACTTCGACAGCGAAGCCGCGGGTGAGCAAGAGGCGCGCGGCCTCCAGATCCATGCCGCGCGAGCGCAGGTAGAAGGTTTGTTTGGGATCGAGCTGACCGACGGTGGCGCCGTGGGTGCAGCGCACGTCATCGGCGTAGATCTCAAGCTGGGGCTTGGTGTCGGCCACAGCGCCTTCGCTCAGCACCAGGTTGGGGTTGGACTGGATGGCGTTGGTCTTCTGGGCGTCGCGATAGACGTGGATCAAGCCCTGGAAGACGCACTTGGAGCGGTCGTGGGCCACGCCCTTGTAGAGCTGGTTGCTGTCGCAGTGGGCGGCCTTGTGGTGAACCTCGGTGTGGTTGTCCACGTGCTGCTGACCGGTCAGCGGGTAAGCCGTCTGAAGGTCGCAGAAGCCGCCCTGGCCAGCCAGGGACACGATCATCTCGTTGCGCACCAGGGCGCCGCCGAGCGAAAGCGAAAAGGTCTTGAAGTTGGCGTCGCGGCCAAGGCGCGCGTGGGTGTTGTAGACCGCCGTGGCACTCGAACCCTCGTCCTGGACGCGCACATGGGTCAGGTGGGCGTTGTCAGAGACGATCACCTCGGTCACCACATCGCTCAGATGGGGCGCGCCGGCAGGGCCGACGTAGGTTTCCATGACCACGGCCTGACTGCCGGGCTCAAGCACCAGGAGGTTGCGGGTCCAGGCACTGGCAGCACCTTCAGCGCTGGCGCGCTCGGTGGCCACATGGATCAGGTGCACGGGCAGGTCCAGCGCCGCCCCACGGGGCAAGTGCAGGAAGCAGCCATCGACAAAGAGGGCGCTGTTGAGGTCCACAAAGGGGCGGCCCTCGTCGACGACCTTGCCCAGGAAAGGCTCGACGGCCTCCGGCTCGGTCTCCAGCGCCGCCCGCAGCGAGCCAAGCACCGCGCGCGGCGGCAGCGAGGTCAGCAGCGTCGACAATTCGGGCCTGTAGAGACCGTCAACAAAGACCAGCTTGATGCTCTCAAGCTCTTTGAAGTCCACCTGCTCAAGGGCCTGGGCGGTGACCTGGCCTTCGTCACAGGTCAGCGGGTGCGCGAAGTTGAAGTCGCGCAAAGAACGCAAGTTGGTGTACTTCCAGCGCTCGTGGCGCGTGGTGGGAAGGCCGTGGGCGGCGAAGCTCGCCCAGGCCTGCTCTCGGTTTTTGGCAAGCCAGCCGGGTTCACCGGCCCGCTCTTCTTCAAGCGCCTCAAAGGCGCGCTCATACGTCTGGATCTGGGCGCTCATGGCTCCTCCTGATGATGTGAGGCGTCGAATCAGGCCTGGGCCTGAGCGATCTCTTCTTTGATCCAGTCGTAGCCCTTCTCTTCGAGCTCCAACGCCAGGTTCTTGTCGCCGCTTTTGACCAGACGGCCATCGACCAGCACGTGCACGTAGTCGGGCACGATGTGGTCCAGCAGGCGCTGGTAGTGGGTGACGAGGATCACGCCTTTGTTGGCGCCTTTGAAGCTGTTGACGCCGTCGGCGACGATCTTCAAGGCGTCAATATCGAGACCGGAGTCGGTCTCGTCGAGCATCGCCAGGGTCGGGTCGAGCAGCGCCATCTGCATGATCTCGTTGCGCTTCTTCTCACCGCCGGAGAACCCAAAGTTGACGGGGCGCTTGAGCAGATCTTCCTTCAGATCCATCTCTTTGAGGCGAGCACGGGCCAACTTCATGAAGGCAGGGGCTTTGAGCTCGTCCTGCTCGCGGTATTTCTGGATGGCGTTGTAGGCCGCGTGCATGAAGTAGAAGTTCTTCACGCCGGGGATCTCAACGGGGTACTGGAAGGCCAGGAACACGCCTTCACCGGCGCGCTCCTCGGGGGCCAGCTCCATCAGGTCCTTGCCCTGGAAGCTGACCTCGCCGTCGGTCACTTCGTAGTCTTCGTGGCCCGCCAGGACCTTCGCCAGGGTGCTCTTGCCGGAGCCGTTGGGGCCCATGATGGCGTGAACCTCGCCGGGGCGAACGGTCAGGTTGATGCCCCTCAGGATCTCGGCGCCATCGACGCTCGCGTGCAGGTTGCGGATCTCAAGCATCTTACTCATCCTCAAGTCTATGAATAAACGGTGTGTGTGATGTTTGTGCTGTGTACGGAGGCAGAAAAGCAGGGCCCACAGGGCCCCGGGCGCATCAACCGACGCTGCCCTCCAGGGTGATCCCCAGCAACTTCTGCGCCTCGACGGCGAACTCCATGGGCAGCTCGTTGAGGACTTCCTTGCAGAACCCGTTGACGATCATCGACACGGCGTCTTCGGTGTCGATCCCGCGCTGGTTGCAGTAGAAGATCTGGTCTTCGCCGATCTTCGAGGTGGAAGCCTCGTGCTCCACCTGCCCGGTCGGGTTCATGACCTCGATGTACGGGAAGGTGTGGGCGCCGGATTTATCGCCGATCAGCAACGAGTCACACTGGGAGTAATTGCGCGCGCCCTTGGCGCCCTTGAGCATCTTCACCAGGCCGCGATAGGTGTTGTCGCTGTGGCCTGCCGAGATGCCCTTGGAGATGATCGTGCTGGTGGTGTTTTTGCCCACGTGGATCATCTTGGTGCCGGTGTCCGCCTGCTGACGGCGGTTGGTCACGGCCACCGAGTAGAACTCACCCACCGAGTTGTCGCCCTGCAGGACGACGCTGGGGTACTTCCAGGTGATGGCCGAGCCGGTCTCCACCTGGGTCCAGGAGATCTTGGAGTTGGCCCCGCGACAGTGGCCGCGCTTGGTGACAAAGTTGTAGATGCCGCCCTTGCCGTCCGCGTCGCCGGGGTACCAGTTCTGCACGGTGGAGTACTTGATCTGCGCGTCTTCCAGGGCGATCAGCTCGACCACGGCGGCGTGGAGCTGGTTTTCGTCGCGCTGGGGCGCAGTGCAGCCCTCCAGGTAGGACACGTAGCTGCCCTTGTCGGCGATGATCAGCGTGCGCTCAAACTGACCGGTGTTCTGCTCGTTGATGCGGAAGTAGGTCGACAACTCCATGGGACAACGCACGCCCGGGGGGATGTAGACAAACGATCCGTCGGTGAACACGGCGGAGTTGAGGGCCGCAAAGAAGTTGTCGCGCACGGGCACCACAGTGCCCAGGTACTTCTTCACCAGCTCGGGGTGGTTTTGAATGGCCTCGGAGATGGGGCAGAAGATGATGCCCAGTTCAGCCAGCTTCTCTTTGTAGGTCGTGACCACAGAGACGCTGTCAAAGACCACATCCACGGCGACCCCGGCGAGCATTTTTTGCTCTTCGATCGGGATCCCCAGCTTGTTGAAGGTTTCGAGCAGCTCGGGATCGACCTCGTCCAGGCTGGCCAGCTTCTCCTTGGGCTTGGGCGCCGAGTAGTAGCTGATCGCCTGATAGTCCACCGGCGGGTAATCCACCTTGGGCCAGGTCGGCTCGGTCATTTTGGACCACTGCGTGTGCGCGTCCAGACGCCACTGGGTCATCCACTGCGGCTCACTCTTTTTGGCCGAGATGTGTTGGATTACCCCTTCGTTCAAACCAGGCGGCAGCGTGTCGGTGTCGATCTCCGTCACAAAGCCGTACTTGTATTCCTGATTGGCAAGTTCTTCGATGGTGTCTGTAGGTGCAGTCATCGCACAGTACCTCCTGCTCGTCATGCAAGGCGCGAGCGCTTCACACGAGATCTATAGACAGGCCAACATGCACTGTCAAGACAAAGTGGACCAAAGAGGTCCATTTTTAAAGGCCGTGGTGGACGGTGTTCGTTTGCCCGGCATCATACATTCCAACATCCAATGGGCGCCGAACACCAATTTGATGAAGAGGGGCGATATCATGCCGGGCACTGCGGGGCAAGGTTCTGCCTTGAGGATTACCTGGCGTCACCGTCCCAGGCTTTCTTCCCTGATGCTCTGACGTCGATGGGAGGTGTGCTTGGGTCGGCAGCAGCATGGTGCACCAAAACCATGGAGCCCGTCGGCATCATTATTGACAAAATATCAATTAGACATCTAATGTATTGCGGCCTTAAAAACCGGTTGGCGACATCCCGAACCTATCAAACGGTTCACGGCGCGTGGGGGTGCTCGCGTTGACGGCTTCATCGCCGAACCAGCTACCGCCATGCCAGCGAGGTCGCCGCGCATGGGACGCATCCCCGAAAACATCATCAGCGACGTGCTCGACCGAGCCGACATGCTCCAGATCATTGGGGAGTACGTCCGGCTCAAGCGCGCAGGCCGCAATTATAAGGGTCTGTGCCCTTTTCACGGCGAAAAAACACCCAGCTTCACCGTCAGCCCCGACCAGGGGTTCTTCAAATGTTTTGGCTGCGGGGCCGGCGGGACGCTCTATTCGTTCTTGATGCAGATCGAGGGCTGGTCCTTCCCCGAGGCGGTGCGGCATGTGGCTGGCCGCGTGGGCATCGAGGTCCCCGAACTCAAACGCGAAGACGCCGACAAGGCACGCGCCCGGCGCAAGGCCCGCGACCGTTACCAGCACATCATGGGCCTGGCACAGCAGTGGTTTGAGGCCAACATGTGGAAGGGCCCCTGGGATATCCCCAGGGAGTATCTCAAGGGGCGCGGCGTCGATGAAGAGGCCGCCAGAGCATTTGGTCTGGGCTACGCGCCTGAGGGTTGGAGCGGCTTGCTCGACAACCTCAAAAAACACAACATTTCCCCCAAAGCCATCGAAGAAGCCGGGCTCGTCGTCCCCGGCCAGCGCGGACACTATGATCGTTTCCGCGATCGGATCATTTTTCCCGTCGTCGACATCTGGGGCAAGACGCTGGCCTTTGGAGGCCGCCGCCTCAACGACGACCCCGAGGCCAAGATCGGCGCCAAATACATCAACTCGCCCGAGACCGCCTTTTACACCAAGGGCTCGGAGCTCTACGGGCTGGCGGCCACCAAGCGCGCCATCCGCGCCGAGGGCTCGGCGCTGCTGGTCGAGGGCAACTTTGATGTCGTGACGCTCTACGCCAAGGGCGTTCAGAACGCGGTGGCCCCCATGGGCACGGCATTGACTGAGCGTCAGGTCAGGCTTCTTGCCCGCTACACCAAACGGGCCTATGTGGCCTTTGACGGCGACAAAGCCGGTCAAGCGGCCATCCTCAAGGCGCTGCCCATGCTCATGGCGCACAACTTTGATGCGCGGGTGGTGGCCATGCCTCCGGGGGAAGACCCCGACAGTCTGATCCAGAAACACGGGCAGGAGGCGCTCACCGAGGCCATTGAACGCGCGCGTCCCATTGTCGCCTACGCGCTCGACGGCATCATCAACCCGCTCATCGGTGCCCCCATTGAAGAGCGCATCGCCGGGATCAACGACGCCGCCGAGGTCATGCGCCATGTGGACAACCGCATGGTCTGGCAACACTACACCGCCGAGATGGCCAGGCGCCTTGATGTGCCGCCCAAAGAGGTCGAGCGGGCCCTGCGAAACCACAAAGCCCGCGCTGAGCGCAAAGAAAAACAGCGGGCTCAAAACAGCGCCCGCACCCAACAGCCCAGACAAGAGCACTCCTCCAACCAGCGCCGACCCCAGCAAAACAGAAAACCGGCCGCCCCCCAACAACAACGCCCTCAACAGAACGCCCCGGCCGCAAACCATCAAAGGCGCAGGCCCCCTGCTGGACCGCCTTCAGGTCCCAGCGGACCACAAGCCCCTCCGCCCATGGACAACGCGCCGCCTCCAGGCGCCATGGGACCCGGGCTTGACGGACCACCGCCATGGGGACCTCCGCCAGAGATGGACGGGCCGCCGCCGGAGGCCTTTGGCCCGCCCAGCGACATGGACATGGCCATGAACATGGGGGCGCCGACCGATGGCTTCCCCTCATCAGGGCCCCCGATGTCGGACGGCGGCTCAGCGCCGGCTTTTTTGGAAGCGGAACAAGAGGTCGCACCCACGGTGCGGACCAGGATCCCCCGACTCGAAGGCCAATGTCTTCAGTTGCTGGTGGATCTGCCCGATCGTTTTGCCGAGTTTTTTGCCGAGGGGTGCTGTCAGTTGTTGACTGATGAGCGCCTGGTTCATTTGCTTGAGCGAGTCCACGAACGCCTCAAAGAAGGTGAAAAAGGCCCGCAATACGCGCTGGTGGCCCAGCAACTGGGCGAAGAACTGGGGGATCAGGCCTTTTTCCAGCAGATCTCGGCGCTCCTGGTCGCCGAGCGGCCTTACAATGAGGTCAACATTGAGCAGAATTATCTCGATGTGATCACTCGGATGCAGATGCGTTGGATTGAGGAAGAGGAAAAGAACATCGCCCGTCAGATGCGGACTGTGGATACCCGCAGCCCGGATCTTATTAAGATGTTGATGCGCAAGCGAGAATTGGATCAACTGCGCGCGGAACTCGACACGCGCCTGCAGCGCAAGAAAGGATAAGATGACATCAACCGGAGCACTCTGGTTGGTGTATGGTGGACAAAAAGGTGCTCTCAGGGTGCCTGTGGATGAAAAATCTGAAGGAAGGATGCAGATTGTGCCGGGAAAAGCACGCCCGGACTTTGACATACAATGTAAATGGAGAAATACAAGGTTCTTCTGGCCGGTTGCTCATGGGCCTTGGCCAGAAGTACCGCCAGGCGAGGCTGTTGCAGGCACGTTCGGGACCAAACTGACGCAGAGGTCACCGAAACCGAAGGGAGAGTGTGCATGCACAGCCGGGGTATAAGCTGCGCCCCATGATCGCAGCGGCCTGGTCCAATGGGCCCCCACCAACGGCAGCGACGCCGTGGAGAGCCAGGGGGAGGCCCCTAGACCTGCAGTAGAATGGCTCAAGGAGCGCTTGATGTCCGAGAATGTAGAACGGATCGAAGTACAGAAGCTGATCGCCCTGGGCAAAGAGCGGGGTTATTTGACCTACGAAGAGGTCAACAACGCCCTGCCCGAGGATGTCCTGTCCAGTGAGGCGATCGATGACATGATGATGCACTTCAATGAGATGGGCATCGACGTCATCGACGAGAGCGGCAACACCAATGGGTCGAGCAAGCGCCGCCGCAAGCGCGCCGCCGCTCCCCAGCGCAAGAGCAGCTCCTCGGAAGCCAAAGAGACCAAAGACGACTTCGAGAGCGACTACGGCAAGACCAACGATCCGGTGCGCATGTACCTGCGCAAGATGGGCTCGGTGAGCCTGTTGACGCGCGAAGGCGAGGTGGAAATCGCCAAGCGGATCGAAGAAGGCGAGCTGATGGTGCTGGACGTGGCCCTGGAATCGAGCATTGGCGTGCGCGAGGTCATCCGGGTCGGCGACCGCCTGCGCCGCAACAAAGTGCGCGTCCAGGACATCCTGCGGGCCCCCGACATGATCATCGACCCCGAGGTCGAGCCCGATCACGAAGGCCGCCGCGTGCAGATCCTTGAGGTCATCGACCGCATCGAGGCCCTGCACACCGACAACGTCCAGCTCAACGAGCAGGTCATCACCACGCGCAACATGGCGATGGTCGACCGGCGCAAGCTCCAGGACCAGATCAAGACCAACCGTCAGGAGAGCATGGAGCTGATCAAGCAAGTGCGCCTGACCAAGAAAGAGACCGACAAGATCGTCGACAAGATCAAGGCCATGATCCACCGCCTTGAGAAAGCCGACAACGACATCCGCCGTCTGGAGCGCCGGGCCACCATGCCCCACAAAAAGCTGCGCTCCCTGGTCCGCCAGCTCAAGTCCGAGCCCGATCGCGCCGGCGAGCTTTACCAGGAGTACGGCCTGCGCCCCATCAGCCGCGAGCGCCTCTTTGCCATCGAGCAGGAGATCCGCATGGCTCGCCGTGTCGCCCGCAAGGTCGAGATGGAGGCCAACCAGAACATCGACACCCTGCGGCTGACCTACGGCGCCATCAAGCGCGGCGAAAAGATCAGCGAGAAGGCCAAAGCCGAGTTGGTCGAAGCCAACCTCCGCCTGGTCGTCTCGATCGCCAAAAAGTACACCAACCGCGGTCTGCAGTTCCTGGACCTCATCCAAGAAGGCAACATCGGCCTGATGAAAGCGGTCGACAAGTTCGAATACCGCCGCGGCTACAAGTTCTCCACCTACGCCACCTGGTGGATCCGTCAGGCCATCACCCGCGCCATCGCCGACCAGGCCCGCACCATCCGCATCCCCGTCCACATGATCGAGACGATCAACAAGCTCATCCGCACCAGCCGCTACCTGGTCCAGGAGCTTGGCCGCGAGCCCACGCCCGAGGAGATCGCCGAGAAGATGGAGCTGCCCGTCGATAAGGTACGAAAGGTGCTCAAGATCGCCAAAGAGCCGATCAGCCTTGAGACCCCCATCGGCGAGGAAGAGGACAGCCACCTGGGAGACTTTATCGAGGACAAAAGCGCGGTCAACCCCGCCGAAGCCGTCATCGATCACAACCTCTCTGAGCAAACTCGCCGGGTCCTGGCCACCCTCACCCCCCGTGAGGAGAAGGTCCTGCGCATGCGCTTTGGCATCGGCGAAAAGTCCGACCACACCCTCGAAGAGGTCGGTCAGGACTTTGACGTCACCCGCGAGCGCATCCGCCAGATCGAAGCCAAGGCGCTGCGCAAACTGCGTCACCCCAGCCGCTCCAAGCAGCTTAAGAGCTTCATCGAGAATTGAACGCCCAGGCTGCGCTGACCATCGCCGGCGCCCGCATCCAATACGGCACCAGCCGCTCGGCGGTCGAAGTGGTCCGCGGCGTGGACTTGACCGTTCACCACGGTGAAATGGTGGGCCTGCTTGGCCCAAACGGCGCCGGCAAAAGCACCCTGCTGCGCTTCATCGTCGGCCCCGAAGCGCTCACCGGGGCCACCACCACAGGCCAACTCCTCTTTGACGGCCTGCCCCCTGGCGCCGACCCCCGCTTGCGCGCACGGCACATCGCCTACCTCCCCCAGCACCTCCCCACAGACCTGGACCTGAGCGTCGAGGAAGTCGTGCGCCTTGGCCGATACCCACACACGGGACTTTTTGGCGGCGGCGGCCCCGACGAAGACGCCATTGTGGACAAAGCGCTGGAGCGCTGCGAAGTCACCCACCTGCGCCATCGCCCCACCCGAGCGCTGTCGGGCGGCGAGCGCCAGCGGGCCTTCCTGGCCTCGGCGCTGGCACAGCAAACCCCAGTGCTGCTTTTGGATGAACCCACCAGCGCGCTGGACATCCGCCACGGGCTGGCGCTGGTCGAACTGCTCCAAGAACACATCCAAAGCGCCAGCGCCGCCGCCGTTGTCCTGGCCACCCACGACCTCAACCTCGCCGCGCGCCACTGCTCGCGCCTTGTCCTGATGCATAAGGGGCGCGTTGTGGCAGACGGCGATCCTTGGGACGTGCTCCACCCAGACCACCTGCGCCAGGTCTACGGCATCGAGGCGCACCTGCGCGACGAAGGCGGCCTTCCGCTGGTTGTCCCCACCGGGAGGGCCAGAAAGTGACTCGTTCCGGACCGGTGACCACGGCATCCATGGCCGCTTTGGCGGTCTGCTCCATTGGACTCACGCCGCTCATCGGCGCCGTGCCTTTGGAGTTGTCCCAGGTCTGGGCGTCGGAACCGGTCGCTTCCGAGATCTTCTGGCAGCTTCGCTTGCCGCGCGTGTTGCTGGCCGCGTTGGCGGGCGCTGCGCTGGCCGCGTCGGGCGCCACGTTCCAGGCCATCTTCCGCAACGATTTGGCCACGCCCTACACCCTGGGCATCGCTTCAGGCGCCAGCCTGGGGGCCGTCATCGCCATCCATCTGGGTTTGGGGGTCTTGTGGTGGGGCATCAGCGCCTTGCCTGTGGCGGCGTTTGCAGGGGCGCTGGCAGTGATCGCGGCGGTTTTTGGTATTGGCCGGGCGCTGGGGCGCCATCTGGACACCGCCACTTTGCTCCTGACCGGGGTCACCATCAGCTTTCTGTGCTCCGCGCTGATCCTCCTGCTTCAATACCTCAGCGACATGACCGGCACCCAGCGCATGATCCGCTGGATGATGGGGGGGCTGGACACGGTCGGTTACCAGTCGCTGCTCCAGTGCGTCCCTGCGGTGGCCCTGGGTGGTGCCTGGCTGATGGCCCGCGCCCCAGTGCTCGATCACCTCTTGAGCGGCGACGCGCTGGCCGCCTCCCGGGGCATCCAGGTCCGCAAAGAACGCGTCGGCATGCTCCTGGCTGCCTCACTGATGACCGGCTCGGTCATTTCCCTGACGGGGCCCATTGGGTTTGTCGGCTTGATCGTCCCCCACGCCATCAAACGCCTGACCGGCCCCAGACACCGCTGGTCCATTCCGGCCAGCGCCCTGGGCGGGGCCGCTTTTTTGCCATTGTGCGACACCGCAGCGCGCGTTTGGATCGCCCCAGCAGAGATCCCTGTGGGTGTGTTGACGGCTTTGCTCGGCGCCCCATTTTTTTTGACCATCCTGGTCAAATCGTCCCGCACGCGTTCCATGTGATCGGCGCACAAACGCCAGTGGCGTTGGAGTTGCGGTTTGGCGTGTGAATGGGGGGGGTTGGGTGGGGGAACGGGTGCCAGACACCCTGACCGATCCCCTTTGACACGGGGTTTGTAAGGGTGTCTGGCACCTTTACAATCCTCCAGTTCGACATCCAACCCCCAGCCCTCCCACTTCAAAACCCCCCAATTGGGTGTGCACACGCCAACACCAACCACAAGAGTTTCCAAACGTTGTCGGGGTGTCTGGCACCCTTACAAACCCCGTGATTGCCCACAAAACCCCCTTTCAAAGGGATTGGCCTTGCCAGACTCCTTGCCCTGCGTGCGTTCAACCCGTACACTCCCGGCGTTTTTGCGGCGCCGGTCCGCGCAATAGAGCATCAGGGGAGTGGTCTGGGAGCCATGACGCAGAAGAAGAGACACAGTAAGTTTATTTTCGTCACTGGGGGCGTGGTGTCGTCCCTGGGCAAAGGTCTTGCGGCAGCGTCTATCGGGGCGTTGATGGAGAATCGTGGCTTGCGGGTGACCTTCGTCAAGCTCGATCCGTACATCAACGTTGACCCGGGGACCATGAACCCTTTCCAGCACGGAGAGGTCTTTGTCACCGATGACGGTGCAGAGACGGACATGGATCTTGGTCACTACGAGCGCTTTACGCGCGCGACGATGGGCAAGGGCAACAACTTCACCACGGGTCAGATCTACGACACGGTCATTACAAAAGAGCGTCGCGGTGAGTATCTGGGTGGGACGGTGCAGGTCATCCCGCACATCACCGACGAGATCAAGGGCAAGGTGCTTGAGGCTGCGGGCGCTGGCATCGACCTGGTGATCGCAGAGATCGGTGGCACGGTGGGTGACATTGAGTCGCTGCCATTTTTGGAGGCGATCCGCCAGTTGAAGCAGGACCTTGGTCCTCAAAACGCGGTCAACATCCATGTGACGCTGGTGCCTTACATCAAGGCCGCCGGCGAGCTCAAGACCAAGCCGACACAGCACTCGGTCAGGGATCTGCGCCAGATCGGCATTCAGCCGGAGTTCCTGCTCTGCCGCTCGGAGCACGATCTGGACGACGACATCAAGCGCAAGATCTCGCTCTTCTGCAACGTGCCCACCGAGCATGTGGTGACGTGTAGGGACGCTGAGACGATCCACGAGGTGCCGCTCTTGCTCCACGCCGAAGGGCTGGACGACAAGGTGGCGGCGGCGCTCAACATCTGGAGCCGCGCGCCGGAGTTGGATGACTGGCGAGAGATCGTGCGTCGATGCAAAGCGCCCCGTCACACGACGCGCATTGCGATCGTGGGCAAGTATGTGGGTTTGACCGACTCCTACAAGTCCCTCAACGAAGCGCTGCGCCACGGCGGGATCGCCAACGAGTGCAAGGTCGAGCTGCTCTTTGTGGACAGCGAGAAGCTCAACGACGGCAACGTCGCCAAGCAGTTGGCCAACGCCGATGGCGTGTTGGTGCCGGGCGGCTTTGGTGTGCGCGGCACGGAGGGCAAGGTTGCGGCGGTGCGGTACGCGCGCCTGAACAAGATCCCCTTCTTTGGCATCTGCCTGGGACTGCAGATGGCGGTCATCGAGTACGCGCGCTCGGTCTGCGGCCTTGATGGGGCCAACAGCAGCGAGTTTGACGCGCAGGGCAAGCACCCGGTCATCGCCTTGATGCCCGACCAGCGCGATGTGGTGGATAAAGGGGCCACGATGCGCCTGGGGAGCTATCCTTGCGCGTTGGGAGAGGGCACGCTGGCGCAGCGCGTTTACGGTGAAGCCATGATCCATGAGCGCCACCGCCATCGCTACGAGGTCAACAATGAGTACCGTGAGGCGTTGACCCAACAGGGCCTGATCCTCTCGGGGCTGAGCCCCGATGAGCGTCTGGTGGAGATCGTGGAGCTGGAGGACCACCCCTGGTTCCTGGGCTGTCAGTTCCACCCGGAGTTCAAATCCAAGCCGACCGAGCCCCACCCCCTCTTCTCTTCCTTTATTGCGGCGGCGTTGGCCCACGGCCAGGAAGGCTGAGCCCTCGCAAGCCCGCTGCGACCTCTTTGCGGTGGCCCCCTCAAGAGCCATCGCCCCCCTGACCATGGCCATTGTCAGGGGTGGGCGAAAGTGCTTGACAAATCCGCAAAGAACCCCTTAGCAAGCAGCATACCAAATTTGCCCAGACCCCCTTTACTTGCCCTCTAACCTGCATTATATTGGTTTCAGTGGCGCGCCACCCTGATCAACACTGAAGCCTTGAAGGTGTGGTCGAAATCCTTGTCACAAAAGTGTCATGAGGGTCATTCGATCAAAGGGTTTTCTCTGCCCAGCGGGCAGGTGTGGGGTTCTCTACATGCTCATCGGTGTTTCGAACAAAAAAACGGGTCGCAAGCTGCGCCTGGGGTTGCTGACAACGGCAGCGCTCGGGTCCCTGGCGGTCAGTGTTTTTTGGACAGAGGCCGGGGCGCAAGAGACCAAAAACGCGGTCGAGATCAAGGCAAAAGAGCTTGTCTCTTCCCAGGAAGAAGGCGTCCGTTGGTCTGGCAAAGTGGTGCTGCGCCATGGCGAGCTGGAGCTGCGTACAGACACGCTCCAGCAAGGTCCTGCGCAGACACAAAAGTGGCAGGCCTCCGGCAAAGTCCACGTGTCATGGCAATCGCACTTTGCCACAGGACAAGCGGCGACCTACCGGGCCGATGACGGGCTCCTGGAGCTGACGGGCCCGGTGAGGTTGTGGCAAGGCGACCAACGCCTTGAGGCCAAGAGCGCCACTTTGGACCTCAAAGCATCCAAGTGGACCATTCAATCCCCCCGTGGTCGTGTGATGTGGCCGGGCGGACGAGGGGGACAAGACAATGAGGCTGCCCCATGACGGTGCAAAGAGGGCGGCGGCCACATGACAGGTTGAAGTTGAGGTAGTCTTCATGGCGATGGAATTGAAACAGCACCTAAAGATGTCCCAGCAGCTGCGCATGACGCCGCAGCTACAGCAGGCCATCAAGCTGTTGCAGTTGTCCCGGATGGAGCTGGCCAACCTGGTTGCCCAGGAAATGGTGGAGAACCCCGCGCTTGAGGAGTTCTCCGAAAATCAGGAAGCCGCAGCACAAAACACCGAAGAAGCCACCGCCACCGCAGCGCCCGCCACAGGCGACGCCGCGGCCGATGCGGCCGCAGCCGGTGACGCAGCGATCGACCCTGCCGACCCATTGCCCCCACAACTCGATGAGCTGCCCGAACGCTCCGAGATGGACCAGTGGCGCGCCTACCTGGAGAACTCCTCCTCGCCGTTGCCCTCCAACAGCTACAAGGGGATGAACGACGACCTGCCGTCGTTGGAAGCCACCTTGAGCAAAAATGACGATCTTTATGAGCACCTGATGTGGCAGCTCAACATGACCCACCTGACCGACGATGAGCGGACGGTGGCGACCCTGGTGATCGGCAACCTGGACAACGATGGCTACCTGCGCATCGACCTGAACGACATCGCCGAACAAGCCGAGTGCTCCTTTGAGTTCGCCGAAGAGGTCCTGGAGATCATCCAGGAGGAATTTGACCCCACCGGCGTCGGCGCCAGGAACCTCAAAGAGTGTCTCCTGATCCAGGCCCGCGTGGAGTACAACCAGAAAAAAGACCCCATCTTTGGCGTCATCGAAGACCACATCCCCAACCTGGAAAAGAAGCGCTACGACAAGATCGCCAAAGCCATGGGGCTGTCCATGGACGAGGTCATCCACGCCGCCAAGCGCATCAGCAAGATGAACCCCAGGCCCGGGCGGCTCTTCACCGACGAAGAACCCCAGTACATCACCCCCGACATCTACGTCCACAAGCTCGGCGATGAGTACGTGGCGATGATCAACGACGACGGCATCCCCAAGCTGAAGGTCTCCAACTTCTACCGAGACACGCTCACGGGCGGAGACGGCAACGAGGCCAAAAAGTACATCCAGGAAAAGGTCAAAAACGCCGCCTGGCTGATCCAGTCCATCTACCGACGCCAACGCACGATCGTCAAAGTCACCAACTCCATCATCAAGTTCCAGCGCGAATTCCTCGACAACGGCATCAGCCACCTCAAACCGCTGGTCCTCAGAGACGTCGCCGATGACATCGGCATGCACGAATCCACCATCTCGCGTGTGACGACCAACAAATACGTCCACACACCCCAGGGGATCTTTGAGCTGAAGTTCTTCTTCAACTCCTCCATCTCCAAGGTCCACGGCGAAGACATCGCCAGCGAGGCGGTCAAAACCAAGATCAAAAAGATCATCGATGGGGAAAACCCCAAGAAACCACTGAGCGACTCCAAGATCGTTCAGCTCCTGCGCGAAAACCACAACATCGACATCGCCAGGCGCACTGTGGCCAAATACAGAGAGATGCTGGGCATCCTTTCCAGCACCAAACGCAAGCGGCTCTTCTAAGGGCAAGCCTGCTTGTTGAGACCAAAATTCTCGAGCCCACCGGAGCTCAAGGGCCAACCCAGCGCCCTTTCTGGTGAGCCCATAAGGAGGATCTTGAAGAGACATTCAAAAGCGCACCACAACAAAGCGCTTATCCACCACATGTTCAACCCCACCCGGGGCACCGCGCCCCGGGCCATCACGACCCAAAGCGTCACCAGGAGGACTTGACGATGCAAGTGACCTTCACCTTCCGTCACCTCGACACCTCGGATTCTCTGCGCGCCTACGCTGGCGAGAAGCTTGAGCATACCGTCAATAAGTATCTCCAATCGCCCATGGACGCCAAGGTAGTCTTCTCCGTGGAGAAGTTCTGGCACATCGCTCAGTTCAGCCTCAAGGTCCGCGGACTGACGATCAAGAGCAAGGAGAAGAGCGAGGACATGTACTCCTCGATTGACCTGGCGCTCGATAAGCTGGAGCGACAGCTGCGACGGTACAAAGACAAAATCCGCACGCGCAAGGTCCCCGGCGACGTCAAAAACAAGGAGTTCAACTACCAGGTCATCTCGCCGAGCATCGACACAGAGGAGGCCTTCGAGGAGGAACAGGAGGCCGCCGAGCGCGGGGAGTACACCCCCAAAGAGTCCACCCCCGCGCCCGAAGAGTTCGGCTTCATGAACGTGGACCTGGGAGAGGCCGGCACCAAGGCCGGCAACCCACACGTGAAGGTCCTGCGCACCTCGGTGGCCACAGCCCCCGCCATGACGCTGGCCGAAGCCATCATGCAGCTCGACCTGCTCAACGGCGAAGACGTCCTGGTCTTCACCAGAGTCGAAACCCAGACCATCAGCATCCTACACAGACGCCGAGACGGGAACTACAACCTCATCGAATCCTGATTCTCCACCAGGCGCTGCACCCACACAGCGCCGACAATGCCCGGGATCAGTCTACAAAGGACCAGAAGACCGCACAGGTCTCTGGTCCTTTGTCGTTTGTGCAACCATCACTGGCCACAACCACGCGACAGCACCCCCAAACCATCGCCAAGCAAGCCAAAGCCCTGTACCCTGGCACCACTCTGGGCTTCGACTCGACCCGGTCTGACCCAAAGGGCAGACCATCGGCACATGAGGGACTATGGAGCAGGTCAACATCGTGGTCATCACAGGGCTGTCTGGCAGCGGCAAATCCACCGCCATCGACGCCCTTGAGGACCTGGGCTACTTCTGCATCGACAACCTTCCCGTGGTGCTCTTGCCCGGACTGCTGGCCACGCTCAACGAAGACGGGCGTCAGAGCGTCGCCCGGGTCGGGCTGGGCGTCGATGTGCGCGGCGGACAGTTTCTGGCGCAAGCAGAACAGATCTTCCGACAAGTCATGGCTGAAGGCCATCACCTCGAAATCCTCTTTTTAGAAGCCGACAACGACTCCATCGTCAGACGCTTTAGCGCCACCCGACGCAAACACCCCCTGGCACACGGGGGGCGCCTGCAAGAGGGTGTCGCCGCAGAGCGCCGAGCGCTGGCCGATCTGCGTCAGATGGCGCGGACGATCATCGACACCAGCGATCTGACCGTTCATGACCTGCGCCGCTCCGTTGAGCGCCTCTACAACCCGGACGAAGGGGCCAGAGCGCGCAAAATGACGGTCAACGTGCTCTCTTTTGGCTTCAAACACGGCATTCCACGCGGCGCAGACCTGGTCTTCGATGTCCGATTTTTAAGCAACCCCCACTTTGTGCCCGCGCTGCGCCCACACACCGGCCAGCGCCCCGAGGTCGCCAAGTACGTCATGGCAGACCCCAACACCGGACAATTCCTGGAGCATGTCCTGCCCATGCTGCGCTTCCTCCTGCCCCAATACCAACAAGAGGGCAAACACTACCTGACCGTCGCCTTCGGCTGCACGGGGGGCAAGCACCGCTCGGTCGCGCTGGCCGAGCACGTCTTTGAACACATCCGCAGCCAAGACGGCGCCTCTGAATTCAAGCTCCATCACCGCGACATCTTCAGAGACACCAAGGCGTGAAACCGCTCGCTCCAGGCTGGGCCTGGGCTCCGGTGGTGCACCTGGGACCAGAGGCCTTCAAGCAGGGCACCGCCAACCTGCCCCCACAGACACACTTCCCCCAGGACACCCGCGCCGGCCTGCTGGAGCGCCTCACCCCTGGTCTTCAACCCCTGCTGCCAACGCGCCACAACCCACACCAAGGCTTCATCGCGGCTCTGACAACCATCACCGCCCCAACCCTCCTGGCGCTCTACAAGGCCGGAGCCTGCGGCATCCTGATGACCGATCCCACACCGCCCGAACGGCACGCCATACATCTGGCGACAGCATTGGGCATGGCCATGGCCCACGTCTCACCTGAAACCCTGCCGCGGTCGGGACACCGGTTTGTCCTAAACACCCTCTCCCACCAGGGCCCGCACCTGACGCGCTCCCCACACAACCCATGGCCACAAAGCGCCAAAAGGGTCTTGCCCGCAATGGCGTTGACATCACCCCTCGCCTCGCCAGCCAACCCCACCCCACAGACCACCGCGCTCGCCCAACACCACCCTCCCCCACAGATGTGGCTGGAGTTGATGCACGGCCAACGCGAAGAGGTCCACATCGCGCAGCGCCTGCTGAACGCCAACAAGGCCTGCGGTGTTGGCCTGCTGCGTTTGGAATATGTACTCTACAGCGACCCGGGGATGGACTTTGAGGATCTGGTGTGGCGACTCAAAGCGATCATGGACGCGCTCAAACCCAGCCCCCTGGCCATAAGACTGGCCGATTGGTCACAGGCAAAGCCCCCCACGAGCGACACCGAGTTGATGGGCTGGAACGGCCGTCGCGGGCTCTCGGGGCTGATCGCGCAGCGCTCACTGGCGTTGCAGATCGACGCCATCGCGCGCGCCGCCATGGACACTCGCCACCAAGAGGTGTGGTGCGTGGCGCCCTTTGCCCAACAAGGGGCAGAGCTGCGCCAGGTCACGCAACTGGCCCGGGGGCGCGTTCGGGTGGGTGCCATGATCGAATCAGAGCTGGGACTTGAGCGCTGGCCGCGGTGGATGGGCCAAGAAAAGGCAGGGGTCGAAGGGCTGTGGCTGGGCACGGGCGATCTCTTCGCCTCGCTGGACACGCACACACGCGAAGGGTTGATGGCTCAGGTCAAAGAGATGTCGACGCGCTGGCCAACCTGGGTGTGTGGTCAACCGCGCTGAACCTCAGGCACGCTCATGTAGATGGCACGCAGGGGATCAAGCTCATCCCCATACAAATAGGCCGGACCCAACCCCACCGAGCGATCCACCCCACCCATGGCGTTGAGATCGAGCGAGGGACCGCGGCCGTCGCCCTGCAACCAGCGCGCGTTGGCCAATTGCTGGCGCTCCCACTGGGCCTGGAGGACGAGGACGTCCTGGAGGTTGGACGGGAGCTGATCGGCGAAAGCGTAGAGGATGTGACCAGCAACCTCGGCGTCGTCTTCGGCGCGGTGAGCATTTTCAAGCACAATCCCCAGCCGGTCGGCGACCTTGCCCAGACCGTGTCGTCGGTGCTCGCGCTGAAGCTCACGGGCAAAGATCAGCGGGTCGAAGGTGGGGGACTTGCTGGGCCACTCCAGCCCCGCGCGCTCCAACTCGGCTTTGAGGAAGCTGCGGTCAAAGGAGAGGTTGTACGCACCAATACCCACCCCTTGAAGGCGCCGATGAACCTCGGGGGCGATCTGCGCAAAAGAGGGCTTCCCCGCGACGTCCTCATCCGAGATGCCGGTCAACTCAATGACCTCAGGCGGAATCGGCTTGCCGGGATCGACCAGCGAGCCCCAGCGCTCCAACACCTTGCCATTGTCAAAGGTGACAATACCGACCTCAATGATCCGCTCGGTCTCAGGATCAAAGCCGGTGGTTTCAACGTCGAGAACGGCCAGCGTGAGGTCTGTCCAGTTTTCAGGCCACTGCGGTTCTTGGGTCATGGGCACACCACTTTAAAAACAAAGGAAACATCACACGGGGCCCAGACCATGGGCATGAACTGGGCGATGGAGCAGGAGTCTGCCATGAAGCGCTTTGGCCGACAAGGATGTCATAAGAGTGTCCGACAGTATGTAATATTAATGTTACATGCAATGCAAAAACAACACACACTATGTTACACACCATACATCCCAGCCACTTCCCCACCCCCCAACACACCGACACCACACACAGGCAACTCGCCATAAAAACAAAAAACCAAATCATTACAGCCACTTACAGAACAAAACCCACATCACCGTCCAAACTGGCACGAATATTCCTATACAAGAAAACCGTCGAAAGCATTTTGTCCGCGACCTGGAGAGCCATCTCATGGCCAGCATCGCCATCAGCATCAATCCGGCACCGCACATCCCCACACAACGGGCTGCGCACCGTGGACCCTTTGAGCGCCTGCTCTCAGCAATCCAACTTCCCAGCTCGCCCTCCATGATCGAGTTGGAAGATGTCCTGCGAGAACACCACGAAACCATCGAAGAAATGGGAGACCAGCAGCAGATGAAGCTGCGGCGCTGGTTGTTTTCCCAAAGCCCCATCGGGGCCTGCGTGGAAGCCATCTGCGAACAAAACCGCAGCGCCAGGCAAACCTTCATGGGCATGCTCGACCAAAGCAGACCCGAAACCTGGTCCCAAATTCCCAGACTCCTGGGCAATCATCTGGCGCTGGCCATTTGGTGGGAAGCGCGCAAAGAGTACCGCAAAGCCGCAACGTTGCTCGGACTGCTCTTGCGCATGGGCATGGCCGCTGGTCAACAAGGCATCATCAACCGCTGCGCTGCACGGCTTGACACCATCCTGCAACTCCAACCTCAGTTGGGCACACTCTCTGTCAATGCCGTCACGTTGCGCCAGGCCCGTCAAGCGTGGCGATGCTGGGGCGCCAGCGCCAACACCTGTGACCCGGAAACGCTCTTCCGCCTGGCCAGGCTCCTCAAAGGCCGCGCCGACGCAACGGCCGCCGACGCCGACGCCGGACTGGAAGAAATCGCCGTGCTTGAGCGCCTCCTGGAGGTCTCAAACCCCAAAAACGACGCCCCGCTGCGTGGCCGGGCCATTTTGCGGCTGATGGAACTCTACCAGGACATTGGCCCCCAATGGCCTTCGGCCTGCCGCAGAGGTCTGGACCTCTTGCCCCAATGGGCCACAGCCGCGACCTTGCGCAACAAACCCCTGCGCGACATCGACGCCGTGCTGAACATGGCCACCGGCTTCGAACAACTGCTCGACTCGGCCGGATGCGCCAACTCAGACCACGTCCTGGTCGAACGCCTCCAAGAAGCCCTCTACATCCTGGAAAAAGAGCGCAGCGGCAGCCCCCACCTGGTCGCCCTCAACGTTGGCCTGGCCAACGCGCGACTCAACAAACTCGGCACCAACTCAGACAGCACCGAACTGGAGCGGATCTGGCGCCTCTACGCCCAGGGCCACCGTCTGGCCCGCGGCAATCGACCACTGCGCAATCAAATCCGCGCCGCAGCCACCGCCGTCATGGGACGCTGGCTCGAGACCGGCGACCCAGGCGCTCAGTACGCCGCCAACAAGTGGCTTGGTGAAGGCTGCCCCAGAGACGCCAATGCCAATGAACTGGTCAACTGGTGCACGCTCCACCTGAGCCTTCCACAGCCCCAACGCCAACAATTCCCCTGGGAAGAAGCCTCCCGGCTCGCCCAGCGGATCCTTCAACACCCCGAAGCCAGCGCCAAGCCCTACAACGTCGCGCTCGCCCTGGTCATCCGCTCCCTGGCCTGCATCAACGCCAGCCAGAGTGGCTCGGGACGCCACCTGCACAATGCCGTCGGCTGGCTGCGCCGCGCGATCGCCCTGCTGGGCCGCCAACTCAAGCGCAACCGCGCCCCCCAGAGCCAACAACTCCAGGGCAGAGCGCTGCTGGCCCTTGGCCACGTGCAACTGGCACTGATCAAACACTGCGACGATGAAGCCGAAACGCTCCGGCTCCAGCGTCAAGCACTGCGCGATGTCACCAACGCGCAACGGATTTTCTCCACACAGGGCCTCGGCGTTCAGGCCGCTGAGGCCCTGTGGATCCAGAGCCGATTGCAGACTGCTGCGATCGCCCGTAGCACAACCGAGCAGCGTCAGCGTCTGGATGACGCCCGGCGCACCACGCTGGCAGGCCTGGCGCTGCTCGGAGGGACCTACGAATCAAGGCTCTGTGTGGGACAACACACCGAGGGGAAGTCGCTAAGAGAACTGCTCATCCACCGCCGTTTGGAGGTCGAGAGCATGGATCAAGGCGGCTTTGAAGGCAAAACACTCCGGCTGCCTTCAGCGGTGGGGGCATGCTCGATGCGGCATGCGGCGCCAGACAGGCTCACCAAAGAGGCGCAAAAAGCAGCCAAAGGCCGCACGCTCTCGCGTTCGACCTCTGTCAAAAGCGCCTCAGACGTCCAGGTCCACAACCTGCCCAGCCCAAGCGCCCATCATTATACGTACCCATCAAACCTGGAATCTCACCACAGCGGCTCTTGATCGCCCAGGTCGATGCTCTGAAAACCTTTCATCATCTTCTTGTCCATGGTTCCGTGCTCCTCTTCTGAATGCTTCAGGTTCCGGTCTCAGTACTCAGGGCCATTTTCACCCAGATCGAAGACCACGGTGCCCTGCTTGTCTCCGGTGACGCTGTTGAGCAGGAAAGTGTCGCTGCCTGCGCTGGCGACGTAGAAGAGCTCGGTGACCTCATCGGAGGTCAACTCGACAAGCTGCAGGCCGCTGGTGGAACCAAAGAAATCACAGTCAAAATCAACCCAACCGCCCGAAGACGTCACCGAAGCGGTGGGGATGCAGTCACCCGAGAGCGCGCCGGAGGCGTCCCAGAAGAGGACCTTGGCATGGGTCATGGGACCGGAGTAGCCCACGCCGTTGTCCCACATTTCAGCAACAAAATCGCCGGTTCCAGCAGAGCCCGATCCGTTGGACCCGCTGGCAAAAACAGTGCTTGAAGAAGTCAAAATCAAAGCACAGATCGCAAACCAAACAACCGACGACACACCACCAAAAAGAACATTGTTTTTCATTTTAAATCTCCCGACAGTACATGTGCTAAAAGAACCCTTCTCGAATGGGCGGTTGTCTAACAGATGTTTCTGTAGAAAAAAACAAAAAAATTCAAAAAACAAACTCAACCCTGAACAAAACTTCACAAATGACAACACCAAAGAGCTTTACCAGGGGACTCAATGCTTCATGCATGGTAAAAAAACACCACCCAAACCAGCCTCAAATGCCTCCAAAACCCGCAAAAAACAACAACATGATAATTTTACACAAATAATGTAAAGACAAAACCATCTCACTTCAATGACCTTATTGAGCAATAAAACAAAGGACATAGCGAAGCACACTCGCACGCAATGGAAAGACCAACACCATCATCAGAAAGCATCTTTCAAACAAAAGAAGATCCCCTGAAGGAATCATTGGGCTCTGAAGAGTGGAAAAACCATAAAAACAATTGCATACACCCCATAAAAATTGAGGCATTTACGCCACAGTTGACTGCAATCATTGGACAGCGGCCCTTGGCCATGTCATCCATGGAGGGTGATCGACGCGCATCAGGCACACCACACCAGGACTCTGGTGAGACGACCATGCGACACAAAGCCACGGCTGCTGCGCTTGAGGAGACCCCCTCGACGCTGCTTCAGGGACGTTTCGAAGTCATTAAAGAATTGGGGCGAGGAGCAGGCGGGGTTGTTTACCTTGTGATGGACCGCCTGCGCCGTGCACAGGTCGTTCTGAAACACCTGTGGCACACCCCTGAAGACGCGGACTTGCAGGCGCAAGAGGCCACTGAGAGCTTCAACATGCTGGCGCGCCTGCATCACAGCGCCCTGCCAGTCCTGCTCGACTGGGGGCGCGATGCACAGGGGCGTGTCTTCTACACACGTCCTTTTGCGCCCGGAGAAAATGGGGACAAGCTTGCAGGGGAGTTAAACCCTGACCAGGTCGCGCAGATTGCCTACCAACTCATTGAAGTCATTGGACAACTCCACCGCTCCAAGTACTGCCACGGTGACATCAAGCCCCAGAACATTCTCCTGGATGTCTCGGCAGAGAGCATTGATGTTCACCTGATCGACTTTGGTTTGATCTTTCAGACTGGCGATGTAGACACCGGCGTGCGCGGCACACCGCTCTATCTGGCCCCAGAGTTGCTGCGCGGTGCCACACCAGGCATTGCCACAGACCTTTATGCGCTGGGCGCCACCCTCTACCATCTATTTTATGGTGTGCCGCCTTTCCATGATGCGGGTGAGCTTCAATCCAGTACCACTTTCAAGAGCGACATGGACGCTGTGCTGGTAGACCGCATCCTCCATGAGACTCCAGAGCACCCTCCAAGAGGTTGGGAGAGTGCATCCAACCCAAAACACAACGCCTCCCAGGACATCCTGACTCAGTTGATTCGCTCGCTGATGGCACCACAGCACACTACGCGAACCAACGCTGTTGAAGGAGCACTGGGGCTGCTGGCACCATGGGCTCCCGCAGTACCCCAGCAAGCTCCCAGTTGTTTTGTCGGGCGAGAAAAGGAGCTTGATCAGCTCATGGCCTGGGTCGATGACAACATCGACCAGGTGGCCAAAACGCTGCCCATTGCGTTGCTTGAAGGTCCCGAGGGCATCGGCAAACGCACACTTGTCAATATCGCAGCCACCAACATCAAACAACGCAATGTCATCCTGCTTGAGCACACCGCAGTCGATGCTGAACCGGACAAAACCCTTGAAGAGCTGGCACGACAACTCTTGATATCCAGACCGGATGTGCTGGGACAAGATGCCACAGCACTGCTACGCGAGCTGTCACTGAATGAAACCGGCGAGGTTCGCGCGTTTGGAGGAGAGCACGCGCGGCAGCTACGGTTGATGCGACATTTGATGAAAGCGGCCCGCCACACCCCGCTTTTCATCGTTCTCAATGGTCTAACCCCAAAACACATCGCAATCGAAACAATTGTATCGCTGGCAAACCACTTGTCGGCAGATCGAACAAGACCCGCCCCAACACAACTGGCCATCATCGCCACCATCACTCCTGGATTGCCCATCCCATACCAGGACGAAAGTGCTGACAGCACTCAAACCATCAAACCACTCAGTGCATCGTGCTTGCGGATTTCGCTGCCGCCACTGACCACACTGGAAACCAAAGAGTTTCTTGAACAGACCCTACCCATCCAGGCTCGCCCCACCTCTGCCGAAGAAACTCAACTCTTAACAGCGGGCATACCACTTCGACTCACAACCATGGCCCAAGCCCTTTTGGAGGCATCAAAACAAGGCCAAAAACCCAGCGGGGTAACCCTTCGCCGCGCAGCAGACCTCAATGGAGAACAACAAAGACGCATCAACCGTCTACGGTCTCCATTGCGTGCAGTGCTCAAGGTCCTTGCTCAACTCAAGCGCCCAGCCCCACTAAAACTGTTGCAAACCGTGCTCCCTGAGTACGTATTGCGAGCCTCAACGCTGAAGTATCTATATCAGCAGGGGATACTGCACACCGTCAAACAGACCAGCTCGGACCAAAAAACGACATCAAACACCCAGTACCACATAGGTAGCAACGAGCTATCTACAACACTTCTGCATGCTTCGTGGGATGATGTTCCAAGTCAGGAAGTAATCACACACAGACTCGCTCAAACATTCTACGGCATGTACCAAGAGCATTCAGAGAGCGTTGAGCCTCTGGAATTGCTCCAATGGCTCGCCAAAGCAAAAAACCGAGATACGGTGCTCAACCTGGCACCGCACATATGCCGAATCTATCGCCAAAACCAACGTCTTCAAGCCGCACATGCCTCTATAGAACTAAGCCTCGATTGTTTGCCTGAAGACTGGAGCGCAAAACACGAAATAATTCTAACCGAAGCCCTTGAGGTATATAACAACCTCGAAATATCTAATAAAATAGAAGATATAGGTGTAAAACTACTAAAAAAATGGGCCAACACCAATGTGGTTCCCAGCAATATCTTAGAAGCCTTCAACAACGATGATGATCAGGAAGACTTTTTAAAAAAACCCTGGGAGCAACAAATCAAACTGGTTCCAGGACCACGCCCATCAACACAGCAAACAGTGGCCGCTGCTCATGCAAGAGCATTGGCCCTCTTGGCCATCAATCCCACACGCCAAGCGCTCTACAGCCGGGCCATGCGCAGAGTATGGGCGCTGATCCCATACTTTAGTGGGCAAGACCTTCCTTACGTATGGGGTCCCTTGCTCAGGGCCCTTATGGCCCGCTTGTGGCGAACAAGTTACAGAACCGATGTCCTCCACGCGGCCATAAGGCTTGTAAATTCGGAGCACATTTTTGAGCGGCTCAACCACGAACAACAAGCCGAGATGCTCAATCTCCAAGGGGCATTGTTTGAGCAAGATAGGCTGCTTGTGGAGGCTCAAGAAGCTTATGAAAACGCTATCTTTACAGGTAGGAGGCGAGGATTTGTTGCCACTGTGGTGGCCAGAGCCACCAGCAACCTAGTGCGTTTACTGAGCGACGGGGGTCAAACCGCTGTCGCACGCTATCACTTGGAACGATGCATCAAAGAATGCGAAGAGCTTGGCTATGAACATGTCCGTATGGGATTGCTGAGGCGACTCGCACAAGTCCAACAAAAAAGCGGTCATCCCTACACAGGCATGATGTCCATTGAGGCCGCTTACAGGGTGGCACTTAGCACTGGCCGTTATGATCTTTTGTCGAATATCGGCATCAGCCTTCTTTATTGTTATGGGGAGTTTGGTTTCGAAGACAAGAGCCGCGAACTCTTCGAGCGCATGAAGTCACAATCGACGTGGAAAGACCGCTGGGAACTCTATCTGCAACAAGGACTGTGCACTGTATATTGGCAACACACCAATCAAACCTTCCAAATCATTGAAGAAATTGAAGGAAAATTCACAGACAAGTCCCTCACACAAACAGGACAAGCGACTCTGCGTATGCTCAAGGGCGAGCATGCACTCTTAAAACAGGAATGGGGACTGGCAGTCCGTGAAGCCAGTCAGGGCTTGGCAATGCTGCGCACAGCCAGATTGCGCCCCCCCCTCAAACTTGGAAGCCTGCGTGTGCTTGTCGAGGCGCACATTCGGTTGGGCAATACGGGCGAGGCTGAGCAGCGCCTTGAAGAGTGTTTTGACCTTATTAAAAATCATGAGCTGAACACTGACCTGCCCCAGTACCATCACCTGCGCGGGCAACTTTACCGCGCGATGGATCGGCCTGAGGATGCGCAGCATGCCTTCTTGAAGGCCAACGAAATCCTGCAGGAACGCCTCGAAGAAATGCCTGAGGCCTACCGCAAGGGATACCTCAAAAACCGGCGCCGCGCCGCCATCCTCAACGACGCCCAACAGCATGCCCAGCTTGACCGACATCGGCTCTTGAGCGGCTTGCAGCAAATCCTCGACATTGTCCAGAAGCTCCATCGGGCATCAAGGCGCACACTCGACGCCCTCATGAGCGAGGTCCTGGACCAGATCATCAACTTTACCGGCGCCAACCGGGGCATCCTCTTCCAAATAGAGCCCACGCCCGACCCTGGCACCGAAACCAACCCCGAAGGCACGCTCATTGAGCGCACCTGGGAGAGCGATGACGATGGACTGCCCCTGGGCTGGATCAGCTCTGTGGCCTTTGCGCGCGGTTTTGGACAACAGGACCTGACCAACCGACGCATACGCACCAGCAGCACTGTCATCCAACGCGTGCTGCGCGAAAACGCCCCCATCTCCAGCGCCGATGCCACCGAAGACCTGCGCTTCTCGCGCAGCGGCTCCATCGCCACCATGGGCATGCGCAGCATCCTGGCCTTCCCCCTGCGCAACGAGGGCCACATCAACGGCGTCGTCTACCTCGACTCCGAGCGCACACGGCAGTTCTCCAAGGAAGACGAAGAGCTGCTCGACATGCTCGGCAACCAACTGGGGCCAGTCGTCCAGCGCGCCCAGCACCGCGCGCTGGTCCGCGCCGTCACCGACCGCTTCCCCCGCATCATCGGCCAGTCCGATGCCATGGTCGAGATCCTCAACACCGCCCAGAAGGTCGCCAACACCAACGTCCCCGTGCTCATCCTCGGAGACACCGGCACCGGCAAAGAACTCCTGGCCCGAGGCATCCACGACGCCAGCGGACGCGCTCGCGCGCCCTTTGTCGCCGTCAACTGCGCCACCCTCCCCGAGAACCTGGTTGAAGCCGAACTCTTTGGCGCACAACGCGGCGCCTACACCGGCGCCCAGACTCGCCCCGGTTTCTTTGAACAGGCCAACGGCGGCACGCTCTTCCTCGACGAGATCGGCGACCTGCCCATGGCCGCGCAGGCCAAAATCCTGCGGGCATTGCAAGAGGGCACCATCCGACGCCTGGGCGATCAGCGCGAGCGCAACGTCGACGTCCGCATCATCGCCGCCACCCACTGGGACCTGCACAAGCGCGTCAAAGAGGGGCTCTTCCGCACCGACCTCTTTTACCGCCTCAATGTTGTCACGCTGCGCCTGCCCACCCTGGAGCAGCGCCCCGAAGACATCCCCGCGCTGGTCCACTTCTTCTTCAACCTCTTTGTCGAGCAACACAACCTCGACATGGCGCCGCCGTCGCCCAAGATCATCCAAACCCTTCAGCGCTCTTCCTGGCCGGGCAACATCCGACAACTGCGCAACGCCCTCCAACGGGCCATGATCCTGTGCCACGGCAACGAACTCACCCTCGAAGCCATCTACACCGCGGCAGACGAGGTCGAAGACCTGGAAGAACTCGAAGAACTGCCCTCGCCGGCCCAGGAAACCCACCCGGCGCACAACACAGCGGCGCCCGGCATGCCCCACAACCCGTGGGCGCACTTTCCCCCGCCAGGGGCCACCCCGCCCCAGTATCAGCATGGCATGTGGCCGCCGCCGGGCTCCTGGCCTCAGCCGCCTGCCTATCCGACCACGCCGCCGTCAAACCCCTACGCGGCCTATGGTCACAGCCCATACCCGCCCAACTGGCCACCGCCCTGGGCAAACCCGTGGGCCACACAGGCCCCTTACCCTCAAAACTGGCAGGCGCCGCCCTGGATGATGCAATCCCAGCCGCCCCATCCCGGCGCACCTGCGGCTCCCGCGCAGCCCGCCCCGCAGCCTGCCCAGGAGCCCGACGGCCCTGAAGAGCCCATGAACATGGCGCGGGCCAAAGCCAGACAGCGCTATCAAACCGTCCAGCGCGCCCTGGCACAGACCAACGGCAACAAGGCTCAGGCCGCGCGTCTGCTTGGCATCACGCGGCAGTCCATCTACCGAATCCTGGAACGCGGCCCAGAGTGATACCAAGCCGCCCTGGAAGCGTGTATGTATGGGCCGCAGGCTCGTGGACAGCGCAGGCGCTGACCGGGTGGGCCTGTGCGTTTCTTTTGCCCCATCGATACACAGACGACCTGGTGTCAGACCCGCATGCGACAGTTTCTCTACATCAGCCCCTACTTTCCGCCTGGAGCCCGCGTTGGCGCGCTGCGTCCGCTGAAATTTGCCCGGCATCTGCCCACGCACGGCTGGGCGCCGGTGGTCTTGTGTGACCTGTGGCCTGGCGCCCGCACCAGCACCGAGCTGCTCGACGCGGTCCCTGACACCACCACCATCGTCCGGGATTACAGCGCGCGCGCCGCCGGTGCCTTTGCCAATCTCCAGCGCCCCGCCGCCTCCCCTTCAAACAAGACCGCTTCCGCACCGCCCTCAGCCAAGGGCTTTGATCCCCGCGATCTCCTGCCCCAATGGCTCAACAACCCCGAGTTGATCCCGCTGGGCGAGCACAGCGTGCACATCCCACACGCGGTGGGAGCGGCCAGGAGGGCTTTGAAGGCGCATCCGAAGTGTGAGGCCATCATGGTCAACGCCGATCCGTATGCGGCGCTCCTTGTTGGCGCCCACGTGGCCAGGCAAACCGGGCTGCCGCTCATTCAGGACCTGCGCGACCCGTGGTCGGTCTGTGAACTGCGTCGGCCGCGCCGCCCCTGGCCCATTTTGCCCTTTGTGGATTGGCTGGAGCGGCTGGCATTTAGACCCGCCCAGTCCATCATCCTCAACAGCCTCACCACGCTTGAGGACTACCGGCGCCACTACGCCGACTTTGATCCCCAGCGTTTTGCCTGCATCCGCAACCACGGCGACGCCGGGTTGATTGGGCACGGGGAGCATGGGGGCTTTGAGCGCTTCTCATTGCTCTTTTTGGGGCATTTTCGGCGCTTTTTGGAGGGGGACGTGCTGATTGAGGTCCTGGTGGAGCTTAAACGCCGGGGTTTGGGACACGTTCAGTTGGTCGTCACCGGCAACTGCCCACCCGACACCATGGAGATGGCCCACAACGCGGGCGTGGGGGAAATGGTCACCAAGCATGACTTTGTCTCCTACACCTCGATCGGGCCTGTGATGGAGAGCGCCGACGTGCTGGTGGCACTGAGCAACCGCAGCACCCAGCGCATCCCCGCCAAGTTCTACGACTACGCCACCTCCAAACGCCCCGTGTTGGTCCTGGCCGACAACGCCGAGTTGGGTCAGATGGCCCGCTCCATCGGCGGCGCCATCTTTGGCATGGATGACCCGATGGCGGTGGCCGACTGGCTTGAGCCCATCATCACCGCAGGGCGCCACCCCACCACCGAGCGGCCCGACGGCTCTTTTTCCAGCCAGCAGGCCACCGCCGAATTGGCCGCGATCCTCGATCGCATCACCGCTTGACAGCCCACCACAAGGCGCGCACCAATGGCCCTCGCGCCTGGCAGCCCCTCTCTGCCCGTTTTAGAAAGACCGGGGCAAGCGCCGACAAAAGGCGCCGAGCACCACAAGGCACGACCATGAGCGAACCGACTTTCCTTGTCATTGGCGCCCAGAAGTCCGGCACCACATGGCTCTACCAGACCATGCGCCGCCACCCACAGGTCTTCGCCACCACGCCCAAGGGCCTCTACTTCTTTGACAACCCCGACCACTTTGCCAAAGGCCTGGGTTGGTATCAGGGACACTTCACCCCCTCGGCCCAGCACAAAGCCAGCGGTGAGTTTACCCCCAATTACTTTTGGACCACCGCGGATCGCACCATCAACGACGGCCGGACGCTGCCCCAGCGCATCCACGATCATCTGCCCGAGGCCAAGATCATCGTCGCCATGCGCGAGCCCGTCGACCGCGCCGTGTCGGCCTACTACCACCACATCAAGGCCGGGCGAATTCGACCCGACCAGCGCCTGCTGGACGTCGCCCACCTGCACGGCATCCGTGACATGGGCTTTTACGACGAGCACATGGCGTGCTGGCTGGAGGCCTACCCCAAAGAGCAGATCATGGCGCTGATCTACGAAGAGGACATTGGCAAACAGGGTCAGGAGACGCTCAAAAAAATCTGGCAGTTCATCGACGTCGACGACAGCTTTGAGCCCCCCTTCACCGGTTACCGCTACAACAAGCGGCGCAGCCACCTCCACATGCGCTTCAAGCACCGCAGCGAGCGCCTGGCCAACCTGGCCGACCGCATCCTGCCAGGCGTGATCAAAA
The DNA here is from genome assembly GCA_937123825.1 of uncultured Pseudomonadota bacterium. GTDB lineage: Bacteria > Myxococcota_A > Bradymonadia > Bradymonadales > CAKZKQ01. Next base: position 72,221 of record CAKZKQ010000287.1, read on the forward strand.
ACCACCGCCGCTTCCAGATCCCGGTCCACGACCACGAGCGCCAACAACTGGCCGCGCTCTACAAACCCCACAACGAGCGCCTGGCCGACATGCTCGGGCGCCCCCTGCCCTGGCAAAACCCATGAAACGCGCCCTCAAAGACGCCGCCAACGCAGCCTTTCGCTGGGGACAGCGCCGGCTGGCCGCCGGGCACGGCGCGGTGCTGATGTTTCACAGCGTCCCCGACGATCAGACCCTGGAGCAGCGCATCATCCCTGCGCCCACCTTGGAGATGTCCACCGCCGATCTCATCCGGCACATCGAAGACCACCAGGCCCAGGGCTGTGAGTTCATTTCCATGGACGAGCTGGCCCAGCGCCTCCAACATCGGCGCCTGCCTGCGGACAAGCGCCGCTTTGCGTGCGCGACCTTTGACGATGGTTATCTGGACAACCTGACCCAGGCCCTGCCCATCTTCAAAGCGCGCCAGATCCCGCTGACCATCTTCCTCATCCCTGGGTTCATCGACCAGGATCTGGTCCACTACGGCGCCACGCTCCAGCGCTGGGTCCGCGACAACACCATTTTGAAGTACCGGCTCGGAGGCCAGGACCACTCCTTGCCCGCCCACACGGCCGAGCAGAAGGTGACCTCACTGCAGCACCTGCAAAAAACCCTGGGGGCGGCGCTGAGCGCCAAAGACTACCGGCCCTTCTTTGAAGACAACCAGATCCCCATCCCCACGCTGGCCCTCAACTGGGATCAGGTCCGCCAGATGGCCCAGGAGCCGCTGGTCACCTTTGGCGCCCACACCCTCAACCACCCCAGGCTGACGCGCCTGGACGCCACCACGGCGCAACACGAAATCCTGGGCTCAAAGCAGCGTCTGGAAGCCTTCCTGGGCAAGCCCGTCGACCACTTCGCCTACCCGTTTGGAGATCACGGACCGCGCGAGGCCGCCCTGGCCCGCCAAGTTGGCTTCAAGACCATCTCCACCACTCGCCAGGCATACACCAACCTGCGCACCACCGATCCGCTGGCGCTGCCCAGACTGCGCGCCAGCGCCTTCAAGCGCTCATGAAGACCGAAGGGATAAAAGAAAAGGTGCCAGACACCCTGACCGACCCCGTATAAACCGGGGTCGGTCAGGGTGTCTGGCACCTTTAATCCTCCACACAGCGCTCCCAATGCCCCAGCGGCACCCAGCGGCGAAACTTTACGCCTGCCAGGCGCCCCAGCCCTTCTTGTTCTTCACGATCACATGCTTGGTCATCTTGTAACGCAGGCGGTTGATGTGAAAGCGCAACCGCCGGTCGTTCTTCATCGTCGGGTGCCACTGGTGGAGCATCGCCGTGCCGTCCATCCAGATCAGCTTTAGACCGTAGCGCTCCGCGCGTGAGCACATGTCATTGTCCTCGGCCCCCCAGTAAAGGAACTTCTCATCGTAGCCCTGGACCTTCTCAAAGAAACGCCTGGGCGCGGCCTGACAAGCGCCGGTGCCGCTGGTCTGTCGGATCTCGCTGGCGGCCTGGAGTTCCTCGTAATCCGCGCGGGTCCAACGCTTCTCGGGGATGCTCTCGGGCATGTCGTGGCAGCGGCACAGCGCCATGACCTTTTCCCCCCCGGCCTGATGCGTGTCCAGGATGCTTTTAAGGAAGTTGGGCGCGAAGATCATGTCCACATCGGTGCAAAAGGCGATCTGCCCGCGAGAGGCCTGGATGCCAATGTTGAGGACCTTGGAGCGGTTCCAGACCTCGTCGGTGGCCATGTAGACGACCCTGGCGTTGTAGGTCTCGGCCAGGGCGTCGATGGAGGCGCGGTGGGTGTCATCGCTGCCAAAGTCGCTGATGACAATTTCGATCTCGTCGTGATCGACGCCCTCCTGCCAGCGCAGGCTGTGCAAACAGTTCTCAAGGCGTACGCCGCTGCGGTTGCGGATGGGGACAATGGCGGTCAGCCGGGGTTCGGCGCTCTGGGTGGACATGACCTGTGTACTCCGGGGTCAGGGGTGGGCCGCCAGGGTGCGGCGGTAGAGATCGAGGTAGCGGTGGGCCACGGCGGCCATGGCGTATTCGGTTTCGGCCCGCTGGCGAGCGCTCTGGCTCATCCGCTGCCATGTCTGGGGTTCGAGCACCGCGGCGATGGCCTCGGCCACCGTGTCGGGGTCGTCTTCGGTGATCACGATCCCCTGCTCGTCGTGGTGGATCACCTCCACCACCGCAGGCTGCGTCAACACCACCGAGGGCAGACCGTTGGCCAGCGCTTCGAGCAATGCATTGGGCATCCCCTCCTTGTGACGGGACGGGAAGACAAAGACCTGGGAGCTTTGCAGCAGCGCAGGCACGTCCTGGACAAAGCCCTCAAAGTCGATCGTGTCCGCCACGCCAAGCTCCGTGGCCACAGCCTTGCAGTGCTCCAAGAGGCTCCCGGTGCCCGCAAACGCCAGCCGCGCCCCTGGCACAAGTTCCTGAACCCTGGGCCAGGCCCGCACCAGCGCCTCCTGGTTCTTGTTCTTGTTGAAGTTGGACACACAGACCATCTTCGGGGCCTGCCCTTCTTCATGATAGGAAACGGTCTTGTCGGGCAGCGGCACCCCGTTGGGGATGAACTGGGTGATGCGTTGCCCAAAGAGCGGATCGTCGCGAAGCTCCAACGAAATGGGCCGGTTGTTGGTCACGTGGGTGGTAAAGCGGCCATGCAACGGGCGCGCGAAGGCCTTGGGCAAGCGCGTGCGGCGCTTCAAAATCCGGTACTCATCCCCGCTGGCGTGCTTGAGCACGGTGGGCAACCCCAGTCGCGGCGCGGCGGCGCCGATAAAGAGCGAGCTGGCGTCAAACGCGCCGTGGCAGTGCACCAGATCAAAGTCGCCTCGGCGCTGGCGCATAAAACGCACCAAACGCCCGCCATAGCGCTTCCAGGTCGCCTTGCGGCCCCCCTTGTGCGGCACAAACCCTTGCAAGCGGTTGACGGTGATGTCCCCCAGCGCGTCCTGACGGGTCTCCAGATCCGCGCAGACGTGCTCGACGTGGTGTCCCTGGTTGATCAACTCCTGGGCCAGACGCGCGGCCTGACGCTCCGCGCCGCCAAAACGCGGCCCAAAGGAGTAAGTTGCCATCAAAATACGCATGCTCTGCCAACCTCCAACCAAACCCTCACGGGGACGCCTCATCCTGGGCGGAATCCTGCGCCAACTTCTGGGCGGCGCGCTCTGCCCGGGCCCCATTCAATGTCCAGCGCAGCCCCCACGTAAAGAGGATCAATGCCGGAACCGCCGTCAACAACGTCGCCAACGCTGCCCCTGCCTCGCCGTAGAGCGGGATCAACCACAGGTTGCCGCCAAAGTTGGCGATGGCCTGACAGATGTTGGTCACCGACAAGATCCAGGGCTTGTTGAAGGCGTAAAAGACGTGCCCGAAGTGGGACACAAAGAGCTGGGTCAAAAACCGTATGAAAAGAACCTGAAAGATAAAGACCGACGGCGCAAACTCCTCGCCGAAGTAGAGCACCACCCAATAGGGCGACAGGGCATAAAAGGGCAAGAGCCCCAACGTCAAATAGAGCGACCGACGAAAGATCAACCGCAGCAAACGCGCGATCTCATCGGGGTCGTCCATCGCGGCGATCTTGGGGAAGAGCACGTTCATAAAGCTGCCCATGGCCTTGTGCAGCATCTGCGTGCTCTTTTGCCCGACGTTGTAGATCCCCACCGAGGTCGAACCCACCATCGAGGCCAGCATCAACGTATCGAGGCGCTGAAAGAGCGTGATCGACACCACCGAGACCATCGTCCAGCCCGACACGCTCGATAGCGCCTTGAAACCCGACACCGTCGGCATCCCAAAGAGGCGGTAGCGCTGCTTGATGAGCAAAAATCCCCCCCCACACAGCGCCCCGGTGGCCCCTCGGGCCATGATCGCAAACATGATCGTCTCGGGGGACATCGTCCCCGTGCCCCAGAGCGTCCCCAAGATCCCCGCGTAGGCGCTCAGGCTGCACAGCTTGGAGATCGCCAGCCAGTCAAAGCGCTCCAAACCCGTCAAGATCGGGTTGATGTGGCGCTCACAAAGCGCAAAAGCCGCCGCCACCAGCGCCATCCTGAAGAGATCGGCGTCAAAGAACTCCAGCTCCAGCCAGTTGTGGAAGGACTCCCAACCCGCAAACGCGCCCCCACAGACCAACAAGAGGGCAATAAAGCCCATGCGCGCCCAGAGCGCGCTGCGGATCTCGGGGTTGTCGTTGGGCTCACCGCGCCCTCTGGCTTTGGACACAAAGACCATCATGGCCCGCGACAGGCCCAGATCGCCAAAGTTGGACAGCATCAGGACAATGGTCTCTGCCCAGGCAAGCTCTCCAAGCTTCTCGGCGCCCAGCGTGCGGGTGATGACGGCCGTCAGCCCAAAGAGGATCACCATCGACAGGACGTCTTTGGCGCCCTGAATCTTGAGGTTCTTCCGGAAGCTCGACGGCTTGTTCTGACTCATGATGCTCTACGCGGTGCCGTGATACCTGCGCTGATGCCAGGCCCACATCTTCTCAACCCCCTGGCGCAACGCGGTCGTGGGGCTGTAGCCAAGCTCGGCGCGCGAGCGCGTCAGATCGGCCATCGTCAGCGGCACATCGCCGGGCTGCATCGGCAACTGATCCACCAACGCCTCCACACCCATCACATCGGCGATGGTCGCGATCAGCTCCTTGAGCAAGACCACCTTGTCACCGCCGAGGTTGTAGACGTTGTAACCGTCGAGCTGCTCCACCGCGCGGCACACCCCCTGGACGATGTCGTCAATGTAGGTGTAATCCCGGCCGCTGGTGCCGTCGCCAAACATAGGCAAGCGCTCTTTGGCGGCAATGATCCGCATGAACTTGTTGATGGCCATGTCGGGGCGCTGGCGCGGGCCATACACGGTGAAGAAACGCAGGCAGGTGATGTCGCCGCCGTGGAGGCGAAAATCGGTCTGGGCCATCAACTCCATGGCGCGCTTGCTGGCGGCGTAGGGGCTGGCGGGGTTGATCACCGGATCGTCCTCGGCAAAGGGCGTCTTGGTGTTGGTCCCGTAGACGGACGAAGAGCTGGCCAGGACAAAGCGCTTCACACCATGGGCGCGCGCCACCTCCATCAGCGTGGCGCTGCCGCGCACGTTGACGTCGTAGTACTTTGGCGCGTTGGCGATCGACGGCCGCACACCGGCCAGCGCCGCCAGATGCACCACCACATCAATGTCATCGTGCTTGGCAAAGACGGCCTCCAACGCCGCCCGCTGGCGAATGTCCACCTCGTGGAACTCAAACTCGCCGTGCTGACGCACCTCCTTGAGGTTGTCTCGCTTCATCTCGGCGCCGTAGAGCATTTCGCTGAGCGCGTCCAGCACCACGACCTGTGCGCCGGTGCGCACAAACGCCTCCAGACACGACGATCCGATAAAACCTGCTCCACCTGTCAGGAGTATCTTTTTGCCAGGTCCCATAACCCAAGGCCCGTTCATGCACCACCCTCAATCATCTCATCGCCCCGAAGACACCACCGCTGCCCCCAGAGGGCACACCACTTACAACACCACCAAAGTCGCCAGGGCGGGCATTGGTGGACATTCAATCACTCGCACAAACGGTCGCGCTCGTTGGGCGTCTTTCTTCAGACACTCAAACCTGCGTGGATTGTAAAGCACAATCCGGGCCAGGGGTGCAGGCACACCACCTGCGGGCGCCATTGGTATTCAAGCCCCTGGCGCCTGTCAACGCGGCATTGTATGGACATGGTCGGTGTTTTATGCTCCGTGTCCTTGAAGCGAAGGACAAAACGCCATGATCCTGACCCTCAATACGGATGGATGGACCCACCATGAAGATGAGCAAACGCATCGGCAGCTTCCTGATTTGTGCTTGCTGCGCCCTGATCCCGGCCGCAGCCACGGCCCAACCCGACGCCGGCACCAACAAAGCCGATGCGGGCAGCGCCGCCGCAGCCCCCAAAACCACGCTCAGCCCCGAAGACACCAAAGTCCGCGAGGCGGGGCTCTTGCTGCGGGGTAAAAAATACCCCCAGGCAGAGAAAATCCTCACCGAGGTCCTCAAAAAAGAGCCTCTGCACACCCTTGGGCTGATCTACATCTCTGAGCTTTACCTCCAGACCAAGCGCCCCGATGAAGCGGTCGCCGTCCTGGCCAAAGCCATCGAAGACCCCAAGTGCCCGGCCCGCGTCATCCTCCAGGCCGCCGCCGTGCACACGCGCCGCAAAGAATCCGACAAAGCCAAGGCCTTCTACGACGAGGCCGTCAAGCGCCACGGCGATCAGGCCGACGTCTATGTCCGCCGCGCCCAACACGTCGGCTTTCGGGACATGGAAAGCTCTGCGGCGGACTACACCAAGGCACTGGAGCTGGACCCCAAAAACCGGGCCGCGCTCAACAACCTGGCGGCGATCCACATCGCCCGCTACAACTACGGCGACGCCCGCAAACTCCTGCTGCGCTACCGAGAGATCAACAAGCGCAGCTCATCGGCGGCCTTCAACCTGGCCAGCGTCTACCTGGCGCTGGGCGAGTTTGAAAACGCCGAGGCGATCTACAACGAGCTTCAGGCGGCCAACGCCAACGACGAGCTCTCCAAGAGCGGCCTCATCAACGCTCAGATTCTGCGCGGGCAGCCCGACAAAGCCCTGGAAATGCTCGGCGACAAAGCCACGCTCCCTGTGAAGGACGGTCCAGAGCGCTCGCCCCTCTTTGCCTACGCCACGGGAATGGCCCACCTCTTTAAAGGCGACGCCAAGGCCGCTTCGCCCCACCTGGAGGAGGCCACCAAGAAGGCTGGGCGGCGGATCTTCTTCTCCAGCGCCCAGGTCGAGGCGCTGCGCCAGCAGGGACGCTTCACCGAGGCCAAGCGCATCCTCAAGACCAACGCCCGTCGCGGCGCCAAGACGCTGGCCTACGTCAAAATTTATGGTGCGTTGGTTGAGTTGAGCGCCAAAAACGAGCAAGAGGCCCGCAAAATGATGGCCGAGGGCATCGCCCTGCTCAAAGATTACAAAAAGCCCGAGGATCTGGGCACGATCATGCGCCTGCCCCCCAAGGCCATCGCCGACGCCAAAGCCATCCTGCCCACCGGCGACAAACCCGCTGAGCCCAAGGCCGACGCTGCCGATCCCAAACCGGCCACCAAAACCGATCAAGACAAGGGCGCCGCCGCGGACACCAAGCCCGCAAAAGCCAAGCAGGGCTGCGGGTGCACCACGCCTTCGGCGCCGGCCTCCAACACCGGTTGGCTGGTCTTGCTGGGTCTGGCCCTCTTTGGCGCTGCGCGCCGCCGCGCAAGCTGACACCGCCGACCAAAAACAAGCCGCGTTGCAGATTCGATGTGGCTTGTCTGCGCATCCCCCTTGCACCCTGAAGCTCAGAAGACTATATCCCCCTTTGGGGTCGCAATCAGATGAGGTACAAAACACGGATGAGCCAGATCTACAGGCAAAATCCCAGTGTCCCTGCTCGAAACGTCGAGGGGGTCATGGCAGTCATCACCCCGCTCTCTTCAGAAATCCACCGACTCAACGAGATCGGCGCGATCATCTGGAAGCGGTGCGAGCATGGCGCCACACAGGAAGAACTCATCGGCGAGTTGCTGGAGCAATACGACGTCAGCCCTGAACAAGCCACGCAGGACATCAAAGATTTCCTCGACGAGGCCACTGCCAAGGGGATACTGCTGCTCTCTAGCTGACTGGCGGCCCGATGCGTCGTCAGATCATGTCCAATGAAGAGCCCTACGGCCCCAAGAGTGGAAACTTCCCGAACGGGGCACTACGCTGAAACAAGCACGGGATGTGACGCTTCTGCATGGAGGTGTCATGCCCCACATCGCCGGTGGTGCGCTGTCTCAAGATCGCCTTGAGGGCGCGACACACTCCATCAAAAGCGCGGCTCTAAGCGGCCGCGCGCTGGAGAGTGTGGCCCCAAACGGGGTCGTAAGGCGCCTGCCATCGGCACGGATCAAGATTGCGACGCGGAGCTGGTGACTCCATCGCACGACGATCCAACCACAGGGAGAGGATCCAGCCTGACGGCTGGCACATGGCAGCACACGCCCCCGCACTGTGTGTCGGGCGCGCTGGCTGACGGACCACAAAGACACAACGCGCCGATGCGCGTCATCAAACGGCGCTGGGCACACCGCCTGCGCCGCGCGTTGTTGTGAAATGTCCGTGCCCAAGCGCTCCCCGGCCACTTTGAGGCGATGTGGGCTGTGCATGTTGGTGTGTCACCCCCTCTCCCTGACATGTTGACGTTTTAGGTTGGAAGTTTCGGCTTCCAACGACCGCCTGTGCGGCTTCATGGGTGCCTTGGGATAGGGGTTTGCCCATGAGAGACACAAAAAGATTCAGCCCAGCAAGAGTCTGTGGCGATGTCGATGAAGAGCATCGAACGCAATCGGCCCCCGGAGCCTGGCATCGGGAGCTTGAATTTAAAGGATACTCCGACAAGCACGTCATCAACGTTATCTGGAGACTTCCATGATCAAACAAAACGGCGGCACCACAGCCGCCACCCAGTGGGTCACCTCACGCCTCGCCCTTCTCTCGGCCATGGCGTTTATGATCAACGCCGCAGGTTGCAGCGATGATCCCACGACCCCCCGGCCCGAAGTCCCCACCGTGGACTTCACCAGCCCCGAAAACGGCGCCACGCTGACCCCAGCGGACGACGCCAACGACGTCCTTGAAGGCATTCAGCCGGCCTTTGAGTTGGACATCACCCGGATCACCGAAGGCACACTCGAAGTGACGGCCACCACCGATCTGGGCAGCGCCACCGCCGATGACAGGGTCACGCTCAACCTCAACGGCTCCGGGCAGGTCGTCGTCAGCAACCTGACCATCTTGCCTGGCTCCAACCGGATCCTGGCCGAAGTGCGCAGCAACAACGGCGTGTTGCTGGCCACCTCCCAGATCGACGTTGAACTCGACGCCCCCGCCATTGTCCCCAATGTGGAGATCGTTGAGCCCGATGATGGCGACACCTTCGACCTCGACGATGACACCGATCCTGACACGGACGGCATCCAGGTCGATGTCGATGTGGCCCTGTCCAACATCCCGGCCACCGGCGCCGCCGTCACCGTGACGGTCAACGGCGACGAAGCTGGCAACATCAACGTCGACGCCGACGCCACCGTAGAGACCTTTGAAGGCATCACCCTGCCCGAAGGCGACGTGGCCATCGAAGTCACCGTCGAGAGCCCCGACGGCAGCAACACCGACACGGTCAACGTCACCGTGGAAGCGGGCGTCGAAGAGTGTGAAATCGAGCTGCTCCCCCCGCTGGTGGATGCCATCTGCGATTTTGGGCTCAACCCCGACGAAGACCCCGACACCGACGGCATCCAGCGGACCTTCACCGCGCAGACCAACTGCGCGTCGGTCACCTTCAGCGCCGACGGCAACGAAGACATCGATGTTGACGTCGAAGACGGTGAAGCGCAGGCGACCTTGACCCTCGAAGACGGCGCCTTTGAGGTCACCGTCACCACCGAGAACGCCGAAGGGCTCGAAGCCAGCCAGTCGCTGAACTACACCGTGGACCTGGTGGCCCCCGAGGCGCGCTTCTTCTTCCCCGAAGACGGCGCCAACCTCACCGCCGCCAACGACCTTGATGGCGACCTCGAAAACGGCGTCAACATCAACGTCACCGTCCTGCTCGATGAGACCGAAGACGAGTTCACCGATGTGGCGCTGACCATCGACGGCGAAGCGGGTCCCACAGCGGTCGCCGAGGAAGACGATCGCCGCGTGGTCTTTGAAGAGTTGGGCTTTGATGCCGGGGAGCACACCCTGGAAATCACCGTGCAGGACGGCTGCGGCAACCGCAACACCACCTCGGTGACCTTCAACGTCGAACTGAGCAACGAGAGCCTGACCATCGACAACCCCGAGTCCGGCGCCGAGTTTGGCCCCGCCGATGACCTCGATGAAGAGGCCCCCGGCCTCCAGCAGACCTTCACGGTCACGGCCGAAGGCGTGGAGCCCGGACAGGTGGCCTTCATCGAGTGCCGCCGGGTCAACAGCCAGGCCTATTTCAAGCGCAGCGATGATGTGGCGCGCCCCGATGAGGCCACCTTCGACATCCCCGTGACGCTGCCTGACGGCGCTTACTCTTGCCGCGCCCGCGTGGAGGCCTTGAGCCTGACCAGCGCCGACATTCTGGTCAGCGCATCCCTGGTGCGCGAGGCCGTCGAGATCACCCAGCCCGAGGATGGACAGCTCTTCAACACCGCTGCCATCACCGTCTCGGCCCGCACCATCAACCTGGCCGACAACCAGGCTGTGACGCTGACCGTGGGCGACGAGACCTACGAGGCCAACATCGTCGATGGCGGCGTGGTCTTCTCCGACGTCGCGCTGGTTCCTGGCGAAAACACCCTCCAGGTGGCCGCACAGACCGACCAGGCGCCCTCTGACAGCGTCACGGTCGAGTTGGACGTCGAGCCACCGGCCATCAGCTTTGTCTCCCCCAGCGCCGAAGAAGCCACCCTGAACGCCGATGACGATGTGGTCGGCGACCTGGACAACGGCATCCAGATCAACGTCCAACTGGCCGTCCTGGGTGTGGATGAAGGCACCGAGGTCTGTGTGGCCGCCGATGGCCGCCAGCCTGCATGCGCCGCCACCGACGCCGACGGCAACGTCACCGCTGGACCGCTGATGGTCACCCCCGGAGTCTCCACTCTGGTCGCCACCACCAGCGACGAGGCGGGCAACGAAGGTCAGGCCAGCCTGGAAATTGATGTGCAGGTCGAGCGCCCCAGCATCGACATCATCGCTCCGGCCGACGGCTCGGCCAGCAGCCAGGCTGTCACCGACGTGACCATCCAGACCGATCTGCCCGAAGGCACCGACGTGGAACTCTTCGTCAACGACGCCGATGACCCCGCCGCCACCGGCCAGACCAACGCCGATGGCCAGGTCTCCTTCACGGACATCAACCTGGTCGCCGATCAGGACAACATCCTGCAAGCCTTTGGCACCGACGCCCGTGGTCAAGGCGCCTCGCCGCGCATCACCATCACCGTCGACACCTCCATCCCGGCGGTGAGCTTCACCGAGCCCGCCGATGAGCAGGTCTTCAACCTCGACGCCGTTGACGGCGACGGCGCCCCCGGCTTCCAGATCGACGTCACCATCGCCGTTCCCAACGTCGCCGATGACCAGCCGGCCCAGCTTCAGGTCGATTGCGACGGCGCTGTGACCACCTTTGATGCCACCGTTCAGGACGGCGCTGCGACCTTTGAGCGCGTCACGCTGGCCGATCAGGCCAACTGCGACCTGACCGCCTCGGCCACCAACCGCGCCGAGGTCAGCGGCGACGACACCATCTCGGTGCGCGTGGACCGTCAGGCCCCCGTGCTGAACCTGGTGCGTCTGAATGACGGCGATGTCCTGAACATCAACGACGACGAAGACGAGGACACCCCGGGCATCCAGCGCACCATCCGCGTGCGCTTTGAAGGTCTGGAAGCGGGTCAGGAGATCACGCTCGAAGGTGGCCCCATCAACGACTCTGCCACCGTCGAAGAGAACAGCAACCAGGTCCTCTTTGGCCCCGTGACTCTGCCCGACGGCGAGCTGGCCTTGACGGTCAGCGCCACCGACGCGGCGGGCAACCAGACCCAGGTTGGTGTGGAGCTTTTGATCGACTCCTCCAGCCTGGCGCTCTCGTTTGAGAACATCGACAACCCTGCAGAGTTCAACGCCAACAACGACATTGACCCCGACACCGAAGGCCTCCAGGCCCAGTTGACTGTCGTGGGTGTGCGCGGCTTGACCGGCAACCAGGTCCGCCTGTGCAGCAACCGCGCTCCGGTCGATGCCCCGGCGTGCAACACGGGCGGTTTTGGTCAGATTGGTGAAGCGGAGTTGGCCACCGAGCTGGCCAGCGCCATCTTCACCGTGACCCTTCCCGACGGCGAGGTCAGCCTGATGGCCGAAACCGATCTGGAGGACGAGTCGGTGCTCAACAGCGAGACGCTGCTGCTGACCATCGACAGCGTGCGTCCCGAGATCGCCCGCTTTGAGTTGACCTCCGACACGCTCGATCCCGCCGGGGTCCTCAACATCGCCGAGGACGTCCAGCCGCTGGTCACCACCACCCTCAGCGCCACCTTCGAGTTTGAGGGCACCGGCGTTGAAGAAGGCGACCGCGTGCAGCTCTTCGAAGATGGCCGGCTGCTCATCGGCGCCACCGTCGATGAAAACCTCCAAGCCACCATCACCCAGGCCTTTGGCGCTGGCCCTCACACGGTCGAAGTCGATGTCCTGGACAACGCAGGCAACAGCGCCGCCGAGCGCGCCTCGGTCTCTTTCATGGTGGATCTGGCCGCCCCGACGCTGGCCTTTGACAACTTGACCAACAACCAGACCCTCAACGGGCAGGACGACGCCGACGCCAACACCGACGATCTCCAGTTCACCGTCGTGGGTCGCTCGGACGCCATTGGCCGCACCGCGCGCCTGGTGCAGGTGGTCGGCGATCTGGACGCCTTTGACACGCCGGACGACGACGTGGAGTTGGGCGCCGCAGCTGTTGGAGACGATGGCCTGGTGAGCTTCGCTGTCACGTTGCCCCAGGGCGCCGTGGCGCTGGCGCTGCGCGTCGATGACGAAGCGGCCAACACCTCCGATGCGGCCATCGCCGTCAGCATCGACACCATCGCCCCGGTCGTGACCATCCTCTCGCCGGGCAACAACACCAACTTCACCGAGGAGCCCGAAGGCTTCCGCACGCGCCCCGGCTTCCAGATCGAGGTCCTGCTGACCAGCGACGCGGCTGGGCGCGAGATCACCCTGGAAGACACCAACACGCAGTTGGCGCTGGCGCCGGCGGTGACCCCCGAGGGCGGCACGGCGACCATCGTCCCGACGCTGCAGATCGGCGAGAACAGCTTCCAGGCTGTCGTGACCGACGAGGCGGGCAACGAAGGCCGCTCGGAGATCATCGCGGTGACCGTGGAGATCGAGGGCTGCGGCATTGTCTTCTCGGCCCCGCAGAACAACCCGCTCTTTGTCTCTGAAGACAACGACGACAACCCTGAAAACGGCGTGGCGCTGAGCTTTGAGACGGTCGTGGCCGACGTCCAGACCTGCCTGGGCCAAGACGTGACGCTCTTTGTGGACGATCAGGAAGTGGCCGCCACGGCGCTGGGCGAAGGCGGCACGGTCGCCTTCAACGACATCGTCTTTGACAACAACGGCACCTACACGGTCCTGGCGCAGATCGATGACGGCCAGGGCAACATCACCAGCACCAACGCCGTCACGGTCTTTGTGGACCTGGTCGCCCCGACGGTGGCCTTCGTGGCCCCGGCGGACAACCCGGCTGGCTTTGGCATCGCCGACGACCTCTCGGTCGGCACCGAAGGACTCCAGACGAGCCTGACGGTGGGCGTCACCAACGCCATCGGCGGTACCCTGGAGGTGACCTCCAGCGCCGCGATTGACCCCGTGGCCAGCGACATCGCTGTGACCGGTGATGAGGTTCAAATTAACGTGACCCTGCCCGAAGGCACCCAGACGATCACCGTGACGGTCACCGACCGCGCTCAGAGCCAGGCCCAGGCCGAGGCGAGCTTTGTGGTTGACCTGACGGCCCCGGCGGCCATTGAGCTTGCCGGTGTGGTCACCAACCGCCGCCTGGGCACCACCGAGCTGGTGTGGGTGGCCCCTGGCGATGACAACACGACCGACTTTGTCACCAACTACGAGGTGCGCCGCTCGACCGACCCCATCACCGCTGAGAACTTTGACGCGGCGGAGTTGATCGAGGCCTTCGCCCCCAACGTGGCCCCTCAGCAGGAGGAGAGCTACACGGTGGCTGACCTTCCCTGGGAGCCCGCTCAGGGCGCCGTCTCGGTGACCTACCACATCGCTGTGCGCGCCACCGACGATCAGGGCAACACCTCGGCGTTGGGCGACAACTTCAGCGTCACGCAGGGACTGGACGAGGCGACCTTCAAAGCCGACGGCTCCGGCGACAGCTACGGCTTCCAGGTGCACAGCATCGGCGACATCAACAACGACGGCCGCGATGACTTCCTGGCCTCGGAGCTCTTCGGCGAGCGCGGCCACATCATCTATGGCCGCGATGACGTTGAGGCGCTCAACGAGCCCAGCCCCACCACCCAGATCCTCACCGGGGATCCGGAGGACGGCTTTGGCTTCTTTGGTGGCCGCGCCGCAGGCCTGGGCGACATCAACGGCGATGGTTTCAACGACTTCGCCGTGGGTTCGTACTTCGCCAATGGCTTCAGCGGCAAGGTCTACGTCTACTTTGGTGTGGACGGCGGTCAGGTTGACGGCGAACCCGATGTCCGGTTTGAAGGTTTGGTCGGCGCCCAGTTTGGTGTGTCGATGGACGCGGCCCAGTTTGTCGATGACGCCGATGAAGGCATCAACGACATTGTCATCGGCGCCAGCGCCGACTCGGATACCGGGGCCGTCTACGTGATCCGCGGCCGCACCGATTGGCCTGCGACCATCACCATGAGCGACGACGGCGCCACCAACGCCACCAACGGCGTGGTTCGGTTGACCGGCGCCGAGGACGGCAGCGAGTTTGGCTACCAGATTGCCCGTCTCTCCGACCTCAACGAAGACGGCTTTGAAGAGTTGGCCGTGGCGGCGCGCCGCACCAACGCCAACGAGGGCACAGTGCACGTCTTCTCCAGCGGCGCGTCGGTCGGTGACCAGCTCACCGCCGGTGTGGATGACAACGAACTGGTGCCGTTTGAGAACGCCGGGCTCTTTGGCTCCTCGATGGTCTCTGGCGACATCGACGGCGACAACATCCTGGATCTGGTCATCGGCGGCGTGCCCATCGCGCTGCAGACGACCCATTTTCACGCCGAAGACACCGATGTGATGATCTATCTGCCGGATCAGAAATTCCTGATGGCGATCGACACGATCACCCCGGGCGAAGTGCCGTTCATGAATTTCGGCGCGACCTCCAACGTCCAGGCCTATCTGGATTCATTCGACACGCTGCTCGCCTATGATTTCACGCATTTCCTGTCGGGCCATGTCTCGGTGCTGGGCACGCGGGACGATGTCATCGCCTCGCGCGACTATGCCCATGATGTGCGCGACACGGCCCTGAGGTTGATGCCCACCTTTGACGCCCGCATGTTCGAGGCGCTGGAAGCCGTCGAATTCCAGAACGCCAACCTGGCCTTTCGCTATGGCATCGAGGCCCTGCGCCGGGACTGCGCCGCCGAGATCATAGACCGCTGGAAAGCGCATCTGTCGGTTGTCGATCTTTGGGCCGACAGCCACTGCGAGACCGTGGTTCTGTACAACATCATGCACTGATCCGCGCACATATTTCAGGGCCGGGCGCCCCGCGCCCGCCCTGCCCCCGACCCTCCCTCATCCTCCCTCTCCTACTCCCTCTCACTCAACCCAGGAGCCCGTCATGGCATCCCTGTTCGCTCTTCTCGTTCCGCTTTCTCTTTTGGCCTATGCGCTGTTGGGTGGCGTCTTTCTGGCCTTTTCCGATTTTCTCATGCGGGCACTTGCCCATACCAGCGGCATAGGCGGGGCCGAGGCCATGCAGGTCATCAACCGCGAGGTGTTCCGCTGGGTCTTCATGGCGCTGTTTCTGGGCATGGCCCCGGCGTTTGCACTGTTGGGATATGTGCGCGGTGCGCTGCTGATCCCCTTCGAGAGCGGGCTGGCGTGCCTGGGTGCCTTTCTGACCGAGCAGCACTGGCAGAACATGGCCCTGCTGGTCGGAATT
>CAKZKQ010000288.1 GCA_937123825.1 uncultured Pseudomonadota bacterium
CCTCCAAACCAGCCCACCGCAAAGGCGTCCAGGTCGCCGTCGCCGTCAAAGTCGCCCAGCTTCACCCGGTAGGTGTTTTCGTTGCCCAGCGCCAGGCCGCTGTCCACAAACCCACCCTGACCGTCGCCAAGCCAGACCTTGTCGGGGCCATCGGCGCAGGCAATCCACAGGTCCAGCGCGTCATCGTTGTTGACGTCGCCGGGCTCCACGTGCTGGCTGTTGCACCCTTCGAGCACCGCCTCACTGGCCGTCATCGCGCCCTGGCCGTCTCCCAGCCACAGAGCGTCCTGGCCAAAGTTGGCCACATAGACATCCAGGTGACCATCTCCGTTGAAGTCCGCCACCTTGGCGTCAAAGCTGTGGGCTTCTCCAAGACGCTGCTCAGAATCCACAAAGCCCCCTTCTCCATCGCCCAGATACACCCGGTTGGGATTGCTCCTGCCCACAGCCGCAAAAAGATCGGGGTGGCCGTCACCGTTGAAGTCCGCAAGCGCCAGCGACTTCAGGTCGATGAGTTGGATGGAGCGAACACGGGCAAAACCGCGCTCGCTGGGCGGGTTGAAGTCCTGCGGGCAGTTGTCTTCCTCGTTGAAAAGCCCGTCTCCGTCCTGATCGCTGTCGCAAGAGTCCCCCAGACCATCCTCATCAATGTCTTCCTGGTCACGGTTGCTGATGGTGACGCAGTTGTCCTCATCGTCCTCCACCAAATCACCATCACGGTCGGTACGCTCATCGCAGACGTCGCCCTGGCCGTCGCTGTCCAGATCAGATTGCGAGGGACCGTAAAGATAGACCTCGCTGGGGTCTTCGTTGTTGACCAGGACCAGATCCGCGTCCTCATCCCCGTCCAGATCGCCCAAGAGGGCCGCCACCGCATCAAAGCGCCCCACCCGGACGGCGCTGTCGCTGAACTGCCCCTGGCCGTCCCCCAACCACACAATGTGGCTCCTGTCGGCGCGAAAGCGGCGGTCCCCAAAGGTCAACACGTCCAAATGACCATCCTGGTCAAAATCCAAGACCTTCAAACCTCGGGTATCAAAGCCAAAGATCCGCTCGCCGCTGTCTGCAAACCGGCCTTGGCCATCGCCGAGCCAAAGCGCGGCGGGCGCCTCTCGGCTGTTGCCGAGCAACACATCCAAACGGCCATCTTCATTGAAGTCGCCCATGGCCAACTCAAAGCGCGAAGCCCCCGTCAAAAAGACCTCGGCCAACTCAAAACCGCCCTGCCCATCGCCCAGGTAAACACTCAAACGGCTGTTGCCAGAGTTGTTGCCAATCCCCACAACATCCAGGATGCCATCGCCGTTGACGTCTCCAGTCCTGATGTCCCACGCCTCACGTTGAAACTCCTGGCCCACGGCAAAGAAGCCCAAACCGTCGTTGATGTAGGTCATCAAACGGTTGTTCCCCCCAATCAGCACGTCCAGGTCATCGTCGCCGTCCAAATCGACCAACCTCACCGTGTGGTTGCCCCCTTCGCCGCGCAACACCACGCCGCTGAGCACAAATCCGCCCTGACCGTCGCCCAACCAGATAAAATGGTTTTGCCCACGGGTGTTGGGCACCACAGCGTCCAAATCCCCATCGCCGTCAATGTCCCCCAGCGCCACGTCCTGGCTGGCGCTCTCTCCCAGAGTCAGGCCAGAGTCCTCAAAACCCCCCTGACCATCCCCAAAATAGACCCGGTCGGGCTGATCCATGTTGGCCACAAAGAGATCCAGGTGACCGTCGCCGTTGACGTCTCCCAAAGCCCCGCCCAGGCTATTGTGGAGGCCCAGCGCCTGCCCCGAGTCTCGCCAGCCCACCGCGTCAAAGGGGTTGGGCACCGACGGGCAGTTGTCTTCACCGTCAGGGACGGTGTCGTTGTCGTCATCATCGTCGCAGGCGTCCCCATTAAGGTCGCCGTCGACGTCACTCTGATCGGTGTTGGCCGCAAAGGGGCAGTTGTCGACCACGTTGGCCACGGCGTCATCGTCAATGTCCGGGTCGCAAGCGTCCCCAAGGCCATCAAAGTCGTGATCGGCCTGAATGATCCCCACCATCCAGGCGTGTCCGTTGGCAAAGAAGTCCAGGTGGCCATCGCCGTTGATGTCCCCTTGAATGACGGGCGCGGCAAAGCGCTGCGTGTTTTGGATGGCTTGGCGGCTGCGGCGCTCAAACCCAAGCAGGCCGTCACCCATCCACAAATCGACCACCTCGTCATTGGCCACCACAATGTCGTCATGACCGTCCTGATCCAGGTCGTACACAGCCACGCCATGGCTGCGCTCGCTGCCAAGAACAGCGGCCTGCTCAAAACCGCCCTGCCCGTCTCCAACAAAGACGGGATTGGCGCCTTCGAGCGCCACCACCACATCCACCAGCCCGTCGCCGTTGAAGTCCCCCACCGCCAACTGCCTGTTGGTGGGCCCGATCTCAAACGACGTCGCCGGGCCAAACGTGCCCTGGCCGCCGTTCAAGCGCACTTCAAAGCGGTTGAAGTCCAAAAAGAGCACGTCCAGGCGCTCGTCGCCGTTGATGTCGGCCAACACCACATCGTCGGCTCCCGAGCCGATGTCCTGCGCAGAGAGCGACAACTGACCGGCGCCGTCGTTGAGCAAGACGGCGTTGTCGTTGTTGTTGGCGAGCACCACATCAAGGTCGCCGTCGCCATCCACGTCGCCCATGGCCACGCCCACCGAAAACCCAGCGCCAAATTGCTGGCCAGAATCTGAGAAGCCACCGCGGCCATTGCCAAACCAAACAGTGTCCAGACCGTTGTTGCCCACGTAGGCGTCCAGATCCCCGTCGCCGTTGAGATCACCCAGCACCGCCTCGTAGGTCGAACGTGCCTCGGTCAGCTCCAAACCCGTGGACTCAAACCCTCCAAAACCATCGCCGAGCCACACAGTGTTGAAATCGTCAGAGATCTCGTAAACAAAGGCGTCCATCCGACCATCGCCGTTGATGTCACCCACGGCGGGGCGGCCTCCACGCTCTGCAAATTCAAGCGGCGCGCTGCGATAGAGCCCAAAGGTCGCCGGGTTGACCTCAAGCGGGCAGTTGTCCCTCAAATCGGCAAAGCCGTCGTTGTCATCGTCATCGTCACACACATCGCCCAGGCCATCTTCGTCCGCGTCGCGCTGGTCTTCGTTGGCGTCATCAGGGCAGTTGTCCATCCCATCCAAAACCCCGTCTTCATCGCGGTCTGTGGGCTCCTGGGCACAATCTTGCGGACAACTTTCGGCGTCTTCGGGCGCTTCACACTGCCCATCACCACACTCGGGCCCCTCGGCGCAGTCCTGCGAACAGTTGTTGGCGTCTTCAGCCCCGTTGCAGACCCCGTCGCCGCACTCAAACCCGCCCTCGCAATCCTGCGGGCAGCTTTCGTCGTCTTCGGGGGCTTCACAAACACCATCGCCGCACACCGGACCCTGGGCGCAGTCCTGAGGACAACTTTCGGCGTCTTCGGGGGCTTCACACTGCCCATCACCACACTCGGGCCCTTCGGCACAGTCCTCGGGGCAACTGCCCACGCTCTCGGACTCGGCACAGATGCCGTCACCACACAGCGGTCCAGCCTCGCAGTCTTGCGGACAACTCTGCGGGTTCTCAGCCCCCTCACAAACCCCGTCGCCGCACTCGGACTCATCCATACAGTCCTGCGGGCAATTCAGCGCGTCTTCGTCGGGCGACTGACACATCCCATCCCCGCACCCAAACTCGGGCACACAATCGTCGGGACAGCTCTCATCGCTCTCTGAGGCCTCACATACCCCATCTCCGCACTCGGGCGCTTCCTGACTCTCACCGCCTTGCTTGTCTTCACCACAAGCCCCCAGAAACAACCCCGCCAGAACACCCACCAACGCCACGCGCATCATGCTCAAACCAACCCAGCACCGGGTCTGGGACTTCACGCAAACCCCACCACGGAGCCTGGCACCCAGAACCTTGTTCAATTGTTCGGCTCTTGACGCAGCGCTCCGGCAGATATTCACGCGATGCACAACTTTTATTACATTTTGTAAGTTAACCAGCGAATGCCGAGCATGAAACACCACCCCAAGCCCAGCAAGGAGGGCCCCAAAGGCTCGACCTGGCTCAACACGACCCAACCCAAAAAATGCTTTGAGGCAAAGGTGCTAGAACGGAGCGCCTGAAAGTTAATGCTGCTCGGAGGTGTGGTATGATGGGCTGAAACCAAAGGGGAGGCCCAGAATGCCCAAATCACACAGCGAAGACCTCAGATGGC
>CAKZKQ010000289.1 GCA_937123825.1 uncultured Pseudomonadota bacterium
ATGGATGTCAGACGCCTCACGGGGAGCGAAGCCATAGCAGCGCTATTGCGAGCGACTCGTGTGGTGTCTGACGCCATTAGGGCCGCCCCAAACGACTGCGCGGGATATGGAGGACGAAGCTCCCAAAAGAACCATCGGGGAGAATCTCGGGGACGTAGCGCACTTCCATGGCGGTGCACCATTGGACGAGGGCCACTTTGAGGACGGGTTCGGCGGCGGATTGGAGGCCTTTGCCGGTGACGACGCGGATGTAGCGCAGTTTGTGGGTTTGGGCGTATTTGACGGCGGACTCCAGGGCGGACAGCGCGACGTCTCGGGACATGCCTCGGAGATTGGTGGAGGGGAGGTTGTTTTGCTCGCGCTGGCGTTTGCACTCCAGCAGGAGCTTGCGCTGGTCGTCGGTCAACTCGGGGCCGCCTTCCTGAACCACATCTTCCATGGCTTCGGCGCGGCTGCGCTCGGCTTTGGCCTGGGCCTCCTGGCGGCTTAGCGCGTACATCTTGTTGACGTCCACGGCGCCGCCAGCCTCAGGCACAAAGTACTTTTGCTCCATGGGCTTGATCTCGCCGTACATGAACTCCATCTCAAACGCCCGGTCGGTGTCGGCATAGGGGTCGGCGGGCTTTTGGGGCGTTTGGGGCTGCGGGGCGGGCTCCTGGACGTGGTTGGTGACGGGGCCACGACCGCCGTACTTGCCGCGATCAATCTTGATGGGGTCCAGCTCATTCAGCGCGGCCTCAAAGAGTTCCTCGTCGGTCATCTCGACCTCTTCGCCTCGGGCAAAGGCACCGGCGGCGATGACGGGGCGCTGGGCTTGTTGGGCCTCGGCGAGCATGCGGGCACGGCGAGCTTTTTCAATGCGTTCGGCTTCGGCGGCGGCGCGTTCGGCGCGACGGGCATCGTTGCGGCGTTTTTGGGCGACGTTTTGGAGTCCGGAGGCGAAGGGTTTGTAGTCAAAACCCGAGGCTTGGGACTGGGCGTTGTCGTTGTTCTTTGCGGCTTTGTTCTGCTTCTTTTTGCGCTTACCCATGGCTGTGCTCCTGCGCACCGATCTGAAAAGATTGCCCGTCGCGCGCCGCCACCACGGCGCCGTCATAACCATGCGCGGCGACTGCGGCTTCCACGTCCACGCCATCGAGCGATGGGTAACGGTGAACCAGCGCGACCTGCTTGACGTGGGCGGCTGCGGCGATCTGGGCGACGTCTTTGGGGGTCATGTGGCCGCCGATGGGGTCATCGTCGGGGGAGGAACACTCCAAGACGGCCAAATCTGCCTTGTGGCACAGCGTCACCAGTTCGGGACACCGCGCCGAGTCCCCAGAGTAAGCCACGGATCGGCCTTGCGCATCCTCAAAACGCACGCCAATGCTGGTGACGTGGTGTTTCATGGGCGCCACATGCACGTCGAGGCCGCCAAGACGGGTCTTGCCGGCGCGCATTTCGATCCACTCCAACTCAAAACCCTTGGGGCGGACCCACTTGCCCAGGGCGCCTTCGAGCTTTTGGACGTAGCCGCGCAGTCCGGGGCCGGTCAGGATGGGCAGGGGCTTGGTGCGGCCATGGTTGATGGCGCGCGAGGAGAACATCATCGCCTGGAAGTCGAGGAAGTGGTCCAGGTGGGCGTGACTGATGACCAAGGCGGCCAGATTGGGCCACTGGACCCCTGCGGCGGCAAGGCGCCAGAGCGTGCCTGGGCCCATGTCCACAAGGATGGGGCCGCCGGGGCTTTCGATGAGGTGTCCAGAGGGGGAGAGCGCAGCGTGGGGGGCAATGGTGCCTGCGCCCAGAACGGTCCAACGCAGGCTCATGGCATCACTTGCCGGGGAAATCGCCGGGCTTCTTGGGGTTCTTGTAGGTGTAGGGCACCTTGACGCGGACCAGGCCTTCCTGACCAAAGAGGCGGCCGGGGATGTGAAGCTGGAGCGCCTTGACGTTCTCGGGGGGACGCTCAAAGACGGCAAAGTCTTTCTTCTCTTTGCCGGCGTCCACAGTGCTGCGCACGGCGACCTGGCCGGGCACTTCGCGGTCGGCACCAAAGAGCGCCCTCATGTAGCGGCCCGAGCCGCCGTCTTCGACCAGCGTCATGGCCATGCCCTGGCCGCTGAGGCGGTGGCCGGGCTCGTAGGTGATGGGCTTGTCGCCGTTGTTCTTGATGGTGAAGCTGACCTTGAGGACGGGGTCTTTGGAGTAGCCCTTGCCTTTGTTGGAGTCGTTGAGCTTGAGATACTCGATTTTGGAGCCCGTGATGGTCAACGTGGCGCTGCCGACGTTGATGGCCTCACCCTGGTTGTGGACGGTGGGACCGGGCAGGGCTGCGGCCTGGTAGGCCATCTTGATCTTCAAGAGCCCCTGGCCACCGTGCATGCTGGGGGGCACGGTCAGAATCAGGTTGGCGCTCTCGCCTTCGGGCAGCGTGTAGAGGTAGACATCTTCGAGCGCAGCGCCTGCGGCGATGGCCGTGTCTTTGTCTTGCTGACCGGGCACCAGCCCCTCTTCAAGGAAGACACCTGCGATGTTGTTGCGCAGCTCGCCCTCAGGGCCGGGATCCACAAAGAGCAGCGGCGCTTCCAGGTTGGAGGCTTTGTTGAGCTTGTGGGTGGGCGTGTAGTTGAAGTCCTGCTGGCCGGTGTTCTCAAACTTGAGCTTGATGGCCAGGACTGGATCTTTGTAAACCAGCGGGCCCTTCTGCCCCTCGATCTCAATGCGCTGCGCCTTGGCCTCCACCAACGTCACCGCCAGCGCCGCGTTCGGCTCCTGAACCGGCTCGCCCTGGTTGCCAACGACTTCCTTCTTGCAAGCTGTCGTCACCCCCAGCGCCACCATGAGCGCCATGATCACCCACAACCTGTTGGTCTGAGTTTGCACATCCGATCGTTTCATCAAGATCCCACGCTGGCTCTTCGTGTACCCTCAAACACCCCGTTGTGGTGAACCCAATCCCCACATCGAAGCTTCGCTTCCTAATTTCAGTGCCGTCATGGACGCTAACACCGCCCCCAACCCGGGGTCAAGCACCAACACACCCCAGCGCCGCCCACCTTACCACACACGCCACCACCATCGGCAAGGACCTTGAGCGACCAAGCCCCTGACAAACGGCAACGCCACAACGCGCTCGGACGATCATCGCCCCATCGCCTTGCGTGTCCCCAAATTCAAAGTTCAGAAGATGTAACCGACGTTGAGGTTGAGATTGCCAAACTCCTCACCGATGCGACGGTTGAGGATGATCCCGTAGTCCAGCGCCAACGGGATGCGACCGGCGACGAGCCAGCGGATGCCGAGGCCCGCAGACGTGCGCAGGTCGCGGGTGGTGATGTCGTCCAGGCAACCTTTGCGCGCCAGCGTCGCGTAGTCGCTCTCGCTAAAGACCTGCCCGTTCTCGCGGCAATCGACCAACACCCCGCTGTCCACAAAGTAGACTCCAAAGATGTCCGCCTCTTTCAAGAGCGGGAAACGCAGCTCGGTGTGCCCCAGCAGCAACAACTCACCGCCCAGCGGCGCAAAATCGATCGTCAGCGGACCCACCCCGTCGTCTCGGAAGCCGCGCAGTGAGTTGGTCCCGCCCAGGCGAAAGCGCTCATCTGCAGGCAGCAACTCGGTCTGCCCCAGCGGCAGCGCACGGCCGACCTGAAGCCCGTACGCCAGCGTCAGGTTCTTGAAATAGGTGAAGTACTGCGACCAGGATGTGTTGAGCTTGAGGTACTCGGTGGGCGACCCCAGAAAGTCGAAGGCGTACTCCATGGAGAAGTTGAGCAGGTAGCCGTGGGTGGGGTTGAGCTTTTCTTTTTTACGCCGGTCGAGCACCGGGCTGAAGATCACCTTGGTCTCTGCGATCCGAGGCCCAAAGAGCCTGTCGCCGCCCAGCGAGCGCGGGTCCTGACTCCTGGAACGCGTCGTCGACAACGAACGCTCCAAGGAGAGCTGCACGCTGAGCCCCTCAAGCACCTCCTTCTTCAAGTCCTTGCGCAGCGACACGCGCGCCCCCAACTCCTCCTTGTCCAGATCGTTGTTCTCAAAACCCAGCAAGTCCAGCGTCCAAAAGAGCGTGATCGACATCTCTATGCGCGGCAAAAGCCCAAAAAACGAAAACCTGGGGTCAAAGTAAATCGCCTCGGCCGCCACCAGAAAGTCCAACCCCCCTGCCTGGGTTAAAAACGGATCAAGCCCGTCCCCAAGAGAGTCGGCCACGCTGCTGACCTCCAACACGTCGACGGCGGAGCGCAGGTTGAGCTGGTACCCCAACCCAAAGCCCAGCGGGTTCTTGTCCACCCAGGCCCCCTCGACGGTCAAAATGAACTTGCTGTTGTCTTCGAGCAGGTTTCGGCTCTCGCCACCAAAGCGAAACTCCAGAAACTGGCTGTCGGCCTCTTCGACGACGATGACCAGCGCGACGCGGCGGCTGGCAGAGTTGACCGAGATGAAGTCATCTTTAAGACCAATGGGCTCGATGGTGACGGCCTCAAAGAGCCCCAACGAGCGCAGGTTGCTCTGCCCCTCGTACAAGAGCGTGCGGTCAAACCGGTCGCCGGGCCGCAGCGGCATCTCGTCCAGAATGACGCTGCCACGGGTGCGGAAGTTGCCGCGCACAAAAATGTCGCTGACCTCCTTGTAGGGGCCCGGCTCGATCTTCACGCGGATGTCCACCTGGGAGCCCTCAAGGCCGTTGCCCAACGAACAATCCATTTGAGGGTTGGCCCGCTGGCAGCACCAGACCTGGATGTCTTCGCTTTGGCCTTCCTGGCCTTGCCCGCAGGGCCCTGGCTCGCACCAGTCGAGCGAATCTCGGCTCTCGCGCGCAAAACAAGCCTCGTTGATGCTGGGCAGCTCGCAGTCCCCCCAATCGGGCTTGTCTCCGCCGGGAACCTGCTGCTGGCGACACTGCGCCTCGACCTCCACGCGGGGATAACCGCGCCGGTGGTAGGCCTGGATGATGCGCCCCAGATCGTCGTTGAGCTTGTTTCGGCTAAATGGCTCCTCCGAGCGCAACACAAGCTGGCGCGCCAAGCGCTCGTTGGACAGCGGCGGCTCCTCCAGAAGGTCGCCGCCCGCGTCGGTCTGCCGGATGAAGACCTGCCGGACCACCGTCTGCACGCCCTCATCCACAAAAACGCCCAGCGAGAGCTGACTGGTGGCCTTGTCCAGGGCGATCTCCCAGTTGGGCACCCGCGCCGACAGATACCCTTCACGCCGGTAGAGCGACACCAGCGTCCCCAGGTCCGCCTCGATCTCGGCGCGCTGCAAAAAGCCGCCGGTCGCAAAAAGGTTGTATGCGCTGGTGCGCAGCGCCGCCAACAA
The DNA here is from genome assembly GCA_937123825.1 of uncultured Pseudomonadota bacterium. GTDB lineage: Bacteria > Myxococcota_A > Bradymonadia > Bradymonadales > CAKZKQ01. The sequence goes on from CAKZKQ010000289.1 coordinate 5,299, forward strand.
AGTCTCCTCAGGGATCGCCTCATCGCCCACGATGCGCAGATCCTTGATCTCAAAGCGCTGCCCCTCTCGGACCTCAAAGGTGATCTGGCGGTTGTTGTCGTCGATGACGCGCTCGCGCCCTTGGACTTTGGCAAAATAATAGCCGGCCGTCTCGTAAAACGACCGCAGCGCCTCGATGGTCCGCCGGATCTCGACCTTGTCCACGTAACCCGAGTCCGAGAACGTCACCTGTTCCTCAAGATCCTCTTTGGGGAAGGCCTTGTTGCCCAGAAACTCAAGCTCCCAGCGCGGCCCCTCGTCCAACTCCAGCCGGATCTCAACGGTGCCCTGCTCGACGCGCTTGATCACCGCCCGGTCAACCACGCGGGCCCGGTAGAATCCGCGCTGTCGGTACGCGTCCAGGATGTTTTTGATGCCCGCCTTGAGCGCCTGGTCTGTAAACGACCCAAAGAGCCCTATCGGCTCCAGGAGCAGCGCCCGCAGATCCTGGTAGGCAAAGACGCGGTGACCCCCCAGGACCACGCGCTCCACCTCCAACTCACGGCCCTTCTCAATCGAGATCGTCACGTCCACAAGCTGCGACAGACCGCCGGGCTTGGCCTCGGTGCGGCACTCAAGGCCAGTCAAGCCAATGTCGCAGAGCGTGCGCTCAAGCTGGGGCTTGCCCACGTGCACTGGCGTGATCTTCACGCGGGTGCCGTAGTAGCCGTTTTGCTCATAGAGCACGGCCACCGACTCTTTGCGCTGCTCAAGCTCTTGTGGATCATCGGGAAAACGGCTGCCGCGACGCAGCTGAATGCGCCGCTCCACGTCCGAGGCCAGCAATGGCGGGTGGCCTTCGTACTCGATCTCGCGCACCACCGTGGCGGCCTTCATCTTGATGCTGACGTCGCTGCCGCCCGGGACCTTGCGCAGCCTGAAGGTCACCAACTCAAAGAACTGCGTGTCCAACAAGCGACGCCGCGCTGCGTTGAGCAGCTCCCGCGCATCGGGCGCCCCCACGCAGATGTCCATCAAGCTCACCAGGCTGGCCACCCTGGATGGGTCGCTGCACATGGCCAGGTCACACTCCACCGAGAGCGACTGAATCCGACCACCAGCCTGCGGGTCGAGCAAGGCCTGCTGAGCCAAGCTCTCCATCAAATCGGGCCTGAGGCAGTCATATCCATCGTAGGCCGACGCCGAAGCAGACCACAGCACCCCCAACAAGAGCGCCGCAGACGCAATCCATGCGCGCCAGCGGTCACTTGAAGGTAATGCGGTACTTGAGCTTGGCATCCAGACGGACCTCGGTGTCATTGCTGCTCTCGCCGATCTCCAACAGCGAGTTGTCGCTCAGTGTGTATTGACCCACAAAGCTTTGCTCTGCGCCACCATCACTGAAGACACCCGAGAAACGCAACCTGAATCGGTTGTTAAGTCGCTCTGTGAGCACCACTTCGGTCTTGTCCAGGTCCGAGAAGATGTCCAACTCTTCAACCTGGAGGTACTCTTGAAGCTCGTCCTCAACGGTACCAAGGACCTGATCGAGCGCCAAGGCCAGGCCCGGGCTGCTGGCCGCAGAGGTATTGAGCTGATCGGCGGTGCAGCCGGTCAAGATCAGCGTCGCGATGTCGGCCTCGTTCACAAAGGGCTGGCTGGTGAACTGGGGGTTGAGGTCATCGCCGGCCACTTCCCCCTCGATGTCCATCACGATCTGGTAGAACTCGGTGACGTCGGCCGTCAACGAGGCGTCTTCGCCGTCGCCATCAAGCTGGACGCACTTGTTCTCAATGTCCACCTCGGCGATCAACTTCAAGCGCGGGTTGGCCAGCACCCCTTGCCAGGCCACCGTCCCCTCGCGCACCACAAAGTCCGAGCCCTGCCAGGTCACCTGCCCGCCCGGCAACAAGGTCATCACCCCCGCCGCCGTGGGCGCCCCCACCGTGCCTTCAAAGTTCAGGTTGGCCTTCAACTCCAACTCCACGCGCAGAATGTCGACCTCGGCGCGGATCTCAAAGCCATCCCGAATCCGCAGGGACACCCCGTCGAGCTGGATTTTGTTCAAAAATGGCATCTGCTCCAGCACCGAGGCCTCAAAACGCCCCGTGCGGCCACTGCCAAAGGCCTGCCGAAAACGCCCCAGGCCCTGATCCTGGATCACGTTCAGGTTGGTGTTGACCTGACCGTCGATCACGTCAATGTCGGCGTGCACAGACCACGTTGAAGAGTCGGCCACGTCGGGCAGGCGCAGGCGTCCGTTGCCCAGGTGGAGCGTCAGGTTGGCCGTCTCGGGCAGGCGGTACGAGAGGTTACGGGCGTTGAAGTCCAACTCCACATCCCTCACCCCGTTGCTGCCAAGCACCACGCCACCCCACATCGTCACCTTGCCGTCGAGCAAGTCGGCCAGAATCGGCGCGCTCGACGGGATCTTCACCGTGGCGCTGCCGGTCTGCTCACAATAGTTGGCCAGGTCCGAGTTGGGATCCACCGCCCGAGAGGGACAGAGCGCGATCACGCCCCCCTTGACCACGATGTCCTCTCCCAATGAACGCAACCGCAACGACACCCGCTGGTCGCGCGCCGGTGAAAACTGCACCGTGCCGCTGGCCTCGGGTGGATCATCCAGGCGCCCCTTGAACTCCAGGTCCACCTGGGCCACGCCCGTCAAGTCCGTGTAAACGTCCGGCATCAGGTTGAAGAGCCCAAGCTCCAAGCCCCCCGTCAACGCCAAATCCAGAAACGGCTCCCCCTGCCCCAGCGACACCGCCCCAGAGACGGACAACTCGGGCACCTCCTGCCCACCCTGCACGGCGCGTCCCAGGGTCAGCGACTCGATGGCCAACTGCTGGCCGTTGAAGCCGATGATGACGTCCTCGGTGTTGCGCAACTCGCGTTCAAGGGCCTTCACGCGGATTTCGGGCAGGATCGCGTAGACGTTGGAGGACATGTCGGTGCGATCGAGCGTCACCTCCACCTCTCCGGTCAAAAAGAGTTCGCTGAGCAACCCCAGCCCCTCCTCCAAAGACGAGGACTGAGGCAGCGGCTTGTAGGGCTCTGGCGGAGACGTCCTGCGCGCCCCGGCCTTGACCTGACGTTGGTGGCGGATCAACTCGGCGTTTGTACGAATCCTGGCTTCGAGCGCGGCTGCCACGTTGCGCGCGCTGCGCTCGATCATGATGTCCGACTCCAGCAGCCCCAACAAAACCCCGCGCACGTCCAACTGGTCAAAGCGCGCCACCGCGTAAGCCTCATCGCCGTCCGAGGCGATGGACTGAGGCACCGACACCTCCACCTCAAGCAGCGCCGGATGCACCGAGCGCACCGGCAGCCGGTCTTTGCGCTCCCCCACCCCACCCTGGAAGGCCACGGCGCGCTTGCGGATCATCTCAATGGGGTGCGGCTCAAGCAGATGGAGGTGGCCGTCGGCTTGACGAAACGCCCACGCCTGAATCACCGCCAACCCGGCGTGCCGCGCAGCGCCCATCATGGCACCGGCCACCAAAGGGCTCAGGTGACGGCGCTTGAAGCGCAGCGTCGCGTCCAAGACCGCCGCGCCGTCGGGATCAAAGAGCGGAAAAGTCGCCTCGGGCGGCATGTAGGGCATCAAGCTCAGGCGCATCATGAGCGTCTGACGCAGAGTGTTCCACACCCCAAAGGCGTCTCCGATGTGCTGCGCGCCCACCTGCAGGTCCTTGGCCACCAAACCGCCGGCCATGTCCAGCTTCTGGAGCGTGAACCAGCGCGCGGGATCCTCTGTGGGGGTCAGCGCGTCCAAATTGAGCGGCCCCACCACGCTGACGTCCAAATGCTCAATACGGCCCTTGAGCCCAGCGTCGCGCAGCGCGTTGACGTCGCCAAAAGACAACTCTTTAAGCAGCAGCGCTGCGTCCAGTTCGCCATCAAAGAGCCAGTCCACGCGCCCCGTCAGGTGTCCCCGATCCGAACGCATCCAGACATCCAGATCGGTGACCGACAAGCGCCCACCGGCCAGATCCACGTCCACACCGGCGGCCAGGCCGTGGATCATCTGCCCATCGACCACCACCGGACCGGTCTCCAGATCCATTCCCACCGCCAACCGGGACACCGGCCCAGAGATCTGGCCACCAGCGACATTGAGCTTGCCCGCGATTGGCATCACCAGATCGGTCAACCCCGCCTCTCGCGCCACCGCCAGCCCTGCGGTCAAGTCCACCGGGTTGGCGCTGAAGTTGAGTTCAAGGCGCGGATCGGGCAGCACGCGGGTCAACTCACCGTCGTAAAGCCGAATGCGGCCATCGACGTTGACGTTGCCGTAGCGGCCTCTGGCCACGACCTCCTTGAGGTTGAGGAAGTTGTCTCCAAGCGAAAAACGGGCCGTGAGCGATGTTCCCGGGAAGCCCGCGAGGGTGGGATCATCAATGACCAACAGGCCATTGGTGATCTGGGGGTTGAGCATGGGACCGTTGATGTCAAAAGACATCGAAGTCTGGCCACCAAAGCCCTCCACCCCAAACTGATTCATGTAACGCCCCAGATCCCCGATTGAGAGCGACACGCGCGCCTCAATGGGCTGGCCCTCGGCCTCCAGATCCAGCGCCAACCCCTCGATCTCCACCAGATCTTCGTCCAGACGCACCAGGAGGTCGGTCTCTCCCTCCAGACGGCCCTCGGTGTAGAGGATCTGGCCGCTGACCCCCAGGCGACGCGAAGGCACCACGGCCTCGGGCAGGCCCAGAATGTCGGGGTCGCGGTTGAGCGTCAGCGCGTCGAGCTTGAGGCGATGGTATTCGGGCAGCGCCGGGGGGGTTTTGCCGCACAAGTCGGTGTAGCGCTGGCTGTCGCTGACGTCGATCAAGCGCCCGGAAGCGTCCAGAGTCGCACTCAACGCCCCGTTGGCGATGAGCAGGTCGGTGGGGGCCAGCGGAGCCTCGGAGTTGCGCGTAAAGTCCAACAACAACTCCACCACGTTGAGATCTTCGATGATCAACGGCATGTGGTAGTTGAGGTTGAGGAGGTTGAGGTAGCCGCGCTCGGCCAACTTTGGGGGTTCGATGTCGGCCTGGAGCCACCTTGGCAACGGTCCGGCGGCGGACTCGGGCAGACGCAGGCGCCCGCCATAACCGACGGCCTCAAACTCGGTGAAGTACATCCGGCGGTTGACCAACTCGGCCTTGAGGTGGCTACGCTCAAACTGCAGCCCCAGCATCTTCAGACCCGCAAGCTCGCTCTCCATCTTGACGCGGATGTGGCTGTTGTCGCTCATCTCGGGGCCGAGGTAACCCTGGGCGTCCATGGAGATCTCCATGGGCGAGTCGATCAGCGGGCCGGTGAAGTACTCGATGGCGTCGTAGGACGGTGGCAGCTCGGCCGAGAGCTTGGCGCGGTAGAGGAGCCCGGGTTTCTGGCGAAAGTCCATTTCGCCGTCTTCCACGGTGTAGGTGGCCCCTTTGGACGTGAATGAGGCCGTCGCCAGCGTGAACCCATCCCCGTACCAATCCCAACCTTCAATCTTGAGGTCGCGCATGGGGAAGGTCATCGGCGCTTTGGCCTCTTTGGCGTCCTCGCATTCGGTGGGGGGCTTGTCTTCGGGTGAAAACCCGAACATGTCGGGTTTGAAAGACGACTCGGCCTCTGGGATCACCAGCGCGTCGGCCTTCATCGTCAGCTTGCCTTCCTCAAGGGTCATCTCAAAGTTGGAGATGCTGCTCTTGTAGTAGACAAACTCAAACTCGGGGAACTTGAGCGTGGCGTTGAGGTTGTGGATGTTGACGTTGCGGATGTAGATCGCCAACGGCGAGGGTTCGTCGTCGGGTGGAGATTCGCGGCCGGGAGGGGGCGCAAAGAAGTCGGTGTAGATGAAGCCGCCGCGATCGTCGAACTCCGCCAACGTGCGGCCGTTGTGCAGGTCGATTTGGGCGATGGTGACGTTGATGCCGCCGTCGATGAGCGAGCGGATGGTGGACATGGCGCTGACGCGCACGGCCAGTGACTCGGCGTAGAGCAGCTCCCGGCCGTCTTCGTGCAGGAGCGTCACCCCATAAATGTCGATTTTGCGAGGGTCAACGCCGATGCGCAGATCATCGATGATGACTTCGCCGGCAAAGAGGTCCTCAAGCAGGCCCTCGATCAGGTCCTGGGCCATGTTGGAGTTGAGCGCAAGGTGCAGGCACACCAACACGGTCAACAGCATCGCCACTGGGATTCCCAAGAGCAAAAGCAGCCGCGCGTTGAGGTGGAGGAGCCTCCACCAAAGCCTGACTTGTTCAACCGGTTCCATGCCTCTCCGAGGCCTGCGCGCCCGCCCGTTCAAAGGGCGTGTCGTATCTTAAGACGCGCGATCATGGACCGAGCCGGGCCTGATTGGCAAGCCCGCACCGCGCCCCATTGTGGCCCCACTGTGTATCATAGAACACCTGGTCAGAGGGTTGGGTTTACCAAGACCAAACCCCACGGCTTTAAAACCAGACCTGAAGGCTGGCTTTCAACGCTCTGACACAACGCAGACCAACACCTTTTCCATCCATCCAAATGGCAAGGAACGTTTCTAAATCATGCCAAAGGGCAGCGCTGAGCCCTTTGGGGGCGCTTTTTATTGCAGCTCGGCGTCCTCGACCATGCGCTCAGAGATTTTTTGCAGAGTCGTATGATCGTCGCCCAGCAGGAAGTTGCTGCGGACCTTCAAGAGGTCGCCGCCGGTGACCACACGCAGGATCTGGTTGGGGCCGGGTCTGAAACCGGCCTGGCGGCGCTGCTTGGAGAGGGTGTCCTGGACGATGAAGGTGACGGGATCGTCGGTGCGCTCGACCACAATGGCGCTGTGGCCATCGGCCATCTCCACGGGGGTCCCCACAGGCAGCAGGCCAACCCCATCGACCAGGGCGCGGATGACGACCGCCGAGTAACGCTGGCCGATGAACTTGTGCATCTTGGCCAGCGCCTCGTGCGGCGCCATGGGGGCGTCGTTGAGGAATGGATCGGAGCCGTGCAGCGGAGACGGCGTGGTCAGGTCGACATAGTCACAGGCCACACGCAGGATGCGGGCCACAGGGCTGGCCATGCGCGCGGGCAGGTACCGGGCGGCCAGCGCCAACCCCTGGCGCATGTCGCTGACGGACCACTGCTCAATGCCTGCCAACCATTGGAGCGCCATGACGCCTTTGCGGGGGCGCTCCACATCGCTGGTCTCTCCCAGAACCATGCGATCCCAGTTGGCCAATTCAATGCAAGCCTGCCCCAGATCGGCCTTGACGACGCGGGTCGCCTCCAACTCTTCAGCGATGGACACCGCGACCAGCAAGACCGTCAGCGAGCGCATGGCCATGTCGTCCGACGCGCCCAGCATGGACAACCCAACGACCGCGTCGCGGACTTCGGGGTCGAGGTCGGTGATCTGGCGCACGACGTGGCGCGTACCCGCGCGGGCGACCTCGGAGTTGTCATCGACGGTGGCCTTGACCATGGCCACACCACGGGACAGCTGCATGGCCAACTGCCCCACCTCTCCCAGTGAGTTTTCCAGCTTGGCGATGTCACCCTGAACGCGCGCCACCACAGGTGCGACGGGCTCAACGTCCTCGCCAAACCCTTCCTGGGCCAACTCCTGGGTCAAAGCCGCCATGCCGTTTTCTTCCAGCAGCGGCTTCTTGAAGGCCACCACCAGCGACAAGATCTCCCGGCACCGGTCAGGGTGCAGCGGCCTCTTAAAGAGCAGCCCGCCCAACCCCCGCCGCTTGAAGAACTTGCCCAGGCCATCGACGGCCTGACGCTGGCGCTCGCTGGGACGGACGCGGTTGACGTTGATGAACATCTGCCCGTCGCCCACTTCGAGCTTGATGGGGCCCTGTTCCTTTTGAAGAAAGTGGCTCAGGATGGCCGCAAACTTCTCGGAGGGTTCCTGCATGGCGACGTTGTTGGAGCTGTGGTAGGCCGCGGTGCGCAGGATCGAGAAGAAGTGGTGCAGCAGCAATCTGCTTTGGCGGATCTCTTCGATCTGCTCGGCCGACAGTCGCCGTCCGCCCTCTTCAGCGCCAGACTGCACCGGTTGTTGGGGATCTTGTGACATGGATCACTCTCTATGGGTCAGGCGGCCATCAGGATTTGCGGCGCATGAAGCCTTTAAAACCTTTGAGCAAGGATGACTTGCCGTCTTCTTTTTTGGGTTCGGCCTCTTTGGCCTGCGGTGCAGCGGGTTTGGGCTGCGGCGCGGGGGTTGGGGCCTGTTGGGCTGGCGGACCCCCCAGGCGCATGGGGCCCACGGGGTTGGAACCGGCCCGAACCGGCGCTCTGGGCGCAGCAACAGGCGGCGCAGCAGTCGCGACGGCGGCCAACGCCTCATCGGGCAGATCCGGGTTTTGGCGGATGCGACTGATGAAGCTCTTAAGCTGGGGCGAGCCGTTGTTGAAGGCGGCTTTGACCAGATCCAGGGCCTTGGGCGAGCCGTGGCGGACGGCGGCGCGCAGGACTTCTTTGTCGCCAAGCGGGTTGCGGTGGGAGGCGGCGCGGCCTCCAAAACCTTTAAAGCCCCCAGCCTTTTTGACCAACGGCCCCAGGCACTGCTCCAGATAGGGGACGTAGCGATCGCCGCCAATGACCATCAAGGTGTGGAGCAGATCGCGGATCTCGGTGGGGCTGAGTTGTTTTTGCTCGGCGCGCCGCAGGATGTTCAGCACGTAGATGCCGCTGCTGGGGTTTTTGACCTTGCGCAGCGCCGCGCTGGCGGCCAGACGCAGTGACTCGCTCGGCTCGTCCAGACAGGCCAACAGGCGCTGCGCCTGACCGCCAAGGTATTGGGCGGGGGTGATCTTGATGCCCATCTCCAAACGCGCGGGATCGGGCGAGTTCCACAGGAACTGGAGGAACTGAAGCCCGGCTTCGGTGGAGACCTCGATGTCGGTCAGGTGAGAGGCGATCAGCGCCAGGATCTCGTTGGGTAACTGGTCCAACACAGGCAACCAGAAGACCATCGGGTCAAACTCGTTGGCGTGGACCATCTCAATGAGCGAGGCCGCGCTTTCGGGCTCGGGGCGACGCGCGACCGTGCGCACCAGATCCTCGGTGGAGGGCTTGAGGTAGCGCTCCATCAAGAGCGAGAGCGCCTTCTGACGCGGTGAGCCGGGCTCTGCAGCGGCGATCAACTCGGTAAAGAGGTGGGGATCGACGACCTCGCGCCACGCCTCGCCAAAGAGGCTGCCGGTGGGCTCTTTGAGCTTGAAGGCCTTCTCGATCCGCTCAACCATCTGGCCGCCGCCCTCGCGCAGTTGGGTTTGGAGCATGCCGGACATGACCTTGATGATCTCGGCGCGCTCCAGACCGGTCTGAACGCGGGTGGTGTAGGACATCAGCCGCAGGAAGCTGTCAAAGAGTTGGCCGTTGTGCTCCTGCCCCTTGCCCCAGAAGTCGGTGTTTTTGGGGTCGGCGCGGGGGTTGGAAACCAACTCGTGGTAAAGCACAGAGAGTCCTTGACCATCGACGTTCACGCGGCCGCTTTGGCCCCACATGTCGGCGCCTGCGTTGGGATCTTCTTCAGACAGGCGCTTGAGCGCCCCGGCGGTCCCGGTCAACTGCTCCAGCGCCGCGGCGCTCTGGGCCTTGGCGGCGCCGCGCGTCTCTTTGACCAACTCATCAAAGCCGTCCACCGCCCGGTATCGGATGCCCTTCAGATCCAAAATCCAGATCCGGTCGGCGCAGTCAGTCTCACCCTGCCAGTTGGCCTTGTTGAAGATGCTCAAAAAGCGCATCACCTCGGTGACATCGAGGTTGTTGTTGAAGATCAGCTTGCGCACGCCGTCGTTGTAGAGCTGCGTGGCGATGGTGCCGCGTTCATTGTGCTGGAAGACCGGGATGTCCTGATAAATCAGGGCGTTGTCCTTCACGTCGAGCGTCACGCCGTGGCCCTTGGCGTTGATGAGCGACCAGGCGTCGACCACGCGCTGGTTCATCATCCCCACAAGTTTGTTGTCGGCGTCATAGAGGCGCTGTCCCAGCGCCAGGCGGCTCAGCGCCGCGCAAAACGCCTCCACCAGGTGTGGCGCCGCACCGACAATCTTTTTCTCTTCTTCGGGTTGGGCCACCACCTGACTTTGTGCTTTGGCTGCGTCGTCGCCGGAATTGGTCCCAAGCTGGAAGAGATCGTCCATGTCTGACATTCGGGCACCTCTGGATGAATCGAGTGCAACGGTTTTATCCTGCGGTTAAGATACTGCACTGGTGGCTTCTGGGCCAGTCCGCCCCCATCACCGACGCACACGGCCCCAACACCAGCACCCGATGGCCGCACCATGGAGATGCATGAACTGGGTACAGATCCACCTTTTGATCAACCACCTGCCCTTTGCGGGGCTGCTCTTTGGCGCCCTGGCGCTGGGGGCTGGGGCCTGGCGGCGAAGCCGCGACCTGGAGGTCTTTGGGCTCTTGACCCTGGCCGTTGTGGGGCTGATGAGCTGCGTGGTCTTCCAAAGCGGCGACAGCGCCGTGCAGGCCTCTTCTGATCTGGCCGACGCCTCCGTGCAGGCCCATCGATTCTGGGCTCAGGTCTCCATGATCGCCTCAACCTGCCTGGGCACCGGCGCGCTCTGGGCGCTGCTCTACCCCAAACCCCCCGCCGAGCCGCCGCGTTGGTCCGTCGCGCTGGTCCTGCTGGGCGCGCTCATATGCGTGGGCCTGCTGGTCTACGCAGGACACCTCGGCGGTGTCCTGCGACACGCCGCCGCGCTCCAATGAACGCCAACACACCACAATTTGGGACTACCACAGGCTCACCGGTGCGTTGAGACCACATCAAGAACACTGCACGGGCCTCCTTGTGCCGCGCCGCTGACCCGCAGTATACCCAATCTGTCCCTCGCCGACCCTGACGTACAGGAGCCATGGCACATGCTCGACCCCGGCTTTATGAGGTTGCTCAACCGGCTGGCCTTCCAGGTCCAGGGACGGGTGCGCGGTGGACGACGCGGTGAGCGGCGCTCCACACAGCGCGGCGCCGGAGGCCAGTTTGTCGACGTCCGCCCCTACACCATCGGCGACGACCTGCGCCACCTCGACTGGCACCTCTTTGCGCGCCTCGATACCCTCCTGGTCCGACTCTACGAAGCCCAACAAGAGCACACCGTGCACGTGGCGCTGGACACCTCGGCCAGCATGGGCGTGGACAAGGGTCTGTTTTGCAAACAACTGGCGGCGTCGTTGGCCTACCTCTCGCTGATCTCCTCGGATCGGGTGGGGCTCTTTGCCATGACCGAGCAGATCGACGCTCGTCTGGGGCCTCTGCGCGGCAAAAACGCCGCTGGAAAGGTCTTCAAATACCTCGAAGGCCTCACGTACGACGGTCAAACCGATCTTGAACAGGCCTTGCGACAGTTTTCGGGCGCACGGCACCGGGGCACGGCGCTGATCATCAGCGACTTTCTGGTCCCCGAAGGGCGCACCGAAGCCCTCAAGGCGCTGGCCAGCAGCGGCATGCGCGTGGCCGTCCTCCATGTCCTGAGCCCCGCCGAGCGCAACCCCGCCGTGGGCCAGGACTTGACGCTGGTGGACTCGGAGACCGGCCAGGAGATGGTCATCACCATCGATCGGCGCGTGCGTCAGGCCTACATGGCCCAGGTCGCCGCCCTCGAAGCCGAACTCAAGGAGACCTGCCGAAAGTACGGCTTTGCGTTTGTGCCCGTCGACAGCGGCCAGCCGCTGGACAAGCTGATCCTGGGCGACCTGCGTCGCCACGGGCTGGTGGCGGGGTGAACGCATGGAGTTGCTGACACCGCTGGGACTGATCGCGCTGGTGGGCGTGCCGGCAATCATCGCCCTCTATATCCTGCGTCAGCGCAAGCCGCCCAGAGTCGTGGGCTCGCTGTGGCTGTGGCAGCAGGCCCACGTGGAGATCTCGCGCGGGCGCCCCTGGGAGAAGTTTCGCCCCTCGGCGCTGCTATGGCTCCAGTTGCTGGCCATGATCGCCCTGGCGCTGGCCCTCTCGCGCCCGGCGTGTGTCACCGTGGGCAACCAGGGCGAGCGGGCTGTGTTGGTCCTGGATGGCTCGGCCAGCATGGCGGCCACCGACGTGTCGCCCAGTCGCTGGGGGCAGGCGTTGGAGCGCGCGCGCCAGACCGTCGAGAACACCCCGGACACCACCGAGATCGCGCTGCTGGTCTCGGGGCGGCTGACCCGCGTGGCCGAACCCTTTACCCGCGACCGACAACGCCTCCTGGCGCGGCTCGATGCCCTGGAAGAGCAGGGGCCGGACGCCACCTCGGGGGACATCAACGAGGCGCTTTTGTTGGCGTTGCAGCTTGGCGGCGACGATGGACCGCGCGACGTGGTGCTCTTTTCGGATGGGGCGTTTGACCAGCGCCGCCTGCCGCCGCTGGGGCAACTGGAGTTGTCTTACGTGGGGGTCGGTCAACACTCGGCCAACCTGGCCATCACCACCTTTGAGCTGCGGCGCGCCGCTGGCCAACGCTTTGGCACCTCGGCGCTGTGTGTGGTGACCAACACGGGCGATCTTCGCCTGGGAGGCCACCTGCAAATCAGCGTCGAAGGCAGGATTCTGGAGGCGCGGCGCGTTGAGCTTGACCCAGGCGCGGCCACCACGATCAGCGTGCCGATTTCGGCCGATGAGGGCCGCGTCACCGCGCGGCTCCAGCCCCTTGAGACAGACGACCCCCAGGCCAAAGACTGGCTGGCGACCGACAACGAGGCCTTTGCCGTCATTGCCCCGGAAGAGCCCGTCAAGGTCCTCCTGGTGGGACAAAGCCCGTTGGTGGAGCGCGCTCTGGCGGCCAACGCGCGCCTTGAGGTCACCTCCACCACCCCCGAGGGCTTTACCGGGTCCAACGAAGGGGCCGACGTGGTGGTTTTTGCGGGCAACTTCCCCAAAACCATCCCTTCTGGGCGCTTTTTGGTCCTGGGTCTGCCCGCCGACAACCCGCTGGCCCCGCACGTTGGGGAGCCGCTGGCAAACCCGGTGATCGCGTCCTGGGATCAAAGTCACCCGGCGCTGCTGCACCTGGACCTGACCCAGGTCCGCTTTGGAGAAGTCCCCAGGGTCAAGCCGCTCAGCGCCCTGGTGCCCGTGGCAGAGTTTCAAGGCGAGGGCGGCCCTGCGCTGCTGGCGGGCAAAACCCCGTCGTGGCGCGCGTTGGTGTGGACAGCGCCGCTCTTGCGCAGCGATCTGCCCTTGCGGGTGGTCTTTCCCATCTTCCTTTACAACGCCATTGGGTGGCTGAGCCCTGGCGGCGAGCAGGATCCAGGGCGCACGCTGGCCTCGGGCACCCCGCTGGCCATCCCCGCGCGCCCAGAAGACACCATCGAGATCAGCTCGCCCAAAGGCGCCGCCGCCCTCGACCATAAAGTCACCGACGCCGACACTGACGGCGTCTATTTGCACAACGATACCGGGGCAACGGGCTTTTATCGGGCCGCAGTGCGCCGCAAGGGGCTGAACCAGGGCACGTTGGACTTTGGGGTCTCGCTGGTGGACGCCAACGAGTCGACCATCACCCCCAGAACGCGCCTGGAGACCCCTCGGGGCGGTGCCATTGAGGGCCAGGGTCAGGTCAGTCACATCGAAGAGCAGTTGTCGTGGCTGCTCTACCTTTTGTTTGGAGTCATGGCCGTGGAATGGCTCCTTTACCTCTTCCGCGCCCGTCGCGGACGCGCCTAAAGGGAGGGAGGACGTGGATTTGACGCTCCAACAACCCTGGGCGCTGGTGCTCTTGCTGGCCGTGCCGGTCTACATTGTGGCGGCGTGGCGGCTGGGCGCCCTGGAGCACCGCCTGGGACGAACGGCCACCGCCATCAGGGCGGTGGGGGTGACGCTGCTGGTGCTGTCGATCGCCCAGTTGGCGCTCCTGCGCCACCACGATGAGCTGGCGGTGATCTTTGTGGTCGATGGATCGCGCTCCATTGGGGCGCCAGGCCAGAGCGCCACGGGCGGCAGTCAAAAGGCGCAGACCTTTGTGGCCGACGCGCTCAAAGCCAGGCCAGAAAAGGACATGGCGGGGGTGGTGGTCTTTGGCCAGAACCCCGAAATCGAGACCATGGTCCGGCCCGATCCCTCGCAGCCGCTGTGGGCCGCGCGGCCAGAGTCGGGCGGCACCGACATTGAGGCCGCTTTGCGGCTGGCGCTGGCGTCATTTCCACCCGACACGCACCGCCGCCTGGTGGTCTTGAGCGACGGGATCGAGACCCACGGGCAAGCCGCCCAGCAGGCGGTGATCGCCCGAGAACTGGGCGTGCCGATCGACGTCGTCCCGCTGGAGACCATCAACAACGGCCCCGACATCATCGCCGAGGCGCTCATCGCCCCGCCCACCGTCGAGGTGGATCGCCCCTTTGACCTGCGCTTTCAGATCCGCTCACCGCAACAAACCAACGGCAAGCTGCGCCTCTATCGGGGTGACGAGTTGCTGGGCGAGACCGAGGTGAGCCTGCGTCAGGGGTTGGACGTGCTGACCTTGCCCCAGACGCTCTCTGAGCCTGGTCTGCACCGCTTCCGGGCCGTCATCGACGCCCAACCCGACGGCGAAAGCCGCAACAACGAGGTCCGCACCACGGTTCAGGTCGGGGGACAGCCCACGGTGCTTGTGTTGGAGGGTTATGGCGACGCCTCGGCGGCGTTGGTGGCCTCGTTGCAGCAAAACGGCCTGTCGGTCACCAGCGGCGACGCCAGCGACATGCCCGACACCCTTGAGGGCATGGCCCAGTACGACGTCATCATGCTCAGCGACATCCCCGGCACCGAGATGTCTCGCCTGCAAATGCGCGCCCTGGAGCAATACGTAACCGATTTGGGCAAGGGATTGATCATGCTTGGCGGCGACCAGTCTTTTGGCCTCGGCGGGTATTATAAGACGCCCGTTGAGCGCACCTTGCCGGTCAAAATGACGCGCAAAGCCCAGGTTCAGATCCCCTCACAGGGCATCGCCATGGCCATTGACCGCTCGGGCTCGATGGCGGGCATGCGGGGGGTCAGCAAGATGGAGCTGGCCAAAGAGGCCGCCGTGGCCGTGGTCGAGTTGATGAACGCCGACAAGGACGAGCTGGGCGTGGTGGGCTTTGACAGCTTTGCCTCCTGGGTGGTGCCCTACAACGCGCTGCGCGACAAGGACGAGGTCATCCGGCGCATTGGGACACTGCGCGCTGGGGGCGGCACCGACATCTACGCGGGCCTCAAGGCCGCTTACCGCGGCATCAGCGGCGGAAACGCGCGGATCAAGCACATCATCCTGCTCTCGGATGGGGTCTCCAACCCGGCGGACTTGCCGGGGCTGGCCAAGGAGCTGCGCGCCGACGGCATTACGCTGACCACCGTCTCCATCGGCGCCGACAGCGATCGTTTTACGATGGAGACTCTGGCCAAGCTCGGCGGCGGCCGCTACTACGAGACCGAGAGCGCCGACGCGATCCCCCAGATCTTCACCCGCGAGACCATGCTCTCCAGCCGAAACTTCCTGGTGGAGGAGTCTTTTGCGCCCATGCTGGGCGACAACTCGGACGTGCTCAAGGGCATCGACGCGCTGCCCCTGCTCGACGGCTATGTGGCCACGAGCGCCAAGTCCAGAGCCACGGTGGCGCTGCTGACACCCAAAGGCGAGCCGCTGATGGCCCACTGGCGCAAGGGCCTGGGCAAGTCGATGGCCTTTACCAGCGACGCCAAGGGGCGCTGGGCCGGGGCCTGGTTGGCCGATCCGACGCTCTACACGCGCTTCTGGGTGCAGGCCGTCCGCTGGACCAGCCAGACGGGGGCCAACAACACGCTGGCGCTGGCCACCTCGATGCGCGGTGGGACACTGACGCTGACCGTCGATGCGCTCGACGACGAGCGCTGGAGGGACGGGGCCACAACCGTGGCCACGGTCGTGTCTCCCGATGGGCAGCGCCGCGAGGTCCCGCTGCGACAGGTGGCGCCCGGGCGCTACCGCGCCGAGGTCGATGCTTCTGCCGAGGGGACCTACTACGTCTCGGCGGTTCAGAGCGCCGACGGTGAAGAGTTGGGGCGCGCCGTGCGCGAATTGCACCGGGCCTATTCTCCCGAATTTGCCCCGGCCCACACAGGCGCGCCGGTCTTGCAAGAGTTGGCCGGGGTCACGGGAGGCGTCTACGGCGCCAAGCCCCAGGAGATCTGGAAACGCCCCGACACCCCGCTGACGACCCCCAGGCCATTGACGCCGTACTTGTTGGCGGCGCTGGCGCTCTTGTGGCTGCTGGACGTGGCCCACCGACGCTTTGAAGGTTGGCGTCCACCGGGCAAGCCCACACCCGCGCCCGATGCGACGGCAGCGGGGCTCCCTGCCCCGGTCCGCGCCGCGGTGCCAGGGCCTCGGCCACCCAGCACGCCCCAAACCCCGTCTCCGGTCTCCAAGCCCGAAGCGATCGCCGCGCCACAGGCCTCCGAGGCTCCCAAAGAACGGGCCTTCACAAGCCGTTTGTTGGACGCCAAGCGTCGCGGACGCAAAAAGAAGTGAGCCCGGTCAAGCTTGCACAAGGCTGACGCTGCGGCTTTGGGCGTCCCAATCAAAACACATCGGTCCAAGTTCGGACTCGCAAGTGGTGACGTTGGCCACACTGCTGACTTGGGTTTTTCAGCCAAAGAGCTTCTTGATCCAGGACGAGGAGGGGTCTCGGCCGTTGGTCATGGGGCTGCTCAGTTCCTGAAGGGCCTGGCTGGCTTCGTAGCAGCTTGCGTCGGCGTAGCGGGCGCGGCGGTAGAACTCGGTGGCGCGCTCAAAGTCGCCCTCCACGCGCAGCAAGTTGCCCATCAGGAGGTTGAGCGTCGCTTCGTCTTTGGAGCAGCGCTCGGCGCCGGTGCCCAGCGACGAGAAGAGGCGTTTGAAGACCTTGAGGAACTCGGCGCGCGGCAGCACCCCCAACTTAAAGCCAGCCCAAGCGTAGTAGGCCTTGTAGGCGATCTTGTCGGGGTCTTTGTGCATGGCCCGCTTGAAATCCTCCAGCGCGCGGCGCCACTGCTGCGAGTTGAGCATGGAGCGGCCGTGCTCAAAGTACTTGGAGGCGGGGGTGACGCGCGGTTTGGAGACCAACGCCTCCAGGCTTTGCGGCTTCTGCCCCAGCGCGGGCATGGGCTGGGTGCGCATCGACGGCGCACGCCCTGCGGGCTGACGCGCAGGCGGCGGCGCGCTCTTTTTGGACGGACTCTGGAGGTGCTCGGGCAAGTTGACGGCCTTAAAGCCGGGGTTGGTGCCCAGGACAATCTCCCTGGAGTGGCGGCGGCTGCGCTTGATCTCGCCCGACTTGATCCGTCGCGGGCGCACCGGGAGCGTTTCATCGCGGATGGGCGGGCGCGTGCGGGCTTCGGAGGGCCCGCTGTAACCAACGTGATGGTGCGGGGGAGATGTGGAGTCGAGGCCGCTGGGGCGCGAGCCAAACCAGGCCTTGGGGGTCTCGGTGCTGCCGGCGCACTCGCGCAGGACCTTGTGGGACAGGTGGGCGTAGAGCAGCTCCACGGCGTCGCGGCTGGTGTCACCCCACTGCCCCATCACCGCTTCCTCCAGAACATCCAGCATCGCCAGGCCGACATCCTCCATGCCTCGCTGTCCCACCGAGGTCCACAGGTGAGACTTGATGAAGCTGTGCACGGCCATCCCCAGCTTGTCGGACTGATTCAGGCTCTGGGTCATGACCAGCAGCACAGCGCCAACTTCTCGGGCGTAGGCGCGGAAGTTCTCAGGGCGGCGCGTGAGGAACTCGGGGTGGCGCTTAAAGAGCAGCTCATGAAAGCGTGCGGTGAGCATCGCCTCTGTGTTGCGCTCAGAGGATAAGTGAACGGCTTTGCGCGGGGCGTGTTGTCGAGTGGTCGTCGGGGCCATGACTCTCTCCGGCGAGGGTGCGACGGACAAGGGCTTTGAAAAGAGGCTTATGCAAGCCATCCCTTGATCCATCGGAAGTCACGGCGAGTACTTGAACGCCTTGATGCGATCAGCGTTTTTTTGAAAAGAGCCGCTCGATCCAGGACTGGTTGTTCTCTTCGTTGTTGCGCATGTGGTGGAGCCGCACTTCGCGTTTGGCCTCGACACAGTCGGGATCGTTCTTGGCGGCAAGCTCAAAATACTTCAGCGCCTCTTCTTCGGCCTCTTCGGCGCGAGAGATCCTGGCCAGCGACAAATAGATCTGAGCGCGGGCCTTGCCGCTGGGGGCGTCGGTCCCGGTGATCGCTTTGAGCTTTTGGTGAAGTTCCTTTTGAATCCGGGCCATGCGCAGCAACTCGCGCTGGTATTTCAGCCAGGACATGAACGACTGATATTCGACGTTGTCGGGGGCCAGTTCCAGGGCACGGGTGACGGCCTTGAAGGACTTGTCGAGCTTCTTGGTCTCGGCCATCCGCTGGGCGTACTTGAAGTGCTCGGCGTGATCATCGCCCGTGGGTTCTTTGAGCTTGTCCAGCGGCGAGCGCCGCCAGCCAGGCGGCCGCTTCAAGGGCCGCTTTTTGAGCGGCGGGGGTTTGAGGGCCGCGGCTTGGGGCGCAGGGCTCTTGCTAGGGGTTTTCTTGGCGGCGGGCTTTTTGGCGGGCGGCGTGCTTGGTGGTTTGGGTTTTGCTGAGGGTGCGGGGGTCACGATCGGGGTTTTATCGACCGGGTGGGACACCTTGGTATGTTTGATGTGGCGCGCCTTGCGGATGTTGGACCTGGAAGGGGTTGGTTGGGGCGCAGGCTTTGCCTCAGCAGTGGGCGTGGTGCCGATCGCTTTGGCGACATCTTTGTGGCGCTTGCGTCGGGGTCCGCTGGGGGTTTGGGCGGCAGGCACCGAAGAGGCGCTTGCTTTCTCACACTCCAAGAGCATCTGGTAGCACCACGACAAGCGCTCAATGTCGAGCCCCTCGCCCGATCGGGTGCCGGGCAGTGTGGTGGCGGCCAACTGCATGAAGCGTTGGTTGACGGCGTTGACCCCGCAGCCGGGGGTAAGGCCCATCATGATGTAAGCACGCTGGGGGGTCAGCGCCTGGCGCCGCGTGTTGCGCCGCACTTCGCGGTCGTTTTCCACACGGCGCGCGTCGCGGGCCAGTTTTTGGTGGCGCTCGGCGCGGCGCTTGGTGCTCTTGCGGCGCTCATCGGCGCGCGGAGTGCCCTGCCCTGGTCCGCGCAGGTTGGTGTAGACCACCTCAACGCTCAGGCAAGGTTGGGGTCGGGTGATGAGCATGTGTGTGCCAAGCGCAAAACACACCGCAGCCAGCGCCCCTCGGATGTCGCTGAAGGTGTTTTGCAGCACCTTTTCGAGCGTCATGCGTCCGGTGCACAGCGCCGCGACGCGCTGGAGCACTTCGGGTGAGCCCAGGGCCTTGAGGTGAGTTGCGGTCCACTGGGTGCGGACGGGATAAGCGCGAAAGTCGGCGGTCAGGCTCTGGGCGATGTGGTTGACGGCGGCGTGGCGCGCGATCCCTTCGTAGAGGAGCCGCAGCGGCTCTCCGAAGCCTCCAAAACGCTCAGGGCGCGGGAAACTCTCCAGATCCAGGCGGTAGCTGCCACTTTGCCAGGAAAAGACGTGGAGCAGGGCTTTGCGGGCCAGATCCACTTCAAGGCGCGTGGTGCCAAAGATGCCGTCGAGGACCTCGACAAAGATGCGCTGGTCGTTGTTGTGCAGTTCCAGCGTGCCGGTCCACTTGATGGTGGCCAAATCGTAGAGCAGCGCCACCAGACCGCGTTCGATCAGATCGCCGTATTGGCTGCGGTCCAGGTCGATCTCGACCCGAACATTTTGCAACGGCTCGGGATTGGGGGTTTTGGGTGGTGCTTGAAGCGGCGAGGGGGTGTGTTCAGCTTGAACGGTTTGCCGCCGAGGCGGCGCGCGTCGCACGGGGCGCAAAAGGGGGCTGTGTCGGGCTCGTCCAGCGGTGCGTCGTGGGGCACGGGATCAAGCGTCGGGGCACGCGGCCGCGTCGCCGCAGCTGCGGCCAGTAGACCTTCAGGGCGAGTGAGCATGGGGGAGGATGGATCGACAGACCATGGTCCTTGCGACTGCTCAAACTGTTCAAACTCCAGGCGCTCGACGGCCTCCTGCACGACCTGCGCACAGCGTCGCTCCAGCGCAGGCGTCCAGACGTCCTTGAGGTTTCTGGCCAGCACCTCGGTCATGACTTCGCCCCAGAACCCAAAGTGCTCGGGTTCGGTCATGTAGCGCTCGTGAAAGCGCACCAGACGCTCCAGCGCCGCGCCAAAGACGTCGGGGTGGTGGGTGTTGGCGTGGAGGTCGGCGAAGAGCGGCGTCACCCAGGGCAGGATGGTCTTGAAGGGGTGTGGAAAGAGCGCGCGCAGTTCGGGGTGCAGGCCAAAAAAGGCCTTGTAGAAGCGCCAGACCAGCGCGCGTGCGCCGTTGTCCGGTTCATCCCGCCTCGCTTGTCGCGTCCTGAGCACGTCGAGATCCTCCCAATCGGCCTCGGGCGAGGATGCGGTGTCCTGCCGGGCCACACTGGACACATCGTCGGGAGGGGGTGAGGGCTTGAGGGCTCTTGCCTGGGGTTCTTGCATCCGCAGCGCGTCGAGCCAGTCCAGTTGGCCGATGCCATCCAAAAATGCCTGCGCGCTGGCCGCGGGTCCAATGAGAACCGATCGGGCCAGTTCGCCGGATTCGGCGTGGGGATCGGCCTCCTGGGCGGATACTGAGACCAAAGACCAACCTTGGCCGGGCTCAAAGATCACCGCCGCGACAACCTTCACAGCCCCCAACCCAACCCACAGCGCCCCAGCACCGTCGTGGTCCGTGACCAACCGGCGAAGGGCTGCGCGCGTTGTGGAGGCTCCTTGTGTCATGGCACCAAGTGGTTGAACGTCTGGCGTCGCCCAAAACTCCGCCCTTTGCTTGACGGTTCTTTTTGGTCGACCCGCCATGAGGTGGAATAATACAACACGCAATAAGGCTGACG
This sequence comes from uncultured Pseudomonadota bacterium, assembly GCA_937123825.1. Lineage (GTDB taxonomy): Bacteria > Myxococcota_A > Bradymonadia > Bradymonadales > CAKZKQ01. The sequence goes on from CAKZKQ010000289.1 coordinate 26,123, forward strand.
CACGATATCAGGCAACGACAGGATGGCATCAGGCGACGCAGAACACCAGCAAAACGCTTCAGAGAGCGCCCCAACACCATGGTCAGAGGCGCTCCATGAAGTGATCTTGGACCAATACCCCTGGTCTGTGGCGGTGCCGTATGCCCTGGCGCATGCGCCCCGCGCCGATCGACTCGACCGGCTGCGCAGGCTCTTGCAGAGTTATGAGTGCGCGCTGCGGCTGACGGGCATTTTGCTGTGGGCAGACCATCTCAAACACGGCACCTGGTTGCCCAGGGTGGCGCTGGCCAGCGTGGGCCTCAGCGCCCCGTGCGTGGATCGATGGCTGGAGTTGATCCAAGCCATTGCCAACGCCCCCACCCCGGCGACGTGCTTGAGCCCAGCGCTGCGCCACCACGCCGGACACCTGCTCCACTTGAGGGTCAAAGGCAAACTGGTCCACCCGGCCATGCGGCTGCTCAAAGAGCGTATGGAACGCCACAGCGCCGACTGGTCCACCGAAGAACTGGAGTCGGTGCTCGACCGACACCTGCCGCTGATGCAGGCGGCCATCGCGGCGCTCTCGCCGTTGGCCGACATTGAGCTTGTCGGCAAAGCCGACCACCAAAAGCTCCTCGTGCTCAAAGGCCAACACGACGACCTGCACTCCAGGCCCAACACCGACGATCGTCTGGACAAGACCCTCAAACACCACGCGGTCGTGGCGCTGTGCGGCAATCGGCGCCTGGGGCTGGGCCCGCTGGCCGTCTTGCCGCTGGCCCTCAAGAGCGGCGGCCGCGATGGCATGGCCCTCTACGACGGCGCTGCGTATGGTTCGGCGCTCTATCAAGGAGCCCACAGCTACGAGCGCCGCAGCGACACCGCTGCCAAACTCCAGATGCTCTTTGAGGCCACGCGCTGGGACCTGTCCAAATCCCCCGGACCTTACGAGGCCCTGGAGAGACGCGCCGCGCAGCACACCCAGTTGGCGCTCATGGCCGTGCAAGGCTCGCGGTATGTCCCCTCGACCTATCTGGAGCGCGAGGACGTCGATGGCCGACTGCAAGGATTTCTGGGCGACAACACCAGCGTGTGCCTGGTGCTCGGACAGCCGGGCAGCGGACGCGCATCGCTCCTGTGCCGCACGGCCGAGATGATGCGGGAAGCGCCCGGTTCCAAGGACATCCCGCTGCTTTGCCTGGACGCCGCCACCGGGCTCACGAGGCGGTTTATCGATGTCCTGAGCCAAGGCGACGCCGAAGATCTCGACGAGCTGCTTGAGGCCTGGGCCAAGCACGCGCCGCCGGGCAAGCGCTTGATATTGATGACCAACGTCCACCCCTGGGCCCACAAAGCCCCCGAGCCGTTCAAAACGCTCGATGTGTTGGCGCTGACCATCCACACCATCAATGAACGCGCTGGGCGCACGGTCATCAAGCTGATCGTCACCGCCGACGCCGCCCAATTTCACCTGGCCAGGGGTCAATGGCGCCGCGATCACGACACCCCCTGCTTTGATCACGCCTTTGCCATGGCCCATTTTCCAGGCCATGGTACCGAGCGCCACCCCTACATGATGCTGCCGGGGCTGACCCCTGACCAGGCTGCCCGCATCTACGCCTGGGCGGCCCACACCATCACCAAACCCTGCCCAGCGCCCTGGAACCAACTGGCTCCCAGTGTCCAGGAGGCCATGACCAGACCGCTGAGCATCCGACTCTTTCACATGGCCTTTAGCGGCGTCACGCGCCCTGCCCCCGAACACTGCCACGACGACGCGCTATGGGATCTGTGGCTGACCAACCAGACCCAAACACACGGCAACGCTCTGGTGGATCACGCTCAGCGCTTGATGGAGGCCACAACGACCCACTCAAGGGGGCGCCTCAACCCGACATTGCTCTTTGAGACGCGCCACCGCTGGGTGGAGTCTCACAAGAATCAACCCGATCGCACCACCGCCGACACCTCCCCAAGCACCCTGTTGGAGCGCGCCGGCATCATCCACCCCACCCCAGACGCAGGCTGGACGCTGTGCTGGCCGTCGATGGACGCCACGCTGGCGCTGTGGGCCACGGGCGACGATGATGGCCTGGAACGATGGACGCTGCTGCCCAAGACCGCCTTGGTCAGCGCCATGAAGGTCACCTCAGGGGCTCGGCGCTGGCGGCGCTCAGCGCCCGACCTCATGGACCTCTTCCCACCCCAGGAAGACCACAGCGATGAAACCGAGCTGGCCCGCGTTCTGAGCGATGCGGCGCCTTGCAATGATCCATCGTCCAAAAACAGCTGGTTGGGGCAGTTGACCGCGCTGATGGGACAGGCCGACAACCCCGGCGACATGGCCCGCTGGAAACGGGTGCTCTTGTGGGGCGTCTATCCCATGCTGCGCGCCTCCTCCCAAAGCGCCCAGACACAACGGCGCCTGTTGGAGAGCCTGGCGCCGATCGCCGGACAGTTGACCGCGCGCGCCCCAGACAACCTCGAACACCTGCGCGACCTGACCCGCATCTACCAACATCTGCGCGCGCTGACCGAGTTGCTCGAACCCGACGCCGCACGCGGCTGGGCCGAACGCGCCGATGTCATGTCGCGCCGCCTGGCCGAACAACGCTCCATCCACACAGGGCTCAGCGGCCACAGCTACCTCCAGGATCTGGCCCGCGCCTACCGCGCGATGGGCCCCATGATTCAAAAACACCTGGGGCACCTCGACGCCAGCGACACGCGCTCGTGGCAACGGCTCACAGGCGCCTACCAGCGCCTGGGCATCCGGCAGATGACCCAACAAGACCGTCAGGGCGCCCGCGACTGGCTCCACAAGAGCCGCGCGCTGGCAGAGCACCTGTCCAAGGTCGAGTCTCCCGACAAAGCCGGGCTCCAATCCATCGCCGAGATCTACCGTCGCCTGACGCTCCTTGAGCGCGACGAGAACCCCTCAGACGCCATGCGCTGGACCCGGCGCCGCATCAACGCCGTCAAATCACTGATGGCCCTGGAGCCCGACAACATCGAGTATCCCAGAGCCCTGGCGCGGTGCTTCAACCGCATGGGCGAAATGGAGGAACCCCGCTCTTTGCCCAACGCGCGCGACTGGTACCAACGCGCCATGGACATCCGCGAGCAGTTGACCGACACACAACCGGGCAACGACGCGCTCATGGTGGAGCTCTCCAACGCCTACCACCGCATGGGGCAAATCGACCGACACCTCCACCCCCACCACGCCAGCCAATGGTTCCAAAAAGACCTGGACCTGTGCGCGCGTCTGGTCTCCCTCCACCCCAACAACACCACCCACGCCCGCAACCTCGCCATTGCCTACTATCGCCTGGGGCAGGCGCTGATGGAGGACGACCCCCAGAAGGCCAGGCAATGCTTTGAGCGCGATGTGGCGCTGTCGGAACAACTCCTCTCCGACCAGAACAACATCGAACAACTCGGGGAACTGGTGCGCTCCTACCAGCACCTGATCGACCTGGATCAGCAAGCGCGCCCCTCCCACGCACACCGCTGGGCCACCGCCGCGCTCACACACGCCCGGCGCATGGCGGTGCTGCAAAACGACAAACCCGAAGCCATCGCCACCCTCAGCCTCCTCTACCAGACCCTGGGGACGCTCGATATGGCCACCAACCCCAAGGAGGCCACCCGATGGCTTGAGGCGCTCGATGCACTTTGCCAGGCCCACGGAGACGCCGCCGCGCCCGGAAGCTCTGCGCTGGCGCTTCGCGCAGACTGCCAGGGCAAGCTGGGGCACATTCACCTCAACGCCAAAGCACTCAAAGACGCCCAACAATGGCTCACCCAGGCGCTCGCCACGCGACGGGCGCTGCTCAAAACAACGCCCGACCTGTCCACGCTGCGGGCGGCCATCGATGACTGCCGCACGATGGCCGAGTTGGCCACCGAAGATCCCAAAGAAGAGCGGCGCTGGCTGGGACAAGCGCTCGAACTGCTGGACAACGACCAGTTGGCCCCCGCCAATGAGAACCGCTTGCGCGTGGCGCTGGTCTGCGACCGCATGGCTCAGATCGACGCGCGCCACGATGGACGCTGGGAGAGCCGCGCGCTGGACGCTCGCCTGGAGCTGGTCAACCTCGACGCCCACCCCGGCCGCTTTGCCAGACGTTTGACCCGGATGCTCTATCAAGAGGGCACCCTGCAAATGGGCGAAGATCCCACCGAGGCCGTCAGAAGCTGGCTGCATCAACTCAACGATGGCCTGACCATGGCGCTGGCCTCCGACCGCAAAAATCCCCTCCACCAGCGCAACCTGGCGCTGTGCACGCTGCTGCTGGGCGACTTTGAGTTGGCACACGACCCCGACAAAGGCCGCACGCTCCACCACAAAGCGCTGGCCCGCTTTGAGCGACTCGCCTCGGTCCACTTTGACGACGCGCGCTACACCCGGGATCTGGCCTGGAGCCTCCAGCGCAACGCCAAAATCCTCAAACAACAGCAGCCCGCCAAAGCCCGCGCCTTCAACGCGCGCCAGATCGATGCCTGGAAGCGCCTGCTGGAGTTGGACCCGGAGCACCGCGAGGGCAGCCAGGCGTTGGCCGAAGCCTACGATCTGATGGCCCACCTGGCAGGACCCCTCGAACCTCAGTGGAAGGCCAAAGCCCTTGCGATCCGCGAGCGGCTCGGGCATTGATGGCCCCCCGCGTGCACAGGGGTGCCTCAACCCCTGATGGCGCGCGTCAGGAGGATGCCGACGATGATCCCACAAAATGTCCTGGAGTTGATGCGGTGCGCCGCGTGTGGCCACCATGAACTGACGCTCGGCACGCGCCGAGAGCCGGAGTTGGTGTGCGAGGGGTGCGGCGAGCGCTACCCCATGGTCGATGGCATCTTTGACATGGTGCCGCGCAGCGCGGTTCAGAAGTACCGCTATTACCGCACCGACACCCTCCTGGACATGATCGCCCCCATTTACGACGCGATCGCACCGTTGATGAGCATGCTCTTGTGGGGCTGCCCGCCGCTTCGCTACGTGGACATGGCCCACCGCGCCGTGGGGCGCAGCGAAGGCGGCGTCTACCTTGAATGCCCCATCGGCACGGGGCTGGTTCTGGGACACATCCGCCCCGAGCACCTCGACGGGCCTTTCATTGGCATCAACTCCTCGTGGAAGATGCTGCGCCGCGCCCAGGAGCGCTTTGCCAACAACGGCATGGCCGATCAGGTCACGCTCCTGCGCGCAGACCCCGAACACCTGCCCATTCGCAACGGCGTGGTTCAGTCGCTCCAGTCCATCAACGGCCTGCACGCCTTTCACGAACGTCAGGACGTCATGCAGGAGTTTGATCGGGTGCTTTGCGACGGGGGCTTTATCTCGGGCAGCACGTTGGTGCGCGGCCAGGGCGCGGTGGCGGACGCCATTTTGAGCCAGGTTGAGCGCTACGGGGTCTTTCCGATGCTGCGCCGCCGCCGGTTTGTGCTCACAGAGCTGCGCCGGGCCATGCCCTACCGCATCCGCCACCAAACCTACGGCGCCGTGCGCGTCGTTGAGGGCGTCAAAGGCACCGACCCCAACGACTGAACGCCAGGGCGTGTTTGCAAACATGCCCCAATCTTACGAAGTCTGCCCAACGAAGATGGGACGCAAGAGCACCAGGCGGCGCAGCTCCACGTCGATTTGTGGGTGACGCTGGATGAGGCTGGTGAGGCGAGCACGGCGCAGCAGCAGCAGCGTGCTGTCGGCGGTGGCACGCGCAGATGCCGACGCCACCGTGCGCCCCACGCTGAAGATGGTGCCAAAGAAATCCCCTTCTCCCAACGTCGCCAGCGGCTCCACCTGGCCCGCCTTCTCCAAAACAAGCTCGCCGCGCGCCAGCAAATAGAGCCCCTGGGCGGGCTGCCCCTGGCGAACAATGAGTTGGCCGGCGTTGAGCTCAACGCGGGTAAACTCCTGGGAGAGCACCTCGCGCTCGGCGCTGTTGAGCGAGGAGAAGAGCTTGGAGCTCACCATGAGGTTGTTGAGCAGACGTTGGTGGTAGAAGGTCCACAAGACCTGCCAGATGGTCGGGTCGTGCTTGGCCAGACGGTTGAGGATCCGCTGGGGAAGCTCCAGCACCGTCACCTCTTCAATCGCGCGCACGCTGACCTTGGGGGGCTTGCCCGTCAGGACCTCAAACTCCCCAAAGAAGTCGCCGGGGTTGAGGTCTGAGAGGTGCTCGATGCCGTCGCGCGTGCGGCGTTCGACCCGCGCCAGTCCCTTGACCAGGACAAAAAGCCCGTGGTGATGGACGTTTTCATTGATGATGCACTGGGAGCGGCGCACGCGGCGCATCTGGAGGTCTTCGATGAACTGATCGAGCGTCCCCTGCGGCAGGCGCTCAAAGAGCGGCGATGGGGGGACGGTAATCGCATCGACGCTGACCATCTGATTGGGATTGGGCAGCGAAGCGGGTCCGGGGCGGCCAAAGGGGTGGGACGTGGTCGAGCCGTTGACGGCCTGCTCCTGTCCACCACCAAGCGCGCTGAAGATAGAGTCCTGAATGAGCGCTTCGAGTTCGGGCTCAGGCACATCGGACGTGGCCGGGCCGTCCGAGATCATATCCTCGACAAACGAGACATCATCGATGGACTCGAGCATCGAGGCCAACTCTTCTCCATCGAGCACGACCGCGTCTTCGTCGTCGTCGGGGATGGGTCTGGGGATGGGCGTGTACCTGGGCTCAGCGGGGGGTGGGGGCTCCGAGCGCATGATCTTCACGGCCTCCACCGTGGGGCGCTCGGTCGCTGGCTCCACAGGCCTGACGGGCGCTGCGCGGGCCACAGTCACTTCGCGGTGGACGTCGCGCTGGGCGGTCTGGCGCGAGAGCGCAGGCTGGGCGGTGGTGACCGCCAGGTGGACATCGGGCTGGGCCACGGCGCCGTCCCCAATCGGCTCGACAGGCCGCGGGGTGCGCACCTCGGGGCGATCCAGCGCCACGATCTCGGTGCTGTGGATCTCGTTGACGGCGTCAGCGGCGGACAGGACGATCAGCTCTGGCTCTTCCTCTTCTTCCTCGACCAACGACGGCGGCTCGATGACCTCAACCACGCGCGCGTTGCGGGCTGGCTGCTGGGCGTAGAGCCGCGCCATCATCAACTTGGCGTCTGTGTTGGAGGGATCCATCTCCAGAATGGCGCGGCAGGCCCCGATCGCCTTCAAGACGCTGCCTTTGCTGGCCAGCAACTCGGCGGCGGCCGTGTAGGCGCTGATGGCCTCGGTGCGACGTCTTGAGCGGCGCCACAAGAGCGCCAGCTTCAAGTGCGCGTCAACGTGATCGGGGTTTTGTGCAATGAGTGCCCGGAAATAGGCAATCTGCTCGTCCATAACCACCCTTGCGAAGTCTCATCACCCAACCGTCAGCCTGACATAAACCGTCACCAGACACCACAGTATATCAGGCCAGCGCGGTCGCAAAGATTGCTGCCCACAATCGTCGCGGCCATCGCCAACGGCGAGCTCACTCCTGGGATTGCTCGTAGCCCTGGAGCTTCCAGGCGCCGCCCTCACGCACCAGGATGATTTTATCACCGTTGGCCAGCGGCAAGATGGCCGTGTCGCCGTTGGTGATGATGGCGTGCTGACCCAGGCCTTGCTCCAGGCTGTCGCGCATGACGTCCATCTCCTGGACGTACACGGTGCGCTGCTGCAGGCTCAAGAGCCCCATGACGCTCTCCAGGTCGCGGGCGTCCAGCGCGCGCAAGAGCGCCTCCAGCGTGTCACGCGGGGTGTCCTGCGAGGCTCGGGTGGGCGTCTCGCGCGCCAGAAACCACTGCTCGTCCTGCCAGACCACCGGCGCCACGCTGCCCGCCACAGGGACCTGGGCCTCGATCTTGAGGCCGTCGTCCTTGCTGGCGCGCTTCTCAAGCACCTTGGCTTGCGCGCGGATGTCGCTGTAATGGAGCTTGAAGTACTCGGCGAAGGCCTCTTCGTCCATGCCCATGCGGGCCGACTCGTCCAGCATCTTGTAAACGGCCTTGGCGTCTTTGTCCTCGACCGCCTGCCGGTAGGCCTCGATGGTGTCGAGCGGATGGGGCGCGCCCGAGGCACAACCCACCAACGCCGCAGCCATCACCGCACCGACCAGAACCTTCATCCATCGCACCGCACGCTCTTTGCTCATGCTCACCGTCTCCGCTTGCACAACCAGGTCAGACCATAAACCGACCCACCGCCGCTTTCAATGCTCTGGCTTGAACGCCTCAAGACCCCTCTGATATTCTCCAAGGCGTCACCCTCTGACCCTTGCGATGTGGGGGGAGACGCCGTGTGCGCGCCAGATCAACATCGGGCGGCGGAACCATTTGCTTCAATCGTCCAGGGATGGGACACCACCAACGCGCGGGGGATCACAAACGCCCTGCCAAGGAGAGACCCCAAAACATGGCTTACCACTGCCACGCCTGTGGCCATGAACAAACCCTCGAAGTCAAAGTTGGCCGCCGCGACTGCTGCGAAAACTGCGGCGCGGACCTGCACTGCTGCCTCAACTGCCGTTTTTATGAGGCCAACGGCGACTATTGCCGTGAAAACGTCGCCAACTTTGTCAGCGACCGCGAAAAATCCAACTTCTGCTCCGCCTTCACCTACCAGGACACCAAGTCCGACAAGGCCGAAACCGTCCAGGACGCCAAGAGCAAGCTCGATGCGCTCTTCAAAGGCCTTTGATTGGAGCGCCCCCTGACCCACCAGACCCCCGCACACCGACGCAACCAGCGCCCTTCGCCATCGGCTCGCCGTTTGCGCACCCCTTTTCTTGTCAAACCCTCGAACGTTCATTCTTTTAAACCCGCACGCCCACACAAGACACCATGACCCAGATCAACATCCCGGAGTCACTGCCGGCCTGGCGCCAGATTTTCTGCAACCGCACCCTGAACCTGCGGCTGATCCGTGCCATCGGCTACGACATGGACTACACCCTCATCCACTACAACATCGACGCCTGGGAGCGGCGCGCCTACGAATACCTGCGCGACAAGCTGGTGGCGCTGGGGTGGCCCGTGGCCGACCTTGAGTTCGACCAGAACGCCGTCGTCCAGGGGCTGCTGGTCGACCGGGAGCTGGGCAACATCGTCAAGGCCAACCGCTTTGGCTACATCAAGGCCGCCTGCCACGGCGCCCGCATGCTTGAGTACCAGGAGCTGCGCCGCACCTACAAACGCACCTTCATCGACACCACCGAGGGCCGCTGGCGCTTCCTCAACACCTCCTTCTCCATCTCTGAAGGCTGCATGTTCCGCCAGCTCGTCGACCTGCTCGACCAAAAAAAACTCCCCGGCGTCATGGGCTACAGCGACCTCTACCAAACCGTGCGCGGCTGCCTCGACGCCACCCACATGGAAGGGCGCCTCAAGGCCGAGATCGTCGCCGACCCCTCCAAGTTCGTCGTCCTTGACCCCGACACCCCCCTGGCTCTGCTCGACCAAAAAGAGGCGGGCAAGAAACTGCTGCTCATCACCAACTCCGGCTGGCCCTACACCCAGGCCATGATGAGCTACGCCTTTGACCCCTTCTTGCCCGGCGAGATGACATGGCGAGAACTCTTTGACGTCGCCATTGTCGCCGCCAGAAAGCCCCTCTTCTTCTCTGAGCCCATGCCCTGCTTTGAGGTCGCCAACGAAGAAGGCCTGCTGAGCCCGCTCGATGGCCGCACCCTCAAAAAAGGCTTCGTCTACCATGGCGGCAACGCCGATCTGGTCGAAGCCACCCTCAAACTCTCCGGCAAAGACATCCTCTACGTCGGCGACCATATGTACAGCGACGTGCGCGCCTCCAAAAGCGTCCGACGCTGGCGCACCGCCCTGGTCATGCGCGAACTCGAAGACGAGATCGCCGCCATTGAGTCCTTCAAGGCACAACGCGCCGACCTCAACGCCCGCATGTCCCGCAAAATCGCCATGGAGCGCCAACTCTCCCTGCTGCGCCTCCAAAGCCAGCGCAAGCGCCTCAACTACGGCCCTCAGCCCGAAGAGAGCGCCGAGAGCCTCGATGAGCGCTTCCAGAAGCTGCGCGCCGAGTTGGTCGAACTCGACAACACCATCGCACCGCTGGCCAGCGCCTCCAGCCTCCTGGTCAACGGCGACTGGGGACCGCTGACCCGCGCCGGCAACGACAAGAGCTTCCTGGCCCGCACCCTTGAGCGGCACTCCGACATCTACACCTCGCGCGTGTCCAACTTCCTCTACCGCACGCCCTTTAGCTACATCCGCGCCAAGCGCAGTCCGCTGCCTCATGATGACAATCAGTGAGGGATGGGTCTTGGCCCATGGCCGCTTTGCCTTGAAACTCTGCTTTTCTCTTCATTCATAGGCTTTCCCATATGGGGTTTTGGTTGTGGGCTTTTGCCCATGCCCGTCTTCTCCCTTTGCTTCATCAGCTTTCCTACTATAGGGCTGACTTTGTGGGCTTTTGCCTCTTTCCCACGTTTTTTCTTCTTTTGACGGCTTTCCCATATGGGGCTGCGCGCCCCAAACCCCCGCCAGGGGTTGGCTGGCGCCCCAACCCCTGGACCCCGGTCGCTTCGTGGGGGCTGCGCGCCCCCACACCCCC
>CAKZKQ010000290.1 GCA_937123825.1 uncultured Pseudomonadota bacterium
GTTGCCTTCGTTGCCTTCGTTGCCTTCGTCGACGCCGGCTTCATTGCCTTCGTCGCCTTCGTTGCCTTCGTTGTTTTCGGTGCCGGCGTCGTCCGGGGTCTCCTCGCTTTCCCTGCCCGCCGCGCTTTCGGTCTGGCCGCGTCCGATGCCTTCGTCACCCTCGTCGCCTTCGTTATTCTCGTCGGCTTCGTCGCCTTCATCGCCTTCGTCGCCTTCGTCGTTCTCGTTGCCTTCGTCGTCCTCGTCGCCCTCGCTGTCAAAGAAGTCGTCCGTAAAGGCGCAGCTGCAAGGCTCGCCGTCGTCCGTCTGGCCATCGAAGCACTCTTCAGTGACATCGACGTCCTCATCAAAATCCAGCGTGCACACGCAGTCGTCGTCCACGTCCGGGTCGCAGGCATCCAAATCCAAATCACCACAAGCCATCGCCAGGCTCATCGCACCAAAGACCAGAAAAGTCATCATCAGGTGACGGTTGTTCATGGTATCTGCCTCCGTAATCATCATCGGTCCATCTATATGGCCAGGCCCTCATCGAGGTGCCTTGCCTTAAGCGGCGAGCCCGCACTGTCCGGGGTGCTTCGCCGTATGCTTCCTGAACGTTCTGACGCGGCGGTTGGCAGATGATTCAAAACAAATGTCGATTTTGTGGAAAATTATGCTGTGGTGGAAAATTTGGAGGCAAGAAACAACAAAGCGCCCCAGGCCGCGTGGGCCATTGGGGCGCTTTGTTGACCATCAACCCTGTGGGGCTTCAGGCTTTTATGTCAGGGCGTTGACCCTGGACATCATCACTCCAGACCGGAGACTTCGATGATGTTGTCGCCAGCGGCGCCGGAACCAATCTCAATGAAGGTGCCGTTGGCGTCGTCGGAGACACCGACGGAGACGGTGTAGGGGTCGTCATCGAAGCGGCCGCACTCGGTGGCGCCGATTTCGTAGACGTGGATGGAGTCGCCGTTCTCGATGACGTTGTCGCCGAAGCTGACGATGGCGAAGCCCTGGTTGAAGGAGGTGAAGAGGGTGGTGTCAACACCACCGCCGCCGAAGCACTCGCCGTTGTTGACGACATCAGGGGCGCCGGTCATGGCGTTGGTGTCGCAGGCGCTGTTGCCGTCGCAGGAGATGTCGCTGTCTTCGACGTTGGTGGCGAAGAACTCACCGCTGCCGTCGCCCTTGATCAGGCTGGAGGTGTCGATGTCGGCGCCGGGGGTCTCGCCGTTGACGGCGGGGGTGTCGTCCTGGATGAAGACGAAGCGGAACTGAGGCGCCTCGTTGTTGGCCTCGTTGTTGGCCTCGTTGTTGGCCTCGTTGTTGGCCTCGTTGTTGGCCTCGTTGTTGGCTTCTTCCACCGAGCAGGTGCAAGCTTCGCCGTCGTCGGTCTCGTTCTCAACGCAGTCGTCCACGACGGTGTCATCGGCGTCGAGGGTGCAGACGCAGTTGGCGTCCACGGCCGGATCACAGTCCTCAAGATCCTCGCTGCAAGCGGCAAAGAAAGTGGTGGCGGCGACCAAGAGGCCCAGGAAGAGCAAGCGCATGTTGCTTTGCATGTGTGAAGTCTCCTTCAAAGGGTCAAATCATTCCCCGCGTCACAAAAATGCGGGGTCAAAAGGTAGTGTCTACCAGAATGGTTCTTTTCATGCCAGACCATGATGGGACCACCGTCCGGCATGCTCCTCCCATAGCAGACGCCGTGCCAACCCAAAAATTGCACACCTTTTTTTATCCACCCCCTAAAAACCGTGTCCAATCCACCCATCCCTCCCCATTGTTTCCACAAACACTGGATAATTTTTGCCTCACCCCTGACACCACTGTCATAGCTGGGCTCTCTCGCGGGGCGAGAGAGCGGTTCGCGGCGCCGGCGCTGCGCTTGGCTTGCTTTCGGTGCGCTCACTGCGTTCGCTTGTGGTTCGGTCGCTGCGCTGCGCTTGCTTCCTTGTGGTGCGGTCGCTTCGCTCCCTTATGGGATTTGTGATGGGTTGGGTTCTTGGCTTCGCCGGTACGAGTGGGGCATTGAGGCGAAAGTGCTTTCACTTCTCTGAGATCGGATGGGGGGTGGTGGCGCTTTGGAGGCTTTCCAAGGGGTTTGTGAACGGTGGTTGAGCTTTGGAGGGTTTTCCAAGGGGATGAAGGGCTTTCCAAGGGGGAGCTGGGGGCCGGATGGGTTGCGGAGGCGGCTTGTCGGGCCTCTTGAGGTTTTTGGGGGGGGCAGGGTAGGCGGCGAAGCTCGCCTGTCCTGCTGGCTTCTGTGGGTGGCAACGTCGGGGGTTTTCAAATACGTAGGGCCGCTCGGTAAGGCGAGCCATCGCCGCCTACCTTCGCCCCAGCGGGCCACTGTTGGTGTTGGTTCTCAAATTCGAAGGGCCGCTCGGTAAGGCGAGCTATCGCCGCCTACCTTCGCCCCAATGCCCACCCGATTGGAAAGCCCAAAAGGTTCCACCAAAACCAGCCGCCCACCCCCTTGGAAAGCCATTCAAGCCATCGCCGCCCACCACAAACCCCTTGGAAAGCCCCTCAAGCCGCCATCGACCCCCATCCAGCCTCCAAAAAACGAAGCAATTTCGACGAGATGCCCAACTCGTGCCGGCGAAGCCAAGAACCCACCCATCGCAAATGCTACAAGGGAGCGAAGCGACCGAACCACAAGGAAGCAAGCGCAGCGCAGCGACCGAACCAAAAGCAAGCCAAGCAAAGCGCCGGCGCCGCGAACCAAAAGGGCAGCCAAGCGCAGCGCGGCAACCGAACAGCCCTCAAGCGACCGAGCGCAGCGAGGAAGCGAAGAGGGCCCGCGTTCAGGCTCCGGCGGCGACCGCCGTCGGAGCCTGAACGCGAAAGTTCATGTGGTAGAGGGTGTCGCCGTTGGGGGCGTAGATGTGGAGGGTCCATTTGCCGGTGTCGTTTTTGCCGATGGACTTGCGCGACCAGGTGCGCCAGCGGGGGCTGGTTCCGACGTCGAGGGTGATGCGGGAGCGCTCTTTGCCTTCGTGGCGCCAGACCATGGTGATCTGGGAGGGGTCTTTGTGGTTTTTGACCTTGATCCAGGCCCACAGGACCTTGTCATCGGTGGTGAAGTGGTCGGCGACGCCGACGGGTTCGCGGTCTTTGATGGCGGTGGCCATGGCGTTGTCCACGACTTCGAGGTTGGAGTGGAGGGTTTGGGGGGTGTCCTCTTCGGGTTCGTCGTCGTGATCCTGGGCGGCTTTTTTGGCGATGGGTTTGGGTTTGGCGGCGTCTTCCTCGATGGGGGCGAGTTTGCGGGGTTTGGTGGGACGCTCGATGGGGGCCTGGGCTTGGGCCTGCTCTTCGGGTTCTTCCATGCCGGCGTCATGGTCGGCGCCTTGGATGATGACCACTTCGCGGCAGTCGGGCAGCTGGCCGGTGGGCTCTTCGGAGCCGCAGGCGGTCAGGGCCATCATGAGGGCGACCAGGAGGCAGAAGGCGCGGGTGGTGGGGGCGAAAGAGGCGACTTTGGAGATGGTGTATGTCATGGCAGTGGCTCCTGCGGCTGATGTTGTTTGCCTTGCCGGGTCTTTGCTGCCCGACGGAAATCTCTATTAGCCAGAGCCGTGCCAAAGTTCTTGGATGCCGTCCACACCGGGTTCGAGTGCCCAAAATGGCCTTGGAAGGCGCTTGGGCGCGCCAAACATATATACCAATAAAATATACATATATGTGATTTACATAAAACAAAACAAACCCTGCCCTTCACCACCCCTGACACCCCGATCTGCAACCCATGGAGACAATCTCATCGTGAGCGCGCCTCAAAGCAGCAGCGCCCCATTCAACGGCTTCCACACAGCACCGGGACAAACCAAAGCGCGCGCTCTCTGCGCAGCCTGTGTGGGCACCGCGGGACCAAGGGGGAACCACGCCCCACGGCGCATTGCGGCGAAGCCTGTTGACGCTCAGCGCATCTTAGGATTGTAAGTGGTGGGCCGCGCGGCGACCTGCATTGGGTCCCAACGCCGTCTTGCCTGTGCACCGCAAGCACAGCACGATGGGCCTGGGGCCGCACACCGCCGGCCAACGACATCAACAGCACTGGATGGGCACCGACGCTGCAGACCAGGACCCGCAACGAACGCACCATCCACCCAGAGCAGACCCATGGCCAAACGACCTTCCTACCGCAAGGGCAAACCCAACGTCCCCGAGCGACCCGATGCCGACAACTGGGGCTGGCAAAACACCGTCGCGGTGGTCGCCGCCTTGATGGCCAGCGTCGTGGCGCTCTTTGTGGGCTACCTCTCTCTTAAAGCCCTCGACGCCGCCCACGCCGAAAACACCCGCGCCCAGATCGAAGGCATGATCCGGCAAATCGATGGCCGACAAAGCTGCCAGACGGGCGCGCTGGTCTGGGGGCCGCCGCAACCGCCTGGACCCCAGGGGCCAAGCCCCAAGGCCGGTGACAGCGACATCTGGAACACCCCCATCAAGGCCGCCTTCCTGGAGGCAGAGCGCACCATCGCCGTCACCTCCGCCGGACCAGACAGCACCTTTGGCACCGCCGACGACATCAAGGTCACGCGCCTTTGCCCCAAAGCGCGCTGACGCGCCGCCTCAAGGCATCCCAAAACATCCGTGATGTAGTGATGTAGATTGCGAACGCAGGAATGATCCCAAAATGCAGACGAAAGACTTGCTTTGAGGCTCAGACCGCGGCGTCAAAGGCCACCGCGCCCGCCACGATCGTTTGGCGCAGCCAGCGATCGTCCCAGCCAAACATCAACATCCCCAGCGGGTTGTAGGCATCCAACCAGGGCACGTCGGGTTCGATGACCAACACATCGGCCTCAAAACCCTCCTGCAGGCTCCCCACCGAAGACCACCCCATCGCACCGGCGTTGCCCGCCGTGATGTGCCACCAGGCCGCACCGGCGCTCATCGGCGCCGTGCCCGCGTGGAAGGTCGCCTCGATCATCGCCCGGGCGCTGCGCACCATCGAGCGCTCGTACCCGCCGCCGATGTCGCTGCCCACCGACAGGCGCACCCCCGCCGAAAGCAAACGGGCGCGGTTCATCGTCCCGGAGCGCAAAAAGGAGTTGGCCGTCGGACAGTGCGCCGCCACGGCGCCGGTCTGAGCCAGGATCTCCAACTCCTCGTCGCTCAAATAGATGCAGTGGCCCAGCACCGTGCGCTGCCCCAAGAGCCCAGCGCGCTGGTAGACCCCGGTGTAGTGCGGGCCACCGTGGAGCGCGGCCACCGCCTCAAGCTCGGGCTTCATCTCGGCCAGGTGCGTCTGAATGTGGGCGTCGTAGCGCTGGGCAAGCTCGGCGGCCTGCGCCATCAACTGGGCCGAACACGTGATCGCAAAACGCGGCGTGACCGCCACCGACACCCGACCATCGACCCCGTCGCGGAAATCCTGCAACAACGCCTCGGTCTGGGCCAGCGACGCCTCGCGCTCGTTGAGCATCGACTCGGGCGCCTCTTGATCAATCAAGACCTGCCCCACCACCGCCCTCATCTGGCGCTTGCGACACGCATCGAGCGCGCGCCGCGTGCCGTCGTGGTGAATGGTGCCGTAGCCCAAAAAGCTGGTCGTGCCGTGGGCCAACAACTGATCCAAAACGCGCTCAGACATGGCCTGGGCGTAGTCGGCGTTGGCCCAGCGCGTCTCGGCCAGGAAGGTGACCTGATCCAGCCAGTCGAGCAGGTCCAGGCCATGGGCGCCGATGATGTCAAACTGCGGCATGTGAAGGTGGGTGTCGATGAACCCCGGGCTGATCAACGCCTGCGGTCCGCCCGCGTCGGCCTCGTGCGGACAAGGCCCCAGGTGGACCTCCTTGATCCGCCCCCCTTCTAGCCTCAGCCATCCCAACGCCAACTTAACCTGCTGCGCACCATCGGGCAGCAAAAGGTTCCCTTCTACGATCATCTTGGTGTGACCCTCCGTGGTTGAGCCAACAAGACCACTGCCTTACTGGCCAGCCCACGATCATTTGCACTTCCTGGAGGCCGTGTCCAGCGCCAAAGACTGCGCCTTGAGCGAAGGCACCAGCGGCTGGCGCGCGGCGTGGGCCACGATCTGCCGCTGCGCCGCCTTGAACGCCGCGCAGGCTGGCTTCTGATTGCCCTTCTTATCGAGCACCAACAACACCTTGCCCCGGGCATAAAGCGTCCGAATATAAGGGTCGCGGGCCAACGCATTGGAGTCGTCGAGCTTCAAAAGCGCGTCCAAAATCTCCTCGCCCTCCTTAAAGGCCTCCACCGCTTTGTCCTGCGCCTTGCTCGACGCCAGGATCTGACCGTGATCCAGCAGCGCCCGCGCCAACTCTTTGCGGTAATGGGTGTCCTCGGGCGCCAGCCCCACCAACGTGCGGCGCTCTTTGAGGGCCTCCTCAAAGCGGCCAGCGGCCTCCTTCTCATCCCCGCGCGCCAACTCAACGTGCCCCAGCGCCGTCAAAATGAAGCTGTGCATGTCCAGCGCAAAGGCGTCCTTGGGGTTGGCCTTGACCTGGGCCGAGGTGATCTTGAGCGCCTGAGAGAGATTCTTGCCAGCGCGCTTGTAATCCTTGCGCGCCGTGCGGGCCACGCCCAACATCCACAGCGTGCGGGCAAGCTGGCGCTGCACGGTCTTGTTGGCCGAATCCCCCCGCGCCAACGCCTTGGCCACCGGCAACGCCTCCTTCAAATCATCGATCGCCGCGTCCAGATCCTCCCGGTCGAGCTGCACCTTGCTCAAATACACGTAGTCCCAGAGCAACTGGAGCTTGAGCCGGGCGTTGCTGGGATCGTTGGACACCTGACGCTGGTGCAACTCCAAGGACTTCTGAAAACTCTCGGCGGCCTTTTGCGTGTTGCCCTGCATCTCGGACACCCACCCCATGCCCTGGTAACCCGAGGCCAGCAGCTTGCGATAACGCACACTGTCGGGGGCCAGCTCGGTGAGCTTCTTGCGCAGCTTCAACGAATCTTTGTAGTGGCCAAGCGCCTTCGACGGGCGCCCCTCATCGAGCCTCAATGCCCCCAACGTCGAATGGCTCGACGCCAGCGCCTCCATCGCCTGCACGTCCTTCTTGTCCGCCTTGAGCATCTTCTCGCTGATCTTCATGGCCGCCTTGTAGTTCTTGCGGGCCTTGTCATGATCCCCCTTGCGGCTAAAGAGCCGGCCATAATCGCGGTAGACCTTGATCAGCAGATGCGAAGCGCGCGGGTCGTTCTCGGCAGCCTCAAGCATCTTGATGGCGCGCTTAAAATGCTTGCGCGCATCATCGACCTTGCCCTGACGGCGGTTGACCCGCGCCAGATAGAACTCGGCCTCGGCCTGGAGCCACTGCACCGAGCCCGGCGGGTCGATCTCGGCCCCCTCCAGACCCTTGAGGACCTTCTTGCCCTCTTTGTACTGATCCACCGCCCCCTCCAGGTCCCCCTGGTCTCGCTGCACCTCGCCGATTTGCAGCTTCAACCTGGCGATCTCAAGCATCAGGTCGGGCCGGTCGCCGGCGTCTTTCTGCAACTCTTTGAGGTAGAGCAGCGCGTTCTTGACCAACGCCGCGCGCGCCGCCGTGGGGCCTTCCTGCAGATCGGTGTCGAGCCCAAAGATGAGCTTGTGGGCAAAGTCGCGCCCGAGCGCAAAACGGGCCTCGGCCTTGTCGCGCTCAATCTCGGCCTGCTGGCGCGCATCTCGGGCGGCGTCGCGCTCATTGAGCACGACCACGTAGGAACCCACCGCCATGACCAGAAAAGACAAAAACGCCACCGCCGCCAGCGCCACCTTGCCCTTGTTCTTGACCACCTTCTTGCGAAAAACATAGAGCGCCGTCTGGGGCTGGGCCAAAACGGGCTCACCGGCCAGATAACGCTCGATGTCTTCGGCCAGATCGCCCGCGGTCGCGTAGCGCTCGGCGGGCTCTCGGGCCAACGCCTTGAGCAGGATCGCCTCCAGATCCTTGCTCATGTCTTTGTTGAAGGCGCGCGGAGGGCGCGGATCTTCACGCACGACGCTCATAAAGAGGGTCATGGTGTTGTCGACGTCGCCGTGAGGGTGTTGGCCGCCGGTGAGCTGCTCGTAGAGCATGACCCCCAGCGCAAAGACATCGGTTCGGGTGTCGATGTCGGCGACCTTGGCCTTGATCTGCTCGGGACTCATGTAGGCCGGCGTGCCCATGACCATGCCGTCGCTGGTCAACTTGCTGCTGGCCTGATCCTGCTCGTTCTCCACCAGCTTGGCCAGACCAAAGTCGACCACCTTGGGCTCGGTGGCAGTGGTGACCATGACATTGCCGGGCTTGAGATCGCGGTGAATGATGCCCTTCTGGTGGGCAAACTGAACCGCCCGGCACACCCCCAACATGATCTCCAGAAAGCGCCGCTCGGCAGGCTTGTTCTGCTCCAGCCACACCTCAAGGTCCACGCCATCGATGTACTCCATGGCGTAATAACACAGGCCCTCGGTGATTTGAGATTCGTAGAGGCGGCCGATGTTGGGATGGTCGAGTTGTGCGGTGACTTCGATCTCCAGGGCAAAGCGCTGACGGGCCTGATCACTAAGCCTGGAGGTGGTCATGGTCTTGATCGCCACATCGCGGTTGGTGCCAAGCTGCACCGCGCGCCACACGGCCCCCATGCCGCCCTCTCCCAGCTTGCCTGTGATGCGAAAACCCCTCAGTTGAGGCACGCCCTGAAGATGCTCTTCGGGTGTCATGTAAAGCTCCTGCCCTGATGCGGGCGCCCCAAAAGCACCCGTTCAAACTGCCATTGTGCATCGAACAAGCACCTTGACCTGTGGCGCAGAAGAAGGTCAAGGGCTTGACGATGGCGTTTAGGCCCGATACTAACCGGTTCCGGACGTGGGGCGCCCCAAAATTCCTCCCCAGACGCGCCCCCCATCGCCCGTGGTCGCAGCATACATGGCAATGAACGGAATCCTTGTTCTCGAAGACGGCCATTACTTCCTTGGGCGCCGATTTGGCGCCGACACCACCTCTGGTGGGGAAGTCGTCTTCAATACCTCTCCAACCGGCTACCAGGAGATCCTCACTGACCCCTCCTATCAAGGTCAGATCATGACCTTGACCACCGCCCACGTGGGCAACTATGGGGTCAACGCAGAGGACATGGAATCAGCCAAGCCCCGAGCAGCGGCGCTCATCGTCCGAGATTACCATCCGCTGCCGTCCAACTGGCGATCGGCCAAGTCGTTGCACGCCTCCCTGAAGGAAGCGGGCATCCCGGCCCTGTCCAGCGTGGACACCCGAGCGTTGGTCCTGCACCTGCGCGACAACGGTGTATTGCGAGGGGTCGTGGCTTCATTGGATGATGCGACCGGCTTGACACTCAGCGGCCAGATCGACTCGTCCCACCCGGTGGTGGGTCCGCTGCTGGCCCAGGCCCGCGCGGTGCCCCCCATGACCGGCCAGGATCTGGCCAAGTGCGTCACCACCGACCAGAACTGGACCATGGGTGACCCCAAGGCGCCGCTCTCGGTGGTCGCCCTGGACTTTGGCATCAAGCGCAACATCGTGCGCCAACTGGCCCAGGCTGGCTGCCACGTCACCGTGGTCCCGGCCCACACCAGCGCCCAGGAAATCCTGGCGATGAAGCCCGACGGCGTCCTGCTCTCCAACGGCCCCGGCGACCCCGAACCGGTCACCTACGGCGTGGAGACGATCCGCACGCTCCTTGGCCAGGTCCCCATCTTTGGCATCTGCCTGGGCCACCAGCTGCTGGGCATCGCCTGCGGCGGCAAGACCTTCAAGCTCCCCTACGGCCACCGCGGCGGCAACCACCCCGTGCGCGAGATGGACACCGGCCGCGTCGAGATCACGGCTCAAAACCATGGCTTCGCCATCGATCCGTCCTCGATCAACGGCCGCGAAGTGGCCATCAGCCACACCAACCTCAACGACGACACCGTCGAGGGGCTGCGCCACAAGCGCTACCCGGCCTTCTCGGTTCAGTTTCACCCCGAGGCCTCCCCTGGCCCCCACGACAGTCATCACCTCTTTGAACGGTTTGTGGCACTGATGGAGAAGCACCAATGAAGGGTCGCGGAAAGAAAATCATGGTCATCGGCAGCGGCCCGATCGTCATCGGTCAGGCCTGCGAATTTGATTACTCCGGCACCCAGGCCTGCCGCGCGCTGCGCGAAGAAGGCGCCAAGGTGGTGCTGGTCAACTCCAACCCGGCCACCATCATGACCGATCCGTCGGTGGCCGATCGGACCTACATCGAGCCGCTGACGCCCGAAAGCCTCGAGCGCGTCATCGCCAAAGAGCGCCCGGACGCCCTGCTGCCGACCGTCGGCGGCCAGACCGGCATCAACCTGGCGGTGGCCCTGGCCGAGCGCGGCACGTTGGACAAATACGACGTCGAACTCATCGGCGCCAGCCTCGACGCCATGCAACTGGCCGAGGATCGCCAACTCTTTAGCAAGGCCATGGCTGAGATCGGCCTGAGCACCCCTCGCTCCATCATCGTCGAGTCCGACGAGGAGATCGCCGGGGCGCTGGAGTACGTCGGAATCCCGGCCATCGTGCGCCCGTCCTACACGCTTGGCGGCACCGGCGGCGGCATGGCCTACACCGAAGAGGGCTTCTTCGCGGCCGTGCGCAAGGGCCTCGACGCCAGCCCCACCTCGCAGGTCCTGGTCGAGCAGAGCATCGAAGGCTGGAAAGAGTACGAGATGGAGGTCATGCGCGACCACGCCGACAACGTGGTCATCATCTGCTCCATCGAAAACCTCGATCCCATGGGCGTGCACACCGGCGACAGCATCACCGTGGCCCCGGCCCAGACGCTGACCGACCGCGAATACCAGGCCATGCGCAACGCCTCCCAGCGCGTCATCCGTCGCGTGGGCGTCGAGACCGGCGGCAGCAACATCCAGTTCGCCGTCAACCCCGCCGATGGCCAACTCCACGTCATCGAGATGAACCCGCGCGTGTCGCGCTCTTCGGCGCTGGCCAGCAAGGCCACCGGTTTTCCCATCGCCAAGATCGCCGCCAAGTTGGCGCTGGGCTACAGCCTGGACCAGATCGCCAACGACATCACCGTCACCACCCCCTCGTGCTTTGAGCCCGTGCTGGACTACGTGGTCGTCAAGCTGCCTCGCTTTGACTTCGCCAAGTTCCCCGGCGTGGCCGACAAGCTCGGGCCGCAAATGAAGTCTG
Organism: uncultured Pseudomonadota bacterium; assembly: GCA_937123825.1. GTDB lineage: Bacteria > Myxococcota_A > Bradymonadia > Bradymonadales > CAKZKQ01. Next base: position 11,118 of record CAKZKQ010000290.1, read on the forward strand.
TGGGCGAGGCGATGGCCATCGGCCGAACCTTCCGTGAGGCGTTCAGGAAGGGGCTGGCGAGCATGGAGATGGGGTTGCCGTCGCTGGACACCCCGTGGTTGGACGACGATCTGACCACGCCCACGCCGCAGCGCATCTTTGCCGTCTTTGCCGCCATCCGCGCTGGCCGCACCGTCGAAGAGGTCCACAACCTCACCGGCATCGACCCCTGGTTCCTGCACCAGTTCGAGGCCATGACCGCCACCGAGCGCGAGGTCAAGGCCGCCGTCAACGATCAGGGTCAGATTCCGGCGCTCCTGATGCAAGAGGTCAAGCGCGAGGGCGTCTCGGACCAGTCCTTGTCCCTGTGGATGGGCATCCCCGAGACCGAGGTCCGCAAACAGCGCCTGTCCCACGGCATCAAACCCGCCTACCTGCGGGTCGACACCTGCGCCGGGGAGTTTGTCTCCGAAACCCCCTACCTCTACTCCTCCTATGAGAGCCGCTGCGAGGCCCGACCCACCGATCGCCGCAAGGTCATGATCCTGGGCTCGGGACCCAACCGCATTGGCCAGGGCATCGAGTTTGACTACTGCTGCTGTCACGCCTCCTACGCGCTGCGCGAAGACGGGTTTGAGACCATCATGGTCAACTGCAACCCCGAGACGGTCAGCACCGACTACGACACCGCCGATCGCCTCTACTTCGAGCCCCTGGCGCTGGAGTACGTCCTTGAAGTCGCTCGTCGTGAGCGCCCCGAGGGCGCCATCGTCCAGCTTGGCGGCCACACCCCGCTGAAGCTGGCCGCCGCTTTGGAGGCCGAGGGCATCCGCATCCTGGGCACCCCCACGGACGCCAGTGACCTGGCCGAAGATCGCGGCCGCTTTGGCACCCTCCTGCAGGAACTCGGCGTGCGTCTGCCCGACCACGGCACCGCCAGCTCGGTCGAAGAGGCCCTCCAGGTCGCCGAACGCATCGGCTACCCCGTCCTGGTCCGCCCCTCCTACGTCTTGGGCGGACAAGCCATGCGCATCCTCTACTCGCCCGAGGAGATCACGCAGTACCTCAGCACCTCCACCCATGCCTCGGCAGACCGCCCTGTGCTCATCGACCAGTTCCTTGAGGACGCCTTTGAGTACGACGTGGACGCGCTGGTGGACGGCGAAAATGTGGTCATCGCCGGGATCCTGGAGCACGTCGAGGAGGCCGGGGTGCACTCGGGCGACTCGTCGGCGCTCTACCCGCCCTACCTGCTCGATGACGACACCGCCGCCGAGATCCGCCGCATCACCCACCAGTTGGGCAAGGCACTGGGCGTGCGCGGGCTGATGAACATTCAGTTTGCGCAAAAGGATGGCAAGGTCTACGTCCTGGAGGTCAACCCCAGGGCCAGCCGCACCGTGCCCTTCCTGGCCAAGGCCACCGGCCTGCCGCTGGTCAAGTACGCCACGCGGCTGATGACGGGCGCCACGCTTGAAGAGATCGGCTTCACCAAAGAGCCAGTGCCCCAACACTTCTACGCCAAGGCGCCGGTCTTCCCGTTCCGCAAATTCCCCGGTGTGGACGTCCTGCTGGGGCCGGAGATGCGCTCCACCGGCGAGGTGATGGGCGTGGGCGCGACCCCGGGGGAGGCCTTTATGAAGGCGCTCGATGGGGCCAGCGTGCACATGCCCACTGGCGGGCGCGTCTTCTTCTCGGTCCATGACTCGGACAAGCCCCAGGCGGTGGACGTGGCGCGCCGCTTGCGCCAGATGGGCTTTGAGTTGGTCGGCACCCGGGGCACGGCGCTCTTCCTCTTTGACGCGGGCATCCCGGCCCAGTTCATCTACAAGGTCAACGAGGGCAACCCCAACGTCGTGGACATGATCCGCGGCGGCGATGTCTGCATGGTGATCAACACGCCGCTTGGTCAAACGTCGTACTACGATGAGAAGGCCATCCGCGTGGCAGCCTCCGAGACCAACATCCCCTGCATCACGACCCTCTCCGCTGCGTCTGCGGCCGTTGAGGCCATGGAACACGCCCGCACGGGCAACATCCAGGCGTACGCCCTTCAGGATTGGAGTTGAACCTCCCGCGACGCTGGTCTAACCTGTTGGTGGCCTCTTTCACGATGAGACCATAAGGCTGGACCGTTCCGCTCCACTTTTGATTGGGCGGTGTGGAGCTTTGCTCCCGGCGGTGGCCACAACGTGCCAAACGCGTTGTGCGTCCACCCATCAATGGGCATCAAAGACCCCCACCCATTGGCCCAGAAGGCGTCGCAACCCAAACCCATGGCTGACTTACCTCTCCTTGTCAGAACTGGCAGATGGTTGCTGGTGCTGGCGTTGGCAAGTTCAACGCTGGCGTGCAGCAACATCCTGGACATCTCTGCAATCGACGACGCCCAGTCACCGGACGCCGACGCAGGGCAAGATCCCAACGATGAGCCTCCCCCCTTGCCCGACGTCCCCGAAGATCTCCCACCAGACATGGACACGGAGGACATCGAGCAGGCGGATTTGCCCGATGATCAAGATCTCCCCGAAGACCTGACCGAGGACCTTCCAGAGGACATGGAGGAGTGCGTCCCCTCCATCGAGTTCTGCAATGGAGAGGACGACAACTGCGACGGCAACATCGATGAAAACCTTGATTGCAGACCCGACCTGACCTTTGGGTTCTTTAAAGTGCAGGTACGCGGCGACGCTCTTTTGATCAGCGGGTCCATCATCAACAATGGCTTCACGACCGCCCCTCCTGGGCAAACCAATGTGTTCTTTGAACGGGTGGACAACCAAAACGCCAGCGGAGAGTTGGGCGCCCAGGATCACCCCGCGCTCGCAAGCGGCGCCCAATACATACTGCCCAACTTCGAACTGAGCTGGCAGAACGCCACTGAGGGTCGGTGGCGCTTCAACCTGAGCATCGACGTGGGCGCATCGGCCGATGAGTCCAACGAAGACAACAACGTCGCCGAGGCTTTCATTACATTCGACACAAACTGCCTCGACAACCGACCCATCGACTGCCAGGGGGCGGATTTAAGCGACGAGGACTTTGGTGACTATGGCGAGGGATATTTTCAAAACGCCAACCTGCGCAACGCCTACTTTGAAGACAACGAGGATCTCTCAAGCGCTGATTTGAGCGGCGCAGACCTGACTGGTGCCAACTTCTCAGGCGCCAATCTCTCGTCCGTCAAATTCAACCTCTGCACCCTGGACCGCGCCAACTTCAGCAACACCGATACTCTGTCCAGCACAGAGTTTGTCCGCGCCTCGCTTGTCGGCGCCAACTTCCTGGGTTCATCGGAATTCTCCAGCGTCAATGTCACACGGGCCAACCTCAGCAGCGCCCGCTTTGATGACAACGTGGACACGGAGGGCTTTGAATGGGACAACACCACCTGCCCCGACGGGACCAACTCCAACGACCACAACGGAACCTGCCAAGATCACATGTCTGCGCGCAGACAATGACCGCAGCAAACCCCCACCAAAGCGCATCCAATCAAGAGAGTCCGCTCTGAGATTTGAGCCAATGGGACTCATCGACTATCCTTTTGAGTGGCTCAACAACCGAAGACCACCCTGGTGCTCCATTTGGGATACCTTGTGACCGGACAACACCCACGCACGTGGTGCGTGGTGTCTGGCAGCAATCCTTGGAGAAAACGGTGGGTGGGTTTTGGTTGAGGTGATGTTCAAATTCGACCCCATGACAGGACATGCGCCTGACACCAACGACCCCATTGCCGCGCTTTCGAACCCTCACCCTCGCCGGGATGAGGCTCGCCCTTTGGTGCATCGTCCTGACGGCCTCGCTGTCAGGCTGCAGCAACCTCTTCACCCTCGAAGAGATCCCTCCACAAAACGATCTCGCCGGTGACGACGCCCAGGACGATCCTGTCGAAGACGCTCTCGCAGAGGATCTGATGGAGGACCCCGATCCCTTGCCCGACGATCCTCAAGAGGACACCGGCCAGGAAGACGAGCCACCACCAGACGACGACGTTCAACCGCCAGATGACGCGCAAGACTGCAACCAGGACGCCACCGAGATCTGCGACGGCATCGACAATGACTGCGATGACATGATCGACGAGGGCGCGATCAGCGCTGAAGAGGCCTGTGACACCGACCAGCCAGGGATCTGCAGCACCGGCCGCGCCTCTTGTGAGATGGGCCAGGTGGCCTGCGTGGCCGTTCAAGAAGCCATCGACGAACTTTGCAATGGTCAAGACGACGATTGCGACGGAGAAGTCGACGAAGGCCTGCCAAATTGCGAAACCGATCTGGTGGTCAACAACCTTGAGGCTTCACAAGACGTTGGCCGCGTTGTGTTGAGCTTCGATCTGCTCAACGAAGGCCCGGGACAAGCTCCAGGTTACCTCTACACAGTGGGCCTGAGAGACGACAATGACCCCAACCGGGCTCTGCTCCTCTTTGAAGGCCTCACCGAACCACAACCACCCGGCCAGAATGGCGCCCAACGCATCTCCCTGGAACTGGGATACCCCGTGGTCCTGGGGGACGCACCGCTGAGCCTCAACGTCATCATCCCCCGACAAACACAAATCACTGACCCCACACGCAACAACAACCTCCAATCGGTGCTCCTCGACTTTGAGTTGCCATGCCAATGGCCCACCGGAAACTGCAACGATGCCAACTTTGAAGGCGCCGACATGTCCCAAAGCCAGCTCGAAGGCCGCGCGATCTACCGCGTCAACTTTACTGACACCGACATGAGCGGCAGCAGCTTCTCAAGGGGCACCTTCAACGACTCCACATTCAACGGCGCCGACCTGACCGGCGCCACCATGCTCAGCACCAACTGCTACCGATGCCAGTTCATCGACGCCACGTTGGTCGAGGTCAACATGAACGAGATTGTCGGCGATGACCTCAACTTCACCGGCGCCAATCTGTCCGACGCCATGCTCACCAACACCCGTTTGCTCAGAGGGAACTTCACCAACGCAGACCTGCTCGGCACGATCATGTCAAACACAGAATTCAATGGGTGCAACTTCACCGACGCGGACCTGACCGACGCCATCACCACAAACGCCTCCTTCCCCAACGCCGTCTGGAACGGCGCCACCTGCCCCGATGGCACGTTGGCCAATGACCACAACCCCCAAAACCCGACCTGTGATGGACACCTCGACCCCTGATGCGCCTGGCCCGGCCCCAAAGTCCCTGCACACCCACGGCTCGCTGCGCTTTGTCTGGGCGTTGGCCACCTTGGGGCTCCTGATGGCCGGCTGCACCCAGAACGCAGGGACCCAAGACCCCGTGGACAGACCGGATGTGGGCCAACAAGACGCGGCCTCCAACGACGAAGATGCGGTGGCCGATGACACCGCACAGGAGGTCGTTGAGGATGAGCCGGGTTGTCTAATCGACGCCGACTGCCCCGACGGCCAAATCTGTGACCCGGAGTTGGCCGATTGCAGGGCCGGCTGCCGTGCCCCCGCAGACTGCCCAAGGTGGACCACCTGCCGAGCGACGGTCTGCGAACCTGTGCCCTGCGCCATCGACGCCGACTGCGGCAACGGCGCCCGCTGCAACAACACCCAGTGTGAAGATGTCGGGGAAGCTCCGTGCGAGGGCGACGAGGACTGTGGTTACCGCTGGCTTTGCGGCGAAGGAGGGCTCTGCGTTGAGCCCGGCTGCTTTGAGAACGCCGATTGCCCAGCCGATCAGTGGTGCCGCGATGGTGTTTGCCAAACGCGCAGACAGGACTTTGGGCCGCTGGGCTTTGAGCGGCGCTTTCCTTCACCGCTGGCCGAGCACCGGGGCGGCGTCACAGACGGGATTTGCGGCGACTGCGCCTTTTGTGCCCGCGTGGAGGCCTTCGGCGGCGCCCTCTTTGACATGGACGGCGACGGCGACCAGGACGTCTTTCTGGGCACGGGAGAGCTAGAGGGCCAATCGCCCCCCTGCGTGTACCAAAATGTCTCAGAGCCCGGGAACCTGAGTTTTGAGCCCGACGCACGCCTGTGCACCGACCAGTACGGGGCGCTGACCAGCGGCGGCGGCGTTGATGTGGACGGCGACGGGGTCGATGAGTTGGTGCTGATGGGCACCCACAAGACGCTGCTGGTGCGCTTTGAGCCGCAGTTTGAGGTCGTGGATCTGCTGGACCTGCTGCCACCGGACGATTCCGGGCGCCAGTGCGTGGCGGGCGCCATGGTCGCCGCCGATCTGAACTTTGATGGGCGCGTGGACCTGATGATCGGCTGCCAACTGCTGGGGCTGGTGGGCTGCGGCGCCCCAGCCCGAGACATCGACGCCCAACGCAACCTGGTCTTTCTCCAAACCCCCGATGGCCAGATGGCGCCGTCGGAGGCGTACCCCGCGCTGCGCAACGAGGGCATCACGCTGGCGCTTGGCGTCATCGACATCAACGACGACGGCCTGCCCGATGTCTTGGTGGGCAACGACGACTTTTCGCTGGCGGGCAGCGGCGGCGGCATGCACCCCCCCGGCGACGCGCTGGTTCGCTGCGCCCCAGACCAACCCTGCAACCACACACGCTGGGCCTTTGGTGAGGGGCTGTGGGAGGGCGGCTCGCTGATGGGCTTTGGCAACATCCACATCGACACGCTCGGGGACCACCTCTATGCCTCGGACTGGGGCACCAACCGCATGGTCCGCTTTGAACCCGAAGGCACCCCCGTGGACATCTCCCTCGATCTGGGCACCGATGTGACTCGCCAGGGCAGCGACTTCCTCTTTGGCTGGGGTGTGGTGGTGGAGGACTTTGATCGCAACGGCCTCGACGACATCTATTTGGCCCAGGGCAGCTCCTGGCCAGGGATTGAACCCCGCTTTGACCCCCACCACGACGTGGTGTTGCTTCAGCGTGCTGGGCCTGAGTTTGTGGTGCGCGAACATGACGAGGTGGGCCTGTCTCCCAATGACCTGGAAGACGCGCTGGGGGGCGAAAGCCATTGGGGCACCATCAATTACGCCTCTCGCGGCGCCGTCCGCGCCGATTTGGACGGCGACGGCAACCTGGAGCTGCTCACCGGTGCCCTCTGGGGCCGGATCAAGCTCCACACCGAGGTGCCGGCCGACCCTTCTGAGCGTCCGCGCTGCACGCTCATCCCCCGAGGCGCCTACGTGCCGGCCTACGGGCACAGCCACGCAGTCTCGGGTGAAGGCGCTGTGGATTGGCGACGGCGAGATTTGCAGGGACAGATGCGCTTTGGCGCTTCGGCGACGATTTTGACCCAGCACAACCGAGGGCTGGTCCGCTTTCCCTCCGGCGCCCAGGTGCCCTTTGACTGCCAGAACACCGCAGGCCCCATCGAGGTGGTGGAGCCGCAGTGGATTGAGCTGGAACGCGACGGGCAAGGCCTCCTCATCACCCTCCAAACGCCGTGGCTCACCCAAACGCCCGCACTCGAAGTCGCCGTGCGCGGCCAAACGCAAGAAGCCGCCATCCTCACCCCCGAGGTGGTCTCGGAGGGACAATGGCGGCTTGAAGGCCCCATGCCCGAAGGCGCTCAGTGGATGCTCAAACTCGATGGCCGCTGGGTCCCCAGGTGGTTCGACGCGCCTTGAAAAGCCGCGCGCCCATCACCCCACCCATTTTCTCTTCAAATGGACGCCTTGATGCCCCGCCAACACGGGATTTGTCTCTTTTGACGCGCGTTCAGACCTCAGGAGACCGTCACACCGCCCACCCGCAGCCATGGATAGCGGTTGTCGCCAAAGTCCAACGTCTGGCGGCTGATCCCCGTCACCTCACGCAGCATCGAGGCCAGGTTGCCCGAAATCATCGTCTCGCCAAGCGGGTACTTCACCTGACCGTTCTCCACGTACCAACTGTTTTTGGCAATGCCAGAGAAGTCGCCGTTGGCCGCCGGGCGCCCTCCGGAAAAACGCCCCAGGATCACGCCGCGCTCCACACCCGCAATGAGCGCCTCCAGTTCCACGTCACCGGGCTCGATGGCGTAACAGCCGCCGGTATTGACCGCGCGCGGGCGGCCGGTCTTGTTGGCCCCGTAAAGCCCCAGCAGCGTCCCTTTGAGCACGCCGGACTCAATCAAGGTCTGGTCAGCGGCCTTGATGCCGTCTCCCGTGAAGAAGTAGCCCCCGACAACCTCATCTCTGGAGGTGGGACGGCTGCGCAGCGTCACACTGGGGTGCGCGATCTGCTGGCCGACCTGCTCGCTGTAAATCGAGGTCTCGGCGATGATCGACTGGTCCTGAAGGGCCGAAGACACAAAGCCCGTCACCATGTCCATGGCCCAGGGGGTGACGATGATGTCCCCCACAAACTTCTTGGGCACCGTGGAGGTCTTGATGGACCGGGCGCTCTCGTCCAAAAGCTGCGCAAAGCCCGCCATCTCATGCAACGGGCGATCCAGCGCCTTGGTGCTGGCCACGCTGTAGTTGAACGACGAGGCCTGCGAGCCCTCCTTGGCGCTAAAGAGCGCGTAGAAGTCGTACTTGCCCTTGTGGACCTCAAAGTGCACCCCGTTGGAGTTGGCCAACGTCTCGTGGGTGAAGTTGAAGGTCATGGGCGCCTCCGACATCAACACAGTCGGATGGTTCTGGCTGACGTACTGGGTGAACTCCACCAGACGGTCGTACATGGCGTCGAGGTTGGCCTGCCGGGGGCCGCTCTCAAAACGCTCGGTGGGCTGGTGGGGGGCGATGTCGTGGGCCTCGTCAGGCGGCGCGCCCGAAGCCATCGCCACAAGCTGCTCCACGGCCGCGTCCACCGCGTCCCCATGAACCTGGTTGATGATGGTCGAAGCCCGGCGGCTTTGCGAGATCCCCGTCAAAGACAGGCTCACGTCCGTCATGGTACGGGCCATGGTGACCGCGCCGTGCTCCACGCCAAGCTCGTGCTTCTGGCTGCGGGTCAAGCTGCACTCGGCGCGGTCAAAACCGGCCTTGGACATCTTCTCCAGCGCGCGCTCAATGATCGATTCATTCTTGCTCATCAACATCCCCCCTTCACTGACCGCCCATGTGGACGCGGCATTTGATTGAAGGGCCACCGGCGCCCACAGGCATCAACTGCTTCTTGCCGCAGTACCCCGAGCACTCCCACTCCATCTCATCCGACACCGCCGTGACGGTCTTGAGGACATCAAAGGCCACCCCAGAGATGGTCGTGTCCTTGATCGCCCGGCCCACCTTTCCATTCTTGATCTCGTAGCCCAGCGACACCCCAAACATGAACTCCGAGGTGGTGTCCGCCTGCCCGTTGCGGGTCTTGATGAGCAGGTAACCGTCGTCAATGGACGCGATCATCTCTTCGAGCTTGTCGTTGCCGGGCAAGATGGCCGTGTTGCGCATGCGGATCAGCGGCTCGTCGTCAAACTTGAAGGCGCGCGCGCTGCCGGTGGACTCGACGCCAAAGTGACGCGCGGTGTCGCGGTTGTGCATAAAGCCCTTAAGCACGCCGTCCTCAATCAAGACCGCGTCTTTGGACTCCACACCTTCATCGTCCATGTGCACCGGCACGGGCAGCGTCTCGCCGTTGTAGGTGTGCGCAAAGTCGATCATCGAGATCAGCTCGCTGGCCACCTTCTGACCGAGCATGTCCCCGGCCACCGACCCGCCCAGCACCAGATCGGCCTCGGTCGGGTGCCCAATGGCCTCGTGCGCCAGAATGCCCGTCATGGCGGGCGCCAAAATCACATCGCACAGGCCCGCGCGCGGCGCCACCGCCTGACGCTTGGCCTCCAGGTGTTCCACCAGCGCCTCGATTTGACCGTGCAGCGCCGCAGGGTCCTCAAAGACGTCCTGAAACTGACCGCGCTGGCTGAAGATCTCCGACAACTCCACCGGCTGGCCCTGCCCATCCTCGGCGACCACCGTCACGTAGAGGATCGAACGCGGCGTCATCGAATGGCCCTCGGAGCCCGTCGAGGTCACCAGGCGGCGCTCCATGTCTTCGAGCGACAGGCGCAGCGTGCGGGACTTGAGCCCCTCAAAGCGCTGCGCCATCCATGCGTCGAGCGTCTTCAAAAAAGACAACATCTGGGCCTGGGTCGCGGGCTCCTTGTCTGAGGTAAAGTCCACGCCGAGGCTGGCCTTGGACGGCGGCAGCGCCTTGGACGCGTCCCCTTGGCGGCTGGCCAGGAACGACGCGTTGCGCTCGGCCATCTCCAAAACACGGTCGACCGCCTCGCGGCTGAGTTCGGGCTCTGAGGCAAAGCCCCACTGGCCCTCGCGGTACACGCGCGCCGAAATGCCGCCGCCGCTGCGCCGGGTGTTTTGCACCACGTCGCCGTTGACCATGCGGATCCACAGGTTGCGGTTCTCGTGCAGGCGAACCTCCCCATAAACCCCATCGGCCCAGGACAGCTCACCCACCTGAAAATTCTTGATGTCCATCACTCCTCCCCCACTGGTGCCGCGCCGCATGTCACAGTCAACATTCAAAGCACAGCCAGTTTATGCAGCTTGTTGGTATAAGTCTGAACCACCCCAGGTCAACCGCACAAGGCAGACCACCAACCCCAAAGGCAAGCATCTTTGGAGCGGCATCAGCGCCATCAACGTCGTCGGTGAGGGAAAGGAGAAGGCACACGGACAACCGCGCCCCAAAATGGGCGCGGGTTGGAATCTCCGTTGGGGCGTCGGGCGAGGTGTTGGGCGCGGTTGGGGGTTGTGCGCACAGGCTCTAATCAGGACGATTGGCCGTAAACCCGGTGGGGGGCGGCGCTGTGCACAGGTGCCTGGGCAGGCTGTGACGGGGCGCGCAGCTTGCGGTCAAAGTCGGCCAACGCCTGCGCCTCGGCCTCCTGGCGCGCCAACCAGTCGGCCTCTTCGGGATCGACCGGCTCTGCGGCCATCGCCTCGGGCATGGTCACCTGGGCGCTGGCCATCGCGGCCTGCGCCCGACGGCGTCTGGCCATCAACATCTGGCGACGACGGCCGCGCCGACGGCGGCCAAGGCCCAAAAAGCGAGCCACGCCGTAAGCGATAAAGGTCACCCCTGCGGCGGCCAGGAGCCAGGGCGTGAAGAAGATGAAGAGGACCGCAAGCAGCGCCCCCTGCAACCGCCCTCGCCACACGCCCCAGCGGTGGGCCCGGTACATCTGGGCCATGACCTGCTGCGGCGGATACTGAACCATCACCGGGCGCTGGGCTTGGTCGCCGGACCAGGACATCGTGTGAAGATCAAAAGGATGGGAGGGGGACAAGGTCTGGGTGGTCATCGTGTATATGGGCTCCTGACTTGTGCATCGATGGAGCAGACGCCGCGCTTGGCGCCTGGTGAGACACAATCTGGACACCGCCCGTTAAAACCTTGTTGGGCGCTTGTGAAGAAATGTGAAGTCCACAACGCCCCACGGACTCAAGGCGCCCATCACCCCTCCCTCATCGGGCACGACAGCAGCCAACTCAGGCCATGCTTGCCGCCCCATCACCACAAAACCCACAAAACAAATAATAAACACCACTTTTGGTGGCACACAGCAATCTGCGGCCCCAAACCGACGTTCGCGGGCTTAAAAGGCTTCCAAAAGGAATAAAATGCGCCCAATCATGACTTCACGAGCACATTTGGACTGAGACCACCCACTTTGCCCTCCCAAAGGCCGCCGCAAACAAGGCGCCGCCAAGGGCGATGACCTGGAGAGCAGCCCACCATGCCGCGTTGGAAAACCACCTGCGCGCTGGCGCTGGGGGTTGTGCTCACCCTCTGGGGCGCCACAACCTCAGCACAGCCAGTCCCAGCGCCCCTCCAACCCTGGATCGCCTGGGCCACGCAAGGCCAAAAGGACCTGGCCTGCTCCCAACTCCAACCCGGCACACACCAATGCGTCTGGCCCGGCGCGCTGAGCGTCAAGGTCCAGCCCGAAGGCGGGCGGTTTGAACTGCGCGTCTGGCTTGAGGAAGACGCCAACGTCACCCTCCCTGGGGATACGCTGATGTGGCCCCAGGACGTCAAAGAAGGCGCCGCGGAGTTGGTCGTCGGGCGCGTCGCAGGTGCTCCCTCGGTGCGCCTCAGCGCAGGCCAACACACCATCACGGGGCTGCTGCGCTGGAGCTCAACGCCCGAATCCATGCCCGTGCCCGCCTCCATCGGACGCGCCGTCATTGAACTCAGCGACGGCACTCGCCTCGACCACCCCAGGCTCACCGCCCAGGGGCAACTCTGGCTGCGAGAGGCCCGCGTTGAGGCCGCCCCAGAAGACGGCAAAGGCGAGGACTCCCTCAAGGTCAACGTCCACCGACGCTTCTTTGATGGCGTGCCGCTGCGGGTCACCCACCGCTTTGAACTCAACGTCACCGGGCCCGCCCGGCAAGTCAGCCTCGGCAAGGTCCTCTTTCCCAACGCCAGACCCGTGGGCATCCGCACCCCGCTGCCGGTGCGCGTGGGTCAGGACGGCGCCGTGGACGTCTACCTGCGCTCGGGCAGCCACGTCATTGAAATCGACACCGTCAACCCCGACGCCCCCACCGAGTTCAAGGTCCCCGGACACATCCGAGAGATCTTTGAAGAGCAGGAGGTCTGGGTCTGGGTCGCCAACGACACCTTCCGGGGCCTGACCCTCGACGGCCTCCAACCGGTCGACTCCGAGCGCACCTCCCTGCCCTCCAACTGGCGCGGCGGCGCCACCTTCCTGGCCCTGCCCGACCAGGCCCTCACCCTTAAAGAGACGCACCGCGGCGAGGTCGATCCAGCGCCCAACATTGTGCGCCTCAACCGGACCTTCTGGCTGGACTTTGATGGGCGCGGCTACACCGTGGTCGACAACCTCAGCGGGCGCATGAACCGCCAGTGGCGGCTGAACTACTCCAACCAGGGCGCGCTGGGCCGCGTCACCCAACTGTCCGACTTCAGCGAGTTGCTCATCACTCGACAGCCAGACACAGGGCGCGACGGCGTGGAGCTGCGCAACTCAGCGCTCTCGCTCGAAGCGGCGTTGCGCCTTGAGGACGCCCTTGATGACCTGGACATCGTGGGCTGGGATCACGACGTCCAGTACCTCTCAGCACACGTCAACGCCCCGCCCGGCTGGGAATTGCTCGGCGCCCAGGGGGTCGATGAGACTCCCGGCACATGGATCGGCTCGTGGACCACGTTCGACATCTTCTTTTTGCTGATCATGGCCGTGGGCGTGGGCGCGCTCTGCGGCTGGCCATGGGGCCTGCTGGCGGCGCTGGCGCTCTTGATCAGCCATGGGTACGGCGAGCCTCCCCAATGGGCCTGGGCGCACCTGCTGGCGTCCTGGGCGCTGCTGCGGGTCTTGCCCGATGGGTGGTGGCGACGGGGCGTGTTGGTTTATCGCGCCGGGGCGCTGCTGGCGCTGGTTTTGGTGCTCGCCCCCTACGCACAGGAGCAAATCCGCTTTGCGCTCCACCCCCAGGTCTTTGAAAACCAGTCCTACTCGCGCAAAAACGCCGCCGATGACTTCCTCAGCTCCAGCATCGTGGAGCAGGACATGCTCTACGAGCAGGAGCAAGCCATACAGCAGCGCGGCCCCATTGGCACCACCGACATCCCCGCCCCCAGCAGCGGCGCCTGGTCCCGCAGCGCCAGCTCCCAGGAGGGCCGCAAGCGCGCCAAGGCCGACAACCGGGTCGTCAACGGCTACCGCGACCAATCCAAACTCCAACAACTCGACACCAAGACCGTCATCCAGACCGGCCCCGGCGTGCAGCGCTGGTCCTGGAACCGCTGGACCCTCAACTGGACCGGGCCGGTGCGCACAGCCCCTCAGGTCCAGCTGTGGTGGCTCTCTCCGGCCGCCAACCGCACCATGGCCATCGTCCGAGTGCTCTTCCTGGTCCTGCTGGCGATGGTCTTCCTGGCGCCCAGAGACATGCGCTGGCAGCGCCGACGCAAAGAAGACGAGGACAAAGACGCCAAAGACAACACCAACAAGCGCCCCTGGTGGCGGCGCGCTCTGCTCTGGTCCGCTTTGCTGGCCACGATTCTGCCCGCCGCGCTCCTGGTTCAACCCACCGAAGCCTCCGCCCAGGATGCCTTCCCCCCGCAGGGCATGCTCGACACGCTGGCCCAACGCCAGCGCGCCGCGACCCAGTGCCAGGGACCCTGCGTGGTCGCCAGTCAGGCCCGCATGACCATCGACAACCAGGGGCGCTTCACGCTCTGGGCCGAGGTCCACGTGCAGCGCGACAGCGCCTGGTTCCTGCCCGGCCCCGGCGAAAACATCCGCCCCGACGCCATCAAGGTCGACGGTCAAATCACCAACGAACTGCGCCGGGACGAGCGCGGCATGATCGCCGTGCGCCTTGATCAAGGCCGACGCGTGGTCGAGGCCCAGGGCGCGCTGGCCTCCGCAGCGGTGGTCAAAATGGAGTGGGACAGCAACAGCCGCCCAATGCATTTGGAGGTCAAAGCCCCAGACTGGTCGGTCGACGGCCTGAGCCCCAAAGGCGTCGCCGACAACACCATGCGCCTTGCCCTCAAAGAGACCGCCGAGGCCCCACGCCAGGACGAGCCGCGGGAAAAAACCAGCCCCCTGCCCCCCTGGTTCAGCGTCGAACGCGTCCTGACGCTGGATTTGCCCTGGCAGATGGTCGTGACCGTGCGCCGGGACAACAACCAGACCCCCCAACAGGTCAAAATGCCGCTGCTCGAAGGCGAAAAGGTGGTGACCGAAGGGATCGAGGTCGAGGACGACCAAGCGATCTTGAATTTCCCCGCGGGCACCTCGCAAATCTACTACACCAGCCGCGTGGCCATCAGCGACATCCTGGCCCTCAAGGCCCCCAAAGAGCGCTTTTGGACCGAGACATGGACGGTCTTCTGTGGCCCCATCTGGAGCTGCCAGTACAGCGGCCTGGCGCCGCTCTATTCTGTGGACCCCGGCACCCGGCAGCACAAACCGCGCTGGACCCCCTGGCCCGGAGAGTCCCTGGAGATCACCGTCAAGCGCCCCGAAGGCACCCCCGGCCAGACCGTCACCATCGATGAAGTGCTCTACAACGTCACCCCAGGGCGGCGTCTGCTGGAGGCCTCACTGAAGATGTCCATCCGGGCCTCTGAAGGGCGCCGCCAGGAAATCACCCTCCCCAAGGACATGGAACTGCGCTCCATCACCATCAACGGCCAGGAGCAAAACATCCGCCCGCGCGATGGTGTGCTGGATGTCCCCCTGAAGGTCGGTGACCAGGAGATCGAGGTCACGTGGCAGCAACCCTGGGAGCGAAGCTTCTACGAGGCCGCCCCCTCGGTGGGGCTGGGCGGCTCGGCGGTCAACGTCAAGGTGCGGGTGATGCCCGGCGAGGCGCGATGGCTCTTGTGGGCCTCTGGGCCGAAGTGGGGCCCGGCGATTCTATTTTGGGGGCACTTGTTCATGTCGGCGCTCCTGGCGCTCTGCCTGGGTCTGGCGCTGCGTCACCTGCCGCTGGCCCCCTGGGAGTGGCTCTTGTTGGTGGTGGGCATGTCCCAGTTGCCGGTCATTACGCTGGCGCCGGTGGTGGCGGGCTTTATGGCGCTGGAGTGGCGCCAGCGCAAACCTCTGGAGCAGTGGTGGGCTTTTGATCTCTACCAGTTGGTGCTGGTGGGCCTGGTGATGGCCATGGGGCTGGCGCTCTACGCCGCGCTCCACACCAACCTCTTGCTGGACGTCGACATGCAGGTTCAGGGGGTTGGCTCCACCAACAGCTCGCTGGAGTGGTACATCGATCAGGTCGATGGCCAGATCCCCGAGGTCGGCATCCACTCGGTACCGCTGCTGGTCTGGCGCGGGATCATGCTCTTGTGGGCGCTGTGGCTGGCCACGCGCTGCATCAAGTGGCTGCCGTGGGCCTGGAAGGCCTTCAGCCACGAGGGGCTGTGGCGGATGTCCTACCCCAAAGGAGACAACACCGAGG
The DNA here is from genome assembly GCA_937123825.1 of uncultured Pseudomonadota bacterium. Taxonomy (GTDB): domain Bacteria; phylum Myxococcota_A; class Bradymonadia; order Bradymonadales; genus CAKZKQ01. The sequence continues at coordinate 26,915 of CAKZKQ010000290.1, forward strand.
ACGGCGGGGAAAAAGACGCCCAAAACCCTCAGGAAAACACCGCGACGACCGCCGAAGACACCATTGAAGCGCCCGCAGCCGCCCAAGACGCCCCCGCGCAGGCCGATCCCAGCGCCGAAGACACCATTGAAGCCCCGCGCGAGACCATCGAAGACCTCACACAAGGCGACGATGGGCAAGACTCTGACGGGGCGCCCGAGGGCGCCAAAGAGGACACATAGCGTAGGGCTAAAGCGCGGAAGCGCCAGCAGGCCGAGCCTGCGCCGTTGCCTCGGCGCGTCGGCTGGAAGTCAGGCGTCGTCGGGCCGCCAGAGGTGGACCTTGACCCCATCGTCGCTAGGCTCAAACCGATAGATTCGGTCGGCGTGCTCGTGAAAGGTGTGGGTGTTGTGGTGGCTGATGAGGATGACCTGAAAGTCCAACTCTCGGCCAGCCTGGCTGATGATCCGGGCAAGGCGCGGGACCAGGTCGGGGCGCAGCCAGCAGTCTTGCTCGTCCAGGACCAGAAAGCGCCGGTGTTTGGCCGGATCGAGCGTGGTGAGCGCAAACATCCGCAGCCCGACCGAGAGGATGTTGGCCACCGAGCCGCCCTGCCCTTTGAGGATGTCCTCGATGTTGCCGTCGCGCTCAATGTGAAACTCGATGGCGGCCGCGCCGCGCAGGTAGCGGCACTCGGCCTTGAGCGAGAGAGGTTGCTCAAGGACCTCTTGCAGGGCGATGGTCAGCTTCTCTTCAAGGAGCTTGATGGTGTGCCCAAAGAGCTGGTCGCCCAGGTGCTCAAGCGTGTCGGTGGTCTGAGAGGCCAGCTCCAGCTTGTCCAAAACCCCGTCGAGTTGGGCCTGCTCCTGCTTGCGGCGCCGCTCGATGGTGCGGCGCACGCCGATGAGCTGCTGGACCCGGTCCCGAACGGCCTGGGGCGAACGCAACGGTGCGGTGGCGGCGCTGGATGAGCCAGCATCGGCGCTCTGGGCGGCTCCCGAGGCGAGCTGCGCCGCCTCGGGGTCTTGGGTCTGGGCGCAGGGGTCGGTGGTGGTGCTCAAGGGTTGTCCCCCGCCGCCTCCTGGTGGCTGGCTTCGATGGCAGCCAGGTCGCCCTCGATTTTGTCCAGGTGGGCCTGGTAGTCCTCGCGGCGACGCTCGTTTTCGGCGCGCATGGCCGAGAGTTTTTCGCGCAGCGCTTCGAGGTCGTCGGTGCCGTAGAGATCGCGGGCTTTTTCCTGAAGTTCAGCCAGCTGGCGCTCGCTGTTGGCGCGCTCGGCCTCAACCCTGATTTTCTGGCGGTTGAGCTTCTCGAAGCGTTTGCGCAGCGTCTCCATGTCCTGTCGTGAGTGCGGTGTCGTCATCGGGGAGGACCTCCTTGGCCAACTCGCGGATTTCGGTGGCCACGCGGTCATCGACATTGAGGTCGATGAGGTTCTGTTCCAAAAAATGCTTCAGGCCCGCGCCGCTTTGGGTGCGACGGGCCAACAACTCTCGCAGCCCCTGGACAAAGTCCGAGCTGTGGGAGGTCCACAACTCGGCCTGGGGCTGGGCTTCAATGGGTGCAAAAACATCTCGGGCGTGCCCGTGAGGCACGACCACGGGTTCATGGCGCCATTCGTCGCCCTGGACATAGACGGCCATGGCGGCCGGTCGGCGGCGCAGGTCGGTCTTGTCCCGCGTCAGGCGCGTGATGTTGCCGGGGTTGAGCCAGGCAGTCTGTCCGCAGGTGACGCTGGTCAGGCGCTCGTGGATGTGGCCGTTGACGACCACATCGATGCCGGGGATTTCGTGGAGCTTGAGCGACGGATCGGCGGCCACATAACCGGGGAAACCCAAATCGTGGTGGGTCACCCAAAAGGTCCAGCGCGGCGCATCGTCGCCCTCCCACGGCACGCCCTTGGGCAAAGGTTGACCCCATGAGGTCCCCCCGATGGCCACCGGAACGCCGTTGATCATCCCTCTCCAGGCCCCTTCACCGTCCAGCAGACGCAGCCTGCCTGCGCGCACCAGGATGGTCAGCGAGTCGTCCTCTCCCAGGACATCCTCACGGCAATCGTGGTTGCCCATGACGGTCAGGGTCTGGGGCGGCAACGTGACCATCAACTCGGCAAGCAGCCAGTTGGCGTTGTCCCGTGGCCAGTGAAAGAGGTCGCCGAGCAAGACCGGCAGCAGACTGTGCTCGGCGGCGTACTCCAGACACCACCGCAGCTTGCCCAGCGCCACGCGGGGAAAGTCATCCAGGCGAAACCCGGGGATGCGGCTGGCCAGATGCGGGTCACCAATAAAGAGCAACCCCTGAAACGACACGTCGGACATGGGCTCAGGCCTCCTCTTGCGGCGAAGTCTGGACGGTGTGCGCCAAGAGCGGGCTGTCTTCGAGCGGCGAACCACAGGTCGGGCAATCGCGGATGACCTCCGCCAAGGCGCGCAGCTCCTGGCCCACCTCATCCTCGGCCCGCTTCATCACCGACCACTGCGCCTTGTGAATCTCCAGCTCGCCCTGCATCTCCTCCATCTGCCAGATCAATTCGCTGAGCCGCCCGGGATCGTCGATTTCAGGCGGGTCCTGGAGCGTGTCGAGCCCCAATCCAGCGCTGCGGTGGGCCTCGACCCTCTCCATCTGCGCCTCAAGACCCTTCACACAAGCCGCCAACGGCGCAGCGTCCGCCAAAACCAGCGGCGCCAACCCCTCAAAGGCGGCCTCTCGCCGTTTGTGCTGCTCCAACTGCGTCACCAGCGCCTCCAGCGCGCGCACATCGGCATCAAGCGGGCCATCGTTACGCTCTGCTGGGGGTTCCTGAAGGCCGCCCAAGGCCTGCGTGCGCCCTTCGAGCGACCGCACATGCGCCGCTTGGCCCTCCAACGCCTCCATGAGCGATGCCATGGGGCCAAGATCATGGGCTTGCGGAGGGTTTTGCAACGGCTCCAGCGCTCCAGAACGCGCGCCGAGGGCCTGATGCTGTGCGACCACGGGCTCCAAACGGGCCAAGAGCCGCTCAACACCCTGGGCGTCTTCCTGGGCGGGCACTTCCTGCAGCGACTCCAGCGCCTGGGTCTGCGCGGTCGCACGGCGAGCCAGGGTGAGCGCGGGGGCCAGGCGAGTCACGAGTTGGTCCAGGGCGGTGACGTCGTCCAGCTGGGGGGGCACGCCAAGCGGCTCCAACGCGTTGGCCTGGGCGTTTTGATTGGCAGACAGCGCCAGCAGCGCTTCAAGCAGGCTCAGATCATGCGAAGCGGCCCGCAGATCGTGCTGTGTCGGGGGCGCATCCAGCGGGCCGAGCGCATTGGCCCGGGCGCTTTGAGCGCTGTGGTCGGCGGTGGTTTGCTCAAGGCGACCAAGGAGCGCGGACATCTGGCGGACGTCGTGCACTTCGGGCGGCGTCGTCAGCGGTCCAAGGGCATCGCCCTGGGCGCGTTGGAGGGCGGCCTGTTGTGTCAGCGGCGCCAACGTCTCCAGCAACCCCTCCAATCCGGGCACGTCATGCTCCTTGGGGGGCGTGTTCAAGGGGTCGAGGGCCGTGGACTGGGCGCGCAGGCGAGCGGTCTGCGCCTGGGCAGGTCCAAGCGCACTGTACAGGCGCTCAACGTCCTGGACATCGTGCTGCGCGGGGGGCTCGGTCAGCGGTTCGAGGGCATTCCAAACCTCTTTGAGGTCGGAGCCCTCGGTCTGGCGGCGCTCCAGGGCATCGCAGAGGGTCTCCAACTCTTCCAGGCGGCGCTCCAGAGCGAGCAGCGCGTCATATTCGGCCTGGAGGTTGTCCACAGAGGCCTGGAGGTCATCGGTGGCGCTGAGGACTTCGAGTTGGGCGTCGAGGGTTTCGATGCTCTGGGTCAGGCGGCGGCTGTCTTGTTTGCGCTGGCGCGTGCGCTGCTTGTGGATGTCGCGCATCTTGAGCAGCAGCGCGGCGTCGGACGAGGAGGCAAAGAAGGCCGCGGCGTGCGAGGGGGGCTTGTCCAGCAGGAAGATGGGGGACTTCTGGGCGCCAAAGTGGATGTCAAAGCGCTGAGCGTTTTGTTCATCGAGCGACACGAGCGACAGGCGCAGGTTTTCGTGGAGATCTTCGGGGGGTTGGTGGCCAACGCGGCTGATGGTGCGGCCGTTGATCTCGTAGGAGACCGAGCGGCCCTTGCCACGGCTCCACGTCAACACGTGGCCCTCGGAGGTCTCCACGGTGATGCGCGTCTGGGCGGCGCCGTGGCGGACCATATAGTCGCCGCGGGCGTTGTAGGCCAGCGTCTGCAACGCAGAGACAAAGGCCGACTTGCCACAGTTGTTGGGTCCGACGATGACGGTCAAGCCAGCGGCTGGCTCGATGACCGTTCGGCGGTGGGACATGAAGTTCTCGACGACAATGCGGCGGATCATGGCGTCCTGGGCGTGGGCTCGTGAGGATGTTTGTCCTGGGGTGTCAGGGCGCTAGGCGCGCCCCCAAGATCAGGAAAACGCAAAGCGCAGCTCGTACTCGCACAGAATGAAGGCGTCGCCCTCCTCGATGACCCGAGAGGTGACGCGCTGGCCCTTGTAGTGGATGCCGTTGGTGGAATTGAGGTCCTCAAAGACATACTGGCCATCGCGGAAGATGATGGCGGCGTGGGCCGAAGAGATGTTGCTGTCGCGGATGGTCAGGTCGCTCTTTTTGGGGGAGCGGCCAATGACAAAGCGATCTTTGTCGATGACAAAGGGCTTGCCGCCAAAGAAGAGCGTCAGAGACGGCTTGGCGGCGGGCTGTGCGATGGCGGGTGCGGCGGTGGTGCGACGGGATGAGCCCAGCGGCGCGCCAGAGATGAACCCGGCGGTGGCTTTCTGGGCGATGGCCTCGGAGGAGGCCTCGGCAGCGGTCTTTTTGATCCGCCGACTGTAGGTCAGGACGCTCTCTTTTCGGCTCCAGCCAGCCTGGCAGTAACGCATCAACTCGGCCTCATCGGCCAACTCCACAAAGCGGGCGTTGTCCTGGGTCCAGACCAGATAGGGGTAGTTGACCAGGGAGGCGTTGAGTTGCAGGCCAAGGAGGTTGAGCTGAGCCTGGGGTGAGAGAGAGTGAAAGAGGCCGCTGTCAGCGGGGTACTCAAAACCGCCCTCAAGGCGCCGGCGCACCTCGGCGTCGACCTGCTCAAAGAGCCCACCGGTCGGCGCGCTGCCCACGGGCACCACAGCGGGCGCCACGGCGGGGACCACATTGGAGGCCGCCGAGGACATGACCCCAGAGGACTGCGAGGCCGAGGCGAGCGGCGGGCCGCTGGGCGGCGCCGCAATGGGGGGCGGCGACACCACGGGGGGCGGCGCCACGGGCGGCGGTGCCACCACCGGGGGCGGCGCCACAGGCGGCGGAGCCACGGGCGGCGGCGCCACAGGCGGAGGCATCACGGGGGGCGGCGCGGCAGCGGGCGCGCCGCTGAGCCAGCGCACAAAGACGGCGTGGTTGCGCCGCAGCCACCGGGCGATGATCTCGTTGGTGCTCAGCCAGAAGTTGTAGTAGTCGCGCACGATCTGCGCGTCGGCGGCCGGAGGCTCGCCGCCCATCGAGGCGGCCTGATAGAGGATCCCAATGGCCTGGTCCTGGAGGCTGGCCGCGTGGGTCTCTTCGGGCGTCAGCGCCCGCAAGCTCTGCACACCCAACTCGTCATAATCGGCGCGCAGCGCCTCGCGCTCTTCCCAGCCCGACATGTGACGGCGCAAGATCGTCATCGGCGCGGCGATGTACACCGCGTCGCGCAGATCCTGACCGTGGCTGTAGGCGTACTCGTAGACCACAAAGGAGCCGTTGGCGCCGATGGGCCATGTGGTGGGGAAGACCGGCGAGTAGGTCGGCGACCATTGGCGCTCGGGCGCGGAGGGCTCGGGGGCCATCAAGGGCGAAGGCGCCCCTGCCGCGACGGGCTGAATTGTGGGCGGTGCCATGGGAGGCGCCATCGGCGACGGCTCCATGCCCCGACCCGCCGGGACGCGCGAGACCCTGATGGAGATCTCGCCGCAGCGGATCTCATCGCCAGTGTACACCACCCGCATGCCCTGAAAGGGCTGGCCGTTGACAAAGGTGCCGTTGGAGGAGCCCAGGTCCTGAATCCTGCACTCACCGCCGGCAAAGGTAAATTCGGCGTGATTGCGGCTGACGGACTTTCGCGCCGTGCGGATGTCGCTGGCCGAGTCGCGCCCGACCAGAAGGCGAGGCTTCTCGGGACCAAGCTGCGCCACCTGCTCCTGGTTGTTGTCGTCCGTGTAGGTCAATCTCCACATCAGCGTCGCTCCAGCACCTTTAGCCTGACAACACGCACGTGGTTTACAGCACCCTTCAAAATGGGCCCGCGCGGTTTGAATTCTTCAAATATCATCGCCCGGAGTATAAAAGCGGCAATCAAACGGGGCAAGCATCCCCAGGGCGGTTCTCACATCCAGTCATGAAAAGATGTGTGGCGGCGCCATGCAAAAGCGTCATCCAAACGCACACCAGGGCGCGCAGACGCCCCCACAACCCCATGCAGACAGGGGCCGCAACGCCCCGGCCCATACGCAACCCAACACAGGCACCCTTCTACCATGTACAATGATACCCCCGAAACGATCGTCTGGGCCATTCGGCACGGACAGACCGAATGGAACGCCCAGGGCCGCCTTCAGGGCCAGCTGCCCGTCACGCTCGACGAGCAGGGTCGTGACCAGGCGCGCGCGCTGAGACCCGCGCTGGAGGCGCTCGATTGGGATTTGGCCATCAGCAGCGATCTGGTGCGCGTGGTCGAGACAGCGCAGTTGGCCCTGGGCGACCGGGCCGAAGGCCTCCTGCTTGATGAGCGCCTGCGCGAGCGCCACCTGGGCGTGCTCCAGGGACACCTCTACACCGAGGCTCGCCAGACCATGCCCGAGGTGATCAAGATTTTCTCAGGCGGCCCGCCGCAGGCCCCGATTCCCGAGGGAGAGTCTCTGGTGGAGTTTCACGAGCGCTGCGTGGGGGCGCTGGAGGCGCTGCGCCAGACCCACAAGGGCCGCAAGGTGCTGGTCTTTACCCACGGCGGTGTGCTGCGCGAGTGGTTCAAGCACATCGTCGGCGCTCCGATCGACGCCCCCAGACGCTTTTCCACCGCCAACACCTCCATCAACGAGCTTCACGTGCGCAAATGGGGCTGGTTCATCCAAAGTTGGGGCGACACCGCCCACATGGCCAAGACCGGCTTTTTGCCCCACTGAACGCCGTCCAAAGTGGCAAGTGCAGCGGTCACCCCTGACATCCATGGTGGCCACTGCGGTGACCACTTTGTTGCCCAGGCGCTCCAAAAACAACCACAAAACACACAATAACCAAAAAACCCATCGATTTTTGAGCAAGAACGCCTTTCACAAAGCCGTTGACGGCTGGCATATCTGTTGCTAAAGCTTCACAAAAGTCGTGGATACGTCGGTTAAACTTCTGGGCCTCCTGGGCGCCCAGCTCGAATAAAGAACGATGGTGAAGAGATGAACAAGAACCGTTTTATGCTCCTGGTCGTGGCGCTGCTGATGGGCGCGCTGGTTGCCTGCGGCGACGAAGGTGTCGCGGACAACACCCCGCAGGTGGCCAACCCCGAAGACTCGGAAGCCCCCCTGTCGGACCTGGACTCCTTGATCGACGGCGCCCCTGACAGCAGCAAGCTGCCCAGCGAGGCCAAAGCCGACCAGATCTTCCCGGGCAAGTTTGACCTGGTGGAGTTGCAATCCCCGGTCAAGAGTCAGGGCTCGCGCGGTGTCTGCTCGATCTTCTCCACCGCGGCGCTCATGGAGCACCTCTACATCAAGGAAGGCACCCTGGCCAACCCCGACTTCTCCGAGCAGTACCTGCAGTGGTCGGCCAAGTTTGAGGTCGGCAGCTTCCCCAACACCAGCGGCTCCAACGCCAACTCCAACCTGCGCGCCATCAACCGCTTTGGCATCGTGGACGAGCAGGCCTGGCCTTACGAGTCCCAGCCCTGGAAGAGCGGCGACGACGAGCGCTGCAACGGCGAAGACGACCAGCCCACCGTGTGCTACACCAACGGCGAGCCCCCCGAGAGCGCCAAAGAGTCCAAGCGCTGGTTCCTGCCCCGCGGCCGCTTTGTCAGCTCCCGCGTGCGCAGCATCAAGGCCGTCATGCACTCCAAGCGCACCGCCGTCGTCTCCGGCATGACCTTCTTCTACCAGAGCTGGAACCACCGCCGCTCCAAGCTGCCGGTCAACTCCGAGTACTGGAGCGAGGGCTACGTCCTGCCCCCCAACGACAAAGACCGCGAAGTGAGCCTCGAAAAGCGCGCTGGCCACTCCATCCTCCTGGTCGGCTGGGACGACAACCTCGAAGTGGCCCTGGTTGACGAGAACGGCGACACCATCAAAGACGAAAACGGCGAAGAGGTGACCACCAAGGGCTTCTTCATGTTCAAGAACAGCTGGGGCACCAGCGGCTTTGGCATCCGCCATGAGGCCGGCGCCGGTTATGGCTGGATTTCCTACGAGTACATCGAGGAGTTCGCCAACTCCATGACCGCCGACATCCCCTCGCTGGACCTCGACCCCGAAGTCTGCGACGACGGCATCGACAACAACTTCGACCGTCAGGCCGACTGTGAAGACCCCCAGTGCGCCGACAGCCCCGCCTGCCAGCCCGTGCCGGCCGAAGGCGACCTGAGCAACAACACCCTCGTCGAGATCCCCGACAACGACATCGTCGTGGGCGCCAGCTCCACCATTGAAGTCGAGGAAGACGCCTTCCTGCTGGGCGGCGAAGTGGACGTGGTCATCAGCCACACCTTCATCGGCGACCTGGCCGTCTCCGTCATCGCCCCCGACGGCACCGAGACCTTCATCCACAAAAACGAAGGCAACGCCCAGGACGACATCAAGCGCTCCTTCGACCTCTCGGAGCTGGCCGGCGTGGCCACCAAAGGCACCTGGACCCTGCGCGTCATCGACAGCGCCGCCCAGGACACCGGCGCCATCGAGGGCTGGGCCCTGAAGCTCGACACCACCGACGAGCAGCCCAACAACCCTGGCGACGACGAAGACACCGACAACCTCGAAGGCGTCAGCGAGCCCGGCGCTGAGATCCCCGACGACAACTCCACCGGCATCACCGACAGCATCTCCATCGGCGCCACCGGCACCGTGGACAGCATCAACGTCTCGGTGGACATCGCCCACACCTTCATCGGCGACCTCTCCGTGGCCCTGACCAGCCCCTCGGGCAAGACCATCATCCTCCACGACCAGGAAGGCGGCGGCGAAGACAACCTCGTCAAAGACTTCACCGTGGAAGACTTCGCCGGCGAGCAAGCCCAGGGCGACTGGATCCTCCAGGTCTCCGACAACGCCCGCGAAGACGTCGGCGTCCTCAACGCCTGGATCCTCGAAGTCACCGTCCAGTGACCCCACCCCACACCGCGGCCACACCACAGGCCGCGGCGTCCACACACCAAGGCCGACCGCCCATCACCGGGCCGTCGGCCTTTTTTATTACGATGGGTCTTGTTGAACAAACGCGGTCGCTTTGTGACAGACGGCTTTGATGGATGGGTGTGCTTGATTTAGGCAGGCGGCTTTGTTGGGGAACGTAATTTTTCCCTCAGGTGACGTTGTTGCGAAGCTGGCGGTTGATTCAGGCAGGTGGCTTTGCTGGGTGAGTGTGCTTGAATCAAGCAGGAGGCTTCGATGGAGCACCCAAGTGGTTAGGATCGTGTCAAGCGATCATATCGCTCACTGGCGGGGTCACGTCGCTGGGGGATTGGGCTTTGCTGTGAGAACGCGCTTGATTTGGGACAGGCGGCTTT
>CAKZKQ010000291.1 GCA_937123825.1 uncultured Pseudomonadota bacterium
AAAGCACCGCGGGACCTGCTTGTGCGGATCGGGGGTGCCGGTGGGGCCGTAGGTGCGCGCCAGCCAGGCCAGGTTGCAGCCGCCCCCGTTGGTGACGGTGTGCCAGGGGGCCTGATCGTCGCCTTTGCGCCGGGTGCCGGTGTAGGGCATGCCCACGCGCTCCAACTCTTCAATGGTCCGGTCAGCCCCCAAAGAGCGCCGATCCAGGCTGTGGTTGTTGGCCGTCGAGACCACGTCCACGCCGCTGTCGATCAAATCCGTCAACAACGAGGGGTGGTAGTTGAACATCGGGTAGCTGGAGTAGACGTTGTCGTCAAAGGACTTGCCGGGGTCGGTGGTGTCGCGGCCAAACTTGTTGGTCCCAGGCGCCGTCGGCCCCTCCAGGTTGGCGTAGGTGACGTCGGCCGCCGCCATCAAATCCTTGATGCCGCTCCACAAGCTGCCAAAGCCTTCGTCGTGACCCAGCGCCTGACGCTGCAAGCGGCCATGGATGAGCAAATCACCCACCGCCGCGATCGTCACCTCCTGGCCCTCTTCACACGCAGTCTTGAATTCCAGGGGCGAACCCTCAAAATCCAGCCCGTCGGCCTTGCCTTTGGCCGCAGAAAACTCCTCAAAGTCCTCCCCGACCTCCTCGTCGCCCGAAAAATCAAAGTTCAGCGACTCCTCTCCCTGCGTCTCTTCGCCGGAGCACCCGACAAAGGCCATCAACGCCACCAGAAGCAGGACCGCCAACCGTCCCTTATCCACGTTCAACATCATCGCAGACCACCTCCATACACATCACAAACCACAACAGCCCACCGTCGGGGCACCAGCCGCCCCAACCCACACACCAACGCGCGCCTTCTGGGCTACCCATCATCCTTACCTGACATGCACGTCAGCCACAAGCCGCCCTCGGCCCTTGACATAGGGGCTTGCCCGCCACACTACTTCTCACCCGACCTCAGGCCCCCGGCCTTGATGCGACCCACAAAGCCCGCTCGCCGGGGGCTTTACACCGAAGATTGGGAGGAGTGTCATGCTGACACGCTTGAAAGAAGACCTCAAAGCCGCCATGCGCAGCGGCGACACCGTCCGCCGCAACACCATCCGCTTGCTGATGGCCGAACTCAAAAAGGCCCAGATCGAGAAGAAAGGCGAGCTGACAGACGAAGACGCCATCACCCTCTTGACCCGCGAGGCCAAGAAGCGCCGCGAGGCCGCCGAGGCCTACCGCAAAGGCGACCGCATCGAGCTGGCCGAGGGCGAAGAGGGCGAGCTGCGCATCATTGAAGACTACCTGCCTCAGCAGATGACCGAGGATGAGGTCAAAGCCCTCATCGCCCAGATCGTCGAGGCCGTCCAGCCCCAGGGCATGCGCGACATGGGCAAGGTCATGGGGCAGCTCGTGCCCAAAATCCGCGGCCGCTTTGATGGCAAAGCCGCCAGCGGTCTGGTCCGCGCCGCGCTGGCCTGAACCTCACCGCGCCCTTGCAGGACGCACACAACGCCGCCCTGCACACCGCGCCTCGTCCCACGCCGCCGCGACACAGCGCGCGGCGCATCGACCTTCAGCGACGACGGCGCCACCACCACACCATCCCCAACAACCCGACCACGGACCACGCCCACGGCAGACCTGGCGTCTGACGGCGCGACTGGTGCGCGATCTGAGTGCAGCCGCAGCCACCATCGACCTGCCCGTCACCGTCGACACCAACCCCGTCGGTGATCCCCTGCAACTGGCGCAGCTCTGAAGGCGGACCCTCAAGCCCCAACTCATCCACGGCCAACGCCTGCCACAAGACCGCCTCGCGACCCTCGATCACCTCGGCGTCAAGCACGACCATCGTGACCTGTTCGCCTTCGGCCACGCCAGCTTGCTCGTCGAGCAGCGTCTCACCATCAAGGTCAAAGACCCGGAAGGTGTAGGTCAACGCGTCACCGTCGGGATCGACGGCGTTCTCCACCACCAACTCCACATCCTGACCAGCTTCGGGCTTGTCCTCGGGCTCGGGCGAAAGCGCCTCGGGAGCCGTCGGGGCCTGGTTGTCGAGGTTGATGGAGAAGCTCACGTTGGCATGGAGACCCGCACCGCGGCCATCGTGACCGCGCACGCGGGCAAAGTAGGTCGCGTCGTCGTCCAGGCCCTCAATCTCGATCGAGGTTTCTACATCTTGCTCGGGAATCTCGCTGAGGCTAAAGACCACCTCGTCAAACTCCTTGGTGGTCGCCACCTCAACCTCGTAGGTCACCACATCGCCATCCAAATCGACCGAGTTGCGCCACAAAAGCACCACCGGCCCCTCCACCACACGATCGCCGTCTTCGGGGCTGAGGATCGTGGGCGGACCGGGGATGGCGTTGGAGGCATCCACGGTGAAGACCAAAGACTGGCTGAAGCCGCTCTGGGTCCCCTGATCGTCCACCGCAGCCACGCGCCAGTTGTAGACCCCGCCGTCGGCCAGGATCACGTCCACGACAAAGGACGGCGTGTTGGACTGCCCCGACGCGACCAGATCTTCGGTCTCTTCGCCGTCGTAAACCTCAAAGAGATAGACCAGCGGGCCACCTTCGGGATCGACGGCCGGGTCGGCGACCAATTCGGGCTGAAGCTCCTGCGCCGTACCGCTGGGCAACAACGGGTTGGGCACCGACGGCGGCTCGTTCTCGGCATCGACCACAAAACAGGCCACCTCAGAGAACGGACCGGCCACAAATGGGTCGCTGGCGCGCGCTCGCCAGCAGTACTCGGTGTTCTCTTCAAGGACGACCTCGACCGTGGAGGCCGTGGTGTTGAGCCCTTCCTGCACGCCCTCGTAAGAGGCCACCAGGACCACAAGATCGCGGTCGCTGAAGAGGTCAAAGGTGTAGGTCAGCGGATCGTTGTCAGGGTCGGTGGCGTTGTTGACCTTCAAGCGCGGCAGCGCTGTGGCCACGCGGGCACCGTCCTCGGGCTCGTCAATGGTCGGCGCGCTGGGACCGTTGGACACGGTCGGATCGGTGCCGCGCAAACACTCTTCACGGTTGGACAGTCCATCGCGATCGTTGTCCAGATCACCGTCGTCTTCGTTGAGGTTCAGACCAAAGGCCTCTTCACAGTCATCGGGCACGCCGTCGTTGTCGTTGTCGTTGACGGTCGGACGCACCTGCCAGCTCTGGGTGGTCGAGGCGCCGTCGTCGTCCGACACCACCAGCGTCACATCAAAGGGCACCCCAAGGGCGACCTGCTCGGCGGTGGGGGTCCACAAAACGGTGTCATCCTCAAGGGTCATGCCCTCGGGGCCTTCGGTCAACTCCAGCGTGAGCACGTCATCAAAGCCGGGATCGGTCACCTCAACCGCGTAGGTGTAGAGTTGCTCCTGGTTGGCGCGCAGCTCGGTGGGATCCGACAAGAAGACAGGGGCCGCGTTGAGCACGGTCAATGTCCGCGTCACCGCCCGCTCACCGCCGTCCTCGTCCCTGAGCGTCAGCACCACCTCTTGCACCCCATCGTCGCCGTAGACATGGGTGACGCTCTGGCCGATGTCTGTGCCACCGTCTCCAAAGTCCCACTCAAAGGTCACCGTGTCATCGCCGGGATCCTGAGCCTGGGCGGCAAAATCGGCCTGGAGGCCTTCTTCAATCGACTGCGGGGCCGAGATGTCGGCCAGCGACGGCGCCACGTTGGCCACAGTGACCTCGATGGTCGCCGTTGTCTCCGCGCCGTCGTCGTCTTGCACGGTCACCGTGACCGTGACGGTCGCCTGGTCGCCATAGATGTGCTCCACCCGGTCTTGCCCTTCGGCCAGCGGCAGCTGCGTGCCATCGCCAAAGTCCCAACTGTAGCTCAACGTGTCATTGCCGGGATCTTCGGCCCGAACCACATAAGCAAAGAGATCGCCCTCATTGCCTTCCTCCGGACCAGAGACTTGCTCGATGACGGGGGCCACGTTGGTCACCTCGACCTCAAAGGCGAACTCATCAAACTGACCGTTGGTGTCAATGGCGCGCACCACGGCAGCCACCGTGCCGTTGTCTTCAAAGGTGACGCTGACCTGCGGCGCGTCGGTTTCGATGGGCTCATCGTCGCCGAAGGTCCACTCGTAGGTGAGGGTATCGCCGCCGGGGTCGCTGGCCTCGATCTCAAAGGAGAGCGCCTGGCCTTCGGGACCGGTAAAGTCACCGTCGACCTGAGCGATGACCGGAGGCGCGTTGCCCACAGACACATCGACGGTGCCAGTGACAGCGCCGCCGTCCTCGTCGGTGACCGTCAGCGCAACCGTGTAGGTGCCGCTGGTGGCGTAGGTGTGCTGGACGGGCTCCAGATCGGGGGCGTCAAAGGGCTCGGTGCCATCGCCAAAGTCCCAACGGAAGCTCAGCGTGTCGTCACCGGGGTCGCTGGCGGCGGCGGTGATTGTGCCAGGGGAGCCTTCTCCAAACGCGCCCGCCACCAGGGTGTCGATGGTGGGGTTGGCGTTGGAGATCTGCACTGAGAGCGCCCCGGCGGTGCTCTCTTCACCGTCAGAGACCACCACAAGGACCTCGTAGGTGCCTTGATCGGCGTAGGTGTGGGTCACCTGAGCGCCGGTCACCTCATCGGAGCCGTCGCCAAAGTTCCAGGTGAAGGTGACGGGGTCATTGGTCGGATCGACCGCCTCGGCGGTGAAGGAGAGCAACTGACCCTCGGCGCCTTCGGTGTCGCCGCCCAACGAGGTGATGACCGGCGCGCCGACAGCCACACCCACGGTGCGGGTGGTGCTGGTGGAGCCGCCATCTTCGTCGGTGACCGTCAAGCGCAGGGTTTGCTGTCCCTGCTGGGTGTAGACGTGGCTGACGCTGGCGCCGGTGGCGGTGGTGCCGTCACCAAAGTTCCAGTTGAACGTCAGGGTGTCGTCGCCAGGATCGGTGGCGGTGGCGGTAAAGTTGTAGGTGTCGCCCTGCTGGCCCACAAAGTCGCCGGTGAGCGAGACAATCACGGGGTCGGCGTTGAGCACTTCAAGCGCGATCACGTCGGTGTCCTGCCCGCCGTCGTCGTCGCTGACCACCACCGTCACCTCAAACTCACCGTCATCGGCATAGGTGTGCTGGGCTTCGAGGCCAGTCAGGTTCGGGCCTTGCTCAAAGCCCCACTGCACCGTGATCTCATCGGCGGCCGCGTCACTGACGGTGGCCACAAACGCCGCCGCAGAGCCCTCAACCACCTGCGCGGGACCATCCACGCGAACCAGCACCGGGGCCACGTTGGCAATGACCACAGCGGCGTCATCGCTCACCTGACCGCCGTCGCCGTCGGTGACCGTCAATTGCACGTTGAACGTACCGTTGTCGGCGTAGGCGTGCTGCACTTCGGTGCCAGTGGCGGTGTTGTCGTCGCCAAAGTTCCAGGTGTAGGTCAGGTTGTCGTTGCCTGGGTCGTTGGCGGCCGCGCGGAAGGTCAGCGCCACCTCCTCGGTGCCGTTGGCCGGCGCCTCAAAGAGGGTCAGCGTGGGCGCCACGTTGGTGATGGTGATGCTGACCGTGTCTTGATCGCTGCTGCCATCATCGTCGGTGACGGTCAGCGTCACGGTGAAGGTCCCGTTGTCGGCCCAGGTGTGGTTGACGTTGGTCAAATCCGCACCTTCTTCCTGCTGACCGTCGCCAAAGTCCCAGGTGTAGGTCAGGTTGTCGTTGCCTGGGTCGTTGGCCACGGCCACAAAGGCCACGCTCTGGCCTTCATCGGCGCTCTGAGGCCCAGTGACACTGGCGATGTTGGGGGCGGCGTTGGTGATCGTCACCCCCAGCGTCTCTTCGTCCTGACCACCGTCGCCATCAGCGACGGTCACCCGCAGCGTGTAGGTGCCGTTGTCGGCGTAGGTGTGGCTGATGTTGGTCAAGGCGCTGCCGATGACGGGATCGGTGCCGTCACCAAAGTCCCAGGTCCAGGTCAGCGGGTCGTTGACGCCGGCGGGGTCAGTCGACGTGGCCGAGAAGCTCAGCGACTGTCCCTCCGCGCCTTGCTGATCCCCGGCCAGGTTTTGCAGCGTGGGTGCGACGTTGCTCACGGGCTGGCTCAGCGTGCGCGTGGTCTGCGTGGTGCCGTCATTGACGGTCAGACGCACGGTGTAGGTGCCGTTGTCGGCGTAGGTGTGGTTGACCTCGGTCAGATCCACCCCTTCAACCGGGGCGGTGCCGTCACCAAACTCCCACAGATAGGAGAGCGTGTCGGCGCCGGGGTCGCTGACGGTGGCGCTCAAGGAGATCGAAGCCCCTTCGGCGGCTCCAGGGGCGGGGCTCAGCGGCGCGATGCTGGGCGCCACGTTGGCCACCACCACGTCGGCGGTCTGCGTGGTTTCACCGCCGTCGCCGTCGGTGGCGGTGGCGGTCACGGTGAAGGTGCCGTTGTTGGTCCAGGTGTGATCCACGGCGGTGCCAGTGGCGGACGGCGAGCCGTCGCCAAAGTTCCAGGTGACGGTGACGGGGTCGTTGTTGCCAGCCGCGTCGTTCACGGTGGCCCGCAGCGCGCCCTGGCTGCCTTCGTTGAGGCTCGGGGGCACCGTAAAAGAGCTGAAGACCGGCGCCACGTTGGCCACCTGAAGCTCCAGCGTTGCGCTGCTCTGCCCTTCGCCGTCGCTGACGGTCAGCGTCAGCGTGTAGGTGCCATCGTCCACGTAGGTGTGGCTGACCTGATTGAGGTTGACCCCGGTCAAGTCATCGCTGCCGTCTCCAAACTCCCATGTGTAGATGATGGGGTCGCCGTTGGGGTCGATGGCCTGAGCCACAAAATCAAACGCCTGCCCTTCGGGGCCTGTGGTGTCTCCATCAAGCGAGGTGATGACAGGCTCAGAGCCGCCAACGCTGACAGTGCGGTTGATGCTGGTCGCCTGGCCGTCGTCGTCGGTGACGGTCAAGGTCAGCGTGTAGTTGTCTTCGCTGGTGTAGGCGTGGCTGACAGAGGTCAGGTTCACGCCTTCTTCCACGTCGCCGTCGCCAAAATCCCAGCGGTACGTCAACGTGTCGGCGCCCGGATCGTTGGCGCTGGCCGTGTAGTTGAGTTGTTGGCCCTCAATGCCCACAAAATCTCCCGTCAAGGCGTTGATCTGCGGGGCGAGGTTGTTGATGACCAACGTCTCTGAACGGGTGTCGGCGGCGCCGTCGTCGTCTTCGACCGTCAGAGTGATGGTGTAGGCGCCGTTGTCGGCGAAGGTGTGGGTCACCTGGGAGCCAGAGACGGGCGGAGAGCCATCGCCAAAGTTCCAGGAGAACGTCAGCGGGTCGGCAGGACCAGCGGGGTCGGTGGCCGCCGCCGAGAAGGACAACGCCTGACCTTCATCCCCCTGCTCTGGGACGTTGAAGGTATTGATCGTGGGGGCCACGTTGTTGATGGTCACGCCCAGCGAGTCCACAGTCGACGCGTTCCCGTCGTTGACGGTCACGGTCACGGTGTAGGGTCCGTTGTTGTTGTCGCTGTAGACGTGGGTCACCTGGGGGCCTGCAGTGACGGTGTTGCCATCACCAAAATCCCAGGTGTAGGTCAAGGTGTCGTTGCCGGGGTCGTTGGCGCTGGCCACAAAGGAGAGCGCCTGGGCCTCCTGGCCGCTCTGCGGCCCTGAGAGAGACACCACGGGGGCGACGTTGGAGACAAAGACGTTGTCGCTGGCCGTCACCTGGCCGTCGTCGCCATCTTCGACGGTCAAGGTGACGGTGAAGACGCCGTTGTTGGTGTAGATGTGGTTGACGCTGGTGCCGGTGGCGGTGGTGCCGTCACCAAAATCCCAGGTGTAGGTCAGCGAGTCATTGCCTGGGTCAGTGGCTGCAGCGGTGAAAGCCAGACTTTGGCCTTCGTTGCCCTGACCGGGGATGTTGACGGTGCTGATCTGGGGTGGCGCGTTGAGCACGGTGAAGGTCGAGGTGCGCTGGCGGCTTGTGCCGTCGTCGTCGGTGGCGGTGACCGTCACGGTGCGCGCCACGTTGTTGCCGTCAAAGGTGTGGCTGGCGGCGACGTTCTGATTGGACACCCCAGAGGCGACCTGCACGGTGTCGTTGGCGCTGCCGTCACCCCACGAGAAGATGACGTCCACCACGTCAAAGCGCGCCTTGGACAAGAGCGTCGAGAATGAGACGCTCTGGCCTTCCACAATGTCCACGGGCCGCTGGACGGGGTTGAGCGTCGGCGGCACGTCCGCCACCACCAACGTCCCCACCTCGGTGTCGGTGCCGTTGTCGTCATCGCTGACGGTCACGCTGTAGGTGAAGGTGCCGTTGTCTTCGTAGGTGTGGTCGACGTTGGCACCGCTGGCACTTTCGCCGTCACCAAAGCTCCACTGGAAGCTGAGCGGATCGTCTTCACCAGCCGGATCCACCGACGAGACCGAAAACGCCACCTGCGCAGACTCATCGGGGTCTGGGGGAGCATTCACCGCCACCACCACGGGGGCGACGTTGTTGATCGTGATGGTCGCCGAGCGGACCACCGACAATCCCTGCCAATCCGACACCCGCAGCCTGACCACCTGGGTCGCAGGGCCATCGCCGACCGTGATGGTGGGCTGAGCCACAAAGGCGTCATCAAACTGGCCGTCGTTGTCCAGATCCCAGGCATAAGAGAGCACATCGGCGTTTCGATCCGACGCCGCAGCGCGCAAGGTCAACGCGCTGCCCTCATCGGCGCTGTAAGCCGTCGGAAAGAGGTTCAGCCTGGGGGCGACATTGAGCATCTGGCCCACCTCACCACTAAGAGACCAGCGGATGGCGTTGGCCAACACACCATAGCGGTGCTCCTCCTCAGCCTGAATCAAGAAGGCTTCTGGCATCATCCCCAACCACGTCACGCGCCCCTGGGGCAACATCTGCACGGCGGCAAAGGTCTGCTGATCCACAAAGCGGATGATCTCCAGACACTTGCGGCTGAGCGCAGCCTGACCGGTGCGGATTTGCGGCACCTCAAAGCTGGGCGGAACCCCCCAGACAAGCGGGTGATCGGGAAAGACAAAACCCTCCACATCACCGCTCTGAAAAGGGTTCTCGGTCTCTCCCATACAGGTCAACCCCAACGCTCTCCATTGGCCGCCGATGCTGTGGTTGGGCGCAAAGTTGCCCAGCGACGTCTCCACAACGCCGCCGCCGCCAGCGACATAGGCCGCCAGCACGTCACCCATATGATCGCCGTTCTCACCAAGCGGGTCTTCGACCATGGCCACGACCGCGTCAAAGGCCTCCACATCGGCCAGCTCTTCGCGGCCGTCGTAGCTCAAAAAGGAGAGCTTCCAGGAACCGCTGTTGTTGAGCGAAGGCAGGGTCTTGGAGGCGTCTTGCGCCACCCCCCAGATCGCCACCTTGGCCTGGACCTCACGGGAAAAGGTCGCATCGACGGGCTGGTTCTGATCGCGGCCACCAAAGGCAAAGAGCGTGGTGCCGAAGCTGGCCGCCACACCCGCGCGCATCTTGCTGGGCAGGCTGCTGTCTTGCTGCCAGGTGTTGGCGCGCCGGTCGTAGACAAAGACCTCATCAAAGCTCTGACCGCTCTGATCATTGGGAGAGTTGGCCCCGCCGATGACAAAGATCTGCCGCCCGTAGAGCTGCGCCGAAGCAAAGCGCGTGCGCGCTGACGGCATCGACGGCCCTTGATCCCAGTTGCCCGTGGCCGGGTCGAGAATAAAGAGCTTGTCGCTGAGCTCATCACCGGTAAAACCACCGACGACGTAAATCCGACCGTCGCGCATGGTGTGCGCCGCGTGACCAAAGAGCGGCTGGGCCATGTCCCTGTTGTCTTCCCACTCATCGTTGGATGGGTCGTAGACAAAGTACTTGTCTGGCTGGTTGCGCCCACCCAGGACATAGATCTTGCCGTCGGCGCCCAGGGTCGCCGCGCAGTCTGTACCAATGGTGGTCGGCGCGCGCTCCCCCGTAAACCAACGATCGGCGGCCACGTCAAAGAAGAGTGTCTCCCTGGAGTCCGTCTCACCCGTATTGCCGCCAAAGAGGTAGAGCTTGCCGCGCCCGTCCGTGGCGCCACAGGCCCCGCGCAGCCGAAACTCAAGCTGCGGCCCCGTCTCCCACTGATCGCGGTCGGGGTTGTAGATCTCGTGGGCACGGCTGGGGTTGCTCTGCGACTGCAGGTAGCCGCCGATGAAGTGCACCTGGCCCACCGGGTCGGTCAACGCCACCGCGCCGCTGCGCGCAGACTGGGGCGCAGTCTTTTCCCCAAATTCTTGCGCCAGAGCGCTGGTTCCGGCGACCCCGACCCACAAAAAAGCCACGCAAGCCGCCAACACCACACTGAGTGGTACGCGGCAAAGACTCCTGGTGACCATGGACGACACCTCCCTTTTCTCTATCTAATCGGACGCTCTTTACAAAGATATCGGAGAATGCAGCCAGCGGCCAATGGCGCACAAAAACGCGGGGCCACCGGGCGCAACAAGACACCCGCACAAAGCTCTATGAAAACACAAGGGGCATGAGTGGCTTGGCGAGGACGGCGCCCAAACCATGATCGGACGCCAGATTCTCCAAAGAGGGTTTGCAGCCCTGCAACAACCCTGTCGGCCGCCGCTCCCAGCCAGAAAACGGCGCCGCAATACAGCCTAGACAGTTCAATCCCATCATGCAATAGCCGCTGGCACTCAAAAGCGAACAAAGTTCACAAAACAAGCCGCGACGCCAAGAAAAACAAAAGCCGTCGCCCGCAATCGCGGGGACGGCTTCAACACACACCAGGCAAGACGGGCGGTTGCCAACATGGCAACCGCCGCGGCCTTTGGTGATGGATCAGTCGCTCATCAGGTCGCCGAGCTTGTCCTTGAAGAGGTCGCCCAACTGCACGCTGGCGTTGCCCTCATCGGCGTACTGGCGCAGGTTGCCGCGCTCGGAGCGCTGGATGAAGCTCTTGATCGACAGGGCGATCTTGCGCTCCTTGGGATCGATGCTGATGACCTCGACCTTGTGGGTCTCACCGACCTTGACGGCCTGCGAAGGATCATCGACGCGCTCGATGGAGATCTCCGAGATGTGGATCAGGCCCTCGATGCCAGGCTCGACCTCGGCGAAGGCGCCAAAGTCGGTCAGCTTGGTGATGACGGCGTCGGCGATCTTGCCCGGCGGGTAGCGATCGGGCAGGTCTTCCCACGGATCGGGGGTGAGCTGCTTGATGCCCAGGCTGAAACGCTCGTTGTCCACGTCGATGTTCAAGACGACCGCCTGAACCTCGTCGCCCTTCTTGTAGGCTTCGGACGGGTGGCGAATCTTCTGCGTCCAGGACAGGTCGGAGATGTGGACCAGACCGTCGATGCCATCTTCGATGCCGACAAAGATGCCGAAATCGGTGATGTTGCGCACCTTGCCGGTGATGACCGTACCCACCGGGTACTTGTCCTCGAGCAACGTCCACGGGTTCGGATCGACCTGCTTCATGCCCAGGCTGATCTTCTTGGCGTGGCTGTCGATGCTCAAGACCACACACTCGACCATCTCGCCGACGGAGACGACCTTGTTGGGGTGCTTGATGCGCTTGGTCCAGCTCATCTCCGAGATGTGGATCAGACCCTCGATGCCCTTCTCCAACTCCACGAAGGCGCCGTAGTCGATCAGGCTCACCACGCGACCCTGCACGCGGGAGCTGACCGGGTAGCGGCTCTCGGCACCGGCCCACGGGTCGGGGCTGAGCTGCTTGTAGCCAAGGCTGACGCGCTCGTTCTCGGGGTTGAACTTCAGGACCATCACCTTGATTTCCTGACCCACGTCGAACATCTCCGAGGGGTGGCTGATGCGGCCCCAGGACATGTCGGTGATGTGGAGCAGACCATCGATGCCGCCCAGGTCCACAAAGGCCCCGTACTCGGTGATGTTCTTGACGATGCCGTCGATGACAGCACCTTCACGCAGCTTCTTGAGCGTCTCGCTCTTGAGGGTCTCGCGCTCTTTCTCAAGCAGCGCGCGACGCGACAGAACGATGTTCCCACGGCGCTTGTTGAACTTGATGATCTTGAACTTGAAGCTCTGGCCAATGAACTTGTCCAGGTTGCGCGTGGGGCGCAGCTCCATCTGACTGCCCGGCAGGAACGCCCGCACGCCGATGTCGACCTGCAGACCACCCTTGACGCGAGACACGATGACACCTTCGACGGTCTCGTCGTTCTCGTTCTTGGTCGCCAGCTCTTCCCAGATCTTGAGCTTGTCGGCCTTCTCTTTGGAAAGCACGCACAGACCATCCTCGTTCTCACGCTGCTCAACCAGCACGTCGACCGTGTCGCCGGGGTTGACCATCAGCTCGCCATCAACGTTGACGAACTCACGCACATCGATGATGCCCTCGGACTTGAAGCCGATGTCCACCAGGACGTAGTCCTTGCCCACCTCCAGGATCCGCCCCTGGGTGATTTCGTTCTCTTTGACTTCGGTACGGTCCTCGTACTCCGAGAGCAACGCCGCAAATTGCGCGTCGAGGTCCATGTCGCCGTTGGTCGCCAGTTCCGTCATCTCATCCTGCCCTCTGCACCCACCACCGACACCATCGATGACCAATACAGCAAGCGCTCTGGGCCAGCCTCCCCCCCGCGGGTGCGCCGACCGTGTTGTTTTTCTCTCTCACAGGTCCAATGCCCACCATGGACATCGCCACCTTCATTGCCTGCGGGGCTCCCTCAAACAAACACCCTTACAATCATCCACACATACAGGTGTTGCTACAGGCAGACAGGTCATTCACATCATCAAAACATTGGCTGACCGCCTGTCACACGTCATACCACCACAATTCTATGGTGCAGAGGGCGCGAAAAGGTAAGCCAATGCAAACACGCCTGTCAACCTTTTCACGTCCATATCCACACTTTTCACCTCAAACCACCGCCGCACACCACACCGCGCACTGAAGCTTTCGCCGCGCACGCCCTTTGGAGTATCCTCATTACTGTCTGGTCCAACACCACACACCACAAAGAGGACCAACGCACACAACACCACGCACACGCAGGCTCGCCCATACCATGAGCAAGGACAACAACAACCCACCCAACGAACTCAACATCACCGCCGACGGCATCTCACTGCACGTCAAAGGCGATGACCTCTTCATACACCAGACCTACAAGGCCATGCGCTCACTGCTCATGGAGCGCTTCGTCGCCGCGCAACACCAAAAACCACAACCCCCACCCATCCCCAAAGCCGCCATCGACCCCCAGGTCCTTCAACCTGACCCCACCTTCGCGCAGGTCACACCCTCCTCCACATACGCCTGGCTCTGCGTCTGCCACGACTACTACCACAAGATCCACATCGTCGACCGCGACGTCCTGGCGCGCTCACCGCTGGCCAAAATCATCGACCCCTCGCGGCTCTTTAAAGTCTTCGCCGAACGCAAACACCGCGAACCACTGACCAAACTCATCGGCCCCAGCCGAGAACTTTGGAGCGAACTGACCCCCGAAGGACAGCGCAAACTCGGCGGCGCCGGCGGAGGCCTCCTGAAGTGAACGCTGCGGTCGACATCCGCCTCGGCCCACAATGGCGCGCCGACCTCGCACACCTGTCTCGCGCGCACGCGCGAGACACTGACCTCGCACACATCGACCTCAGCGTCGTGCGTGACGCCATCGACATCATCCTCGCCGACCAAAACAACATCACCGCACCCATACCCAGAGACTGCGTCTTTGTCGTCATCGCCGACCTCCTCGACGCCATCAACAACGTCGGCGCTGGACTCAAACCCAAAGCCACCGTCCCCTTTCAACACACCCCCTGGGAACTGACGCTGGCCAGACACCACCACCAACTCTGCCTCTCGCTTGTCCAAACAAGCCCCAACGGACACGTCGCGCTCCACAACCAACCCATCGACCCAAACACGCTGGCGCAAAGCGCATGGCGCGCCGCCGATGAACTGGCCCAGGCCCTGCTCGACATCCACCCCAGGTTCGGCGCACACCCACTGCTGCGAAGACTGCGCCGCCCGCCCCACACCGCTTTCCAGACACACCACCAACCCCGCCCCCTCCCCAAACCACAACCCATAACCCTCCAATCACACACCGAATCACTCACGCTCCACACCGCCTTCGACGCCGCACACATCGACACCACACTCTACGACGGCACCGAACCACTCGACCTCCACGCGCTGCTCACACACGGCAACGTCACCCTCCACAAAGACCAACACACACCCCTGCACATCGGCCACAATCACCCCGTCCTCACACTGCGACAGCTCCTGGCCGAAACCCACGACATCGTCCGAAACCTGCGCTCCACACCCAGACACATCCCCGGCACGCCACCGCGCATCCTCCACGCCACCGCGCCCCCACAACAACCCTGGACGCGGCCCTGGATCATCCGCTGGAACGCACCCCAAAACCCACACTCCATCATTCAACGCCCCCACAACGCACACACCACCACCTCCATCACGCTCCCAGACCTCATCCAACTCATCACCCATGCCACACACGCCCTGCGCGAAGCGCTCCTTGGCACCAACCCCAAACTTGCCCAGGAAGAACACCTCAAAGACATGGGCCACAGCGCCCTGCGACTCCAACAACACCTCCACGACACGCACACCCAACACCACCACCCCGCCAACACAACCGACACCACACCCAAACAACACCGCCACGACCCACACACACCCATCTGGCTCGCCCCCGGCCCCTTGCGCTTCTCATGGCGTCAACTGCGCCGCGTCGGCACCACACAACGCTGGACCTTCACCGCCCCACACATCCAATGGGACCACCTCCACACCCATCAAAACACCCTGTGGATCCCACACCAACGCGGCCTGACCGCCCTCGACACACGCACCGGCGACACCCTTGGCCACATCCGCCACCCACACGACAAACCCCCCATCAAAACAATCGCCACACCGCACCACGTCTTAACCCTCGACACCCACGGGCACCTGACCTGCATGCGCGCCGACAACGGCCAGACGCTCTGGCGGCGCCCCACCACAGACCACACCCACAACGCACTCCACAGCGCACACCACCGCCCCAACCAAAACACGTGGCTCATCCTGCACAACAACACTTTGCTGAACATTGACCCCGCAGGAGACACCCACTGGCAGCGCACCCTGCCCACAGAGCGGCCCCTGACCACCTGCGCCGCCCCCACAGCCTTCTGCGTCGCCCTCGACCACAACCGCCTCTGGGGCCTCGACCCCCACGACGGACAATTGCTGTGGCAACACCACAACACCCACACCCTGGCCCTCTGGTCACACCGCAACACCCTCTGGCACACCAGCACCCACGACGACCCCAGGCTCTCGGCACTCACCCCCCACAACGGTCAAACCCTCTGGACCCGCACCCTCCCCGCCCCCATCAGCCACCCACCCCTGACCATCGGCCCAAACACCACCCTGCTCACCCTCAAAGACCCCGCCACCGAAGCCCCCACCTGGGCCATCGCAATTGACCCCAACAACGGCACCACCCACTGGAGCCGACGCCTCCCCGACTCGGGCGACGGCACCACCCCACCCCTGCTCAACGACCCACAAAACCCCACCACCGCCTGGTACAAAACCCCCACCGGCACCACCCTGGCCCTCGACCCCAACACCGGCACGCTCCTGTGGAAACGCCCCCACAACGCCCCCCTACCCCCACTGCACAACGCCCCCCTCATCCACACCCAGGGCATCCTCCTGGCCGCCACCGACCACCTCCACTGGCTCGACCCACACACAGGCGACCTCCTCCACACCCTCACCGACCTCCCCCCTCACCCCGCCTGGCCACACACCCCCCCCCAACACCACCCCCCCCCCGCCCCCCCCCCCCCCACCCCCGCCCAACACCCCCCCCACCCCCCCACCCCCCCCCCCCCCCCCCCCCCCCCCCCCCCCCCCCCCCCCCCCCCCCC
>CAKZKQ010000292.1 GCA_937123825.1 uncultured Pseudomonadota bacterium
CTGCATCTGATGGTGAGGTTCGTAGATGACGTGGTTCATTTGTTCTGTATAACCCTGGCGTGTTGATCTTACAGTCCATGCACGCATGAATATGAATAGTAAAAGCCACGCCAGCCCGAATGATGTGGCGCCTGGTATTACCATCAAGATCACCAAGGCTTAATCTGTAGAGCAAAAAGCCGATTGGCCGGTCTCATTCGTCGCGCATCGCCTCAACCGAGACGGTGATGGTGTCAATGGCGTAGACATGGGTCGCATCCAGCACGATATCGCTGGCGGGCTCGATCAGTTCGACCGAATGCACGCCCTCTTGATGCAGCTTGGAGAACAGCGCCGAGCGGCGCAGGTTCATGCCCAGCATGCGGTTGGCTTCGACCCAGTCGGTCACAGCCGCCAGGGCTCTTGCCTGCACCACGGCCCCGTCTGGGCCGGGGTAGAGGGTCAGCTTGGCGGTGATGTTGGTCCGCGCAATGCCGGGCGCAGCCACCTCAACCATGTCGGTCAGCGGCCGCACATCGTTGTTGGCCAGGGCCAGACGGACCTCTTCGCGCTCATCGCGCGTTGGAGCGGGATCCGCTCCGGCCCGCAACAGGGTCACCTTGACCCTGCCTGGCCGCGTCATGGTGGCCGAGGCGTCTCTTGCCCAAGATGCGACCGTCAGAGCATGATAGACATAGGCCCCCTCGGGGCCTGCAACCGAAAAGGCCTCGGGCGCAAGCTGTACGCGTCGGCGCAGGCGGGCGTCGTCCTCTTCGGCCAGATCGCCGGTCTCATCTTCGACCAGCATGCGGCTGGTGGCGAACAAGGCGGCCAGATGGTCCAGGTTGCTGTCGTATGAGGAGGCCAGCAGGACGGCCCGCGCGGCATCATTGATGCGCGCGCGCAGCAGCAGCTCGCGGTAGGCAAAGGCCTCGATCAGCTTGCGGGCGGGCTCGCTTTCAAGATCGATCACGCCAACGATGGCCGGAAAGCGGGCCACCAGATCATCGCGCATGTCGGCAACGATGGCCTCATAATCCAGCGTTTCGATGATGTCCGGCGGAGCCATGGCCGATAAGTTGATGGCGGTAAAGCGGCTTGCCATGATCAGCCCTCGTTTACTCGTTGATCGATTAGGACGCCGTCCGGGTTGGCGTAGGCGTCCAGGCGGCGCGCACCTTCGACCGTAAAATCGCCAAACACAGCGCGCGGGCGGTATTCGCCCTCCATGAAGAAGTGGAGCTGGCCGTCCCTGGTCACCTCAAGCACCTGGATGCGGGTGATACGATAGCGCGGCTCCCATTGCTCGATGGCCGAGGTCACCGCCGCAAACCACGGCCTGCGCGGGCGTTGGGACAACCCTCCTGGCAACGTCACACCCGCCAATGTCGAGGTCACCTGGAGCCAACCTGACCAGCCCGAGCAAACTCGCCGTATCCGCCCCATCGGCAATCAGGCTGTCGTCGGTCCCGTCATCGACGAGGGCGCCTTGAGCGTCTCGGTGCGCTTCATCAATGAGCAAGACATCCTTGGGCCGCAAACCGACGCTCTGACCATCAATGACTATCGCCCCGCCGGCTGGTTTGACCGCTCAATGGCCCCGTTCTACACCAGCGGCAACGCCGCTGGACCCGACAGCGCGCTGCTGGTCGGCATGGGCTTCACTCAAATGGCCGTCGAGTCCGGCGACATCCTCGTCCCCGGCAAGCTCCCCTCGACCTTTGGCACCGTCGGATTTGATCTGCAACGCAAAGGCCCCTTTGCAGGCCTGGGCATCGCGGCGGGCTTTGGCGGCGAGGCGCTCATCACATTCGATCACGGCGTCACCTGGCAACCCACGCTCTTGTCGCTCAATTCATCAAACCAAAGTGTCCAGGACGCCAAGGTCCTCCCCAACGGCCGCATCCTCATCGCGGGCACCGACAGCTTGCTCCAATACTCCGATGATCAGGGCGAAACCTGGGAAGAGATCGACATTTCATCGGAGGCGGACAGTTGGGGCGGCTTTGCCACCATCACCACGGACAATGAAGACACCACCCTGGTGATCGCGGGCACAAGCACACAGCGCGCTGAGCAGAGAACCATCATCGCCATCAGCCAGGACCACGGTGAAAACTGGGTCTTGCGGCAACTCCAACCCAGCAACGACGACAACCCCCCAGGATTCATCTTCGCCGTCCACATGCTTGGCCCCAACGACGGGTTTGCGGGCGGAGACGGCGGCCTCTTCGTGACCGAAGACGGCTGGGAGTCGTCCAGGCGCATCCTGCTGCCCCAGGAACCGGACGACCAAGCCGCCACCATCACCCGGATGGTCTTTGATGAGTCACAAGAAAACGGCTTCATCGCCGCCCAGGACGGCCTCAACTGGAGCACCACCGACGGCGGCCGCACCTGGGTCTTTGTGGACGACCTCGCGCGCACCTTGCCTGGGGAGATCATCACATCCGTGATCCCGCTCTCGGCGCCAGACAGCCCATTCCAAACGCTCCTGGGCTCCAACAAGGGCACCCTGCACCGCCTGGAGCGACAGCTTGACCCTCCGGCAGACGACTTCACCGTTTTGAAAGAGCCAGGAGAGCAACACTTCACAGGGATCGTCTCCTGGCAGGACATGACCGCGCTGCGCGCCGTGACCCAGGAGGGCGTCATCATGCGCGGCGTCAACACCCCAGAGACGCTCGTCCCCTTTCGCAGCCTGAACGTCGGCCAGGATCAATTCTCAGACGCGCAGGTCAACGCCATGGCCGCCAGCGCCGACGGCAACTTCATCGTCCTGGTCGGCAACCACCGCTACGCCCAATACTCCGTCGATCAGGGCGACACCTGGTTTGACTTTGTCTCCCAGCTCAGCCGCAGCGAACACCTCATCGACGTGGCCCTCGACGCAAACGGCAACTTTGGCCTGGCCATTGGCGGCGTCAACCAAAACACCGTCTACCAAATCTCCACAGCAAACCCTCGTCTGGACCCCATTGACCCCCTGACCATCGACCCAGATCAAAACTTCCAGGGCGACAGACTCACCGCCATGGCCATGCACCCCACCGGCCAGGCCGTCGCAGTGCTCGCCGCACAGGACTCCAGCACTCGCCTCTTCATCGGCACCGGCGACGGGGGCAACTGGGCGTGGCGACCGGTGTTGTTGCCGCTGCGCACACCCAGCATCCAATCCATGGCCGTCTCGCGCGATGGCAACACGGTCTGGCTCTGTGGTCGCCAGGGCAGCCTCTTTAAGGTGGTGGGCTCGTCGGTCCAAAGCGTCAACTACCCCACGCCTCCAGGCTACAATTCAGTCGAAGAAATTGACTTCAAGCTCCTCCACTTCGACGCCGACCTTGAACACGGCTACCTCATCAACGCCCTGGGATGGACCTTCACCACCACCGACGGCGGCCAGCAGTGGGTGGTCGACAAACCCCTGACCGTTGTCTTTGACAACGACGGCATCCAATTCAACGCCATCACCGCCACCGCAGACCTGAGCCGCGCCATCATCGTCGGCGATGACGGCCGCGCCCTGTGGACCGCCAACGGCGGCGTCCCCCAACCCCGGCTCAACCTCCCCTGAAAAACAGCGCCCCCCCCCCCCGAGCCTGCACACACGTTTGGAGCCCAATCCACACCACCCCACCGTGCAGGGCACCACGCTGCTTGACAAATCATGTAGTGGTCACTACAAAACCATCAACAAGATGCTCAAACCCACCCCACAAGGGAAGGAGAAAAGCCCCATGAAACACCTGCGCATGCTGTCCATCGTCTTATTGGTGCCTTTTACGGCGCTGACCGGCTACGCCCTCTACGACATAGGCTTCATGGGGGTCTTTGAGCATCAGTTCTCCAACTCGGGCGGCCTGCAGGTCTGGATCGACCTGGCCATCGCCGTGACCCTCATCCTCTTTTGGTTGGTACCAAACGCCAAACGCACCGGCCGCAACCCCTGGCCCTACGTGATCATCACCATGATCGCTGGCTCCTTCGGCCCACTGCTCTACTTTGCGCTGGCCAAGCCCTCAGCCTCCGATGCCCCCCTGGATACCTGAACTCACTGCGCAGGTTTGCCCACACCCAACGCCACCGCTGCACGCTGCGCGGCCTCAGCCCCGGCCAACTGGCGCAGCAAAAGCAGACCATCAACCAGAACCAGCGTCGCCTCGGCCTGGGCGCGGCAAAACGCCTCGTCGCCCTCAAAAAGCGGCGCCAACCACGCCACCCAGGCCTCCACCAACCCCGCGACGATGGCCTGATAGGGTTGCCGACCGGTGGCGGCCAGCCCATTGGCCTCAAAAAAGACCCCAAAGGTGGCATCAAAGCGCGGCTGCGCCAAAACAGGCCATGCCCGACGCGCCAACGCCATGTGATCCGCCGCGTGCCCGCTGAACGCCTCCATGAGCGCCTCTTGCAGGTGTGCGCCCAACAAGAGCAGCACCTCTGTAATCAGAGCATCCTTGTTGGGAAAATAGTAGACGATCATCCGGTCGCTGACGCCCAACCTCCGAGAGAGTCGGCCAAAGGTCAGGTTTGACAAGCCATCGGCCACAGCGGCCTCCATGGCCCCCGCCAGGATCTCTTCTTTGGAATGTTTGTGCCCCAAAACCCGCCCCTCCAATCACAATTCACGCATCCAAAGACCACTATGCACCGACACCACGCGCTGACCAGAAATGACTTCCCTGATGGCCAGCCCTCCCACACTGGGATATGCTCCCGCTTGCGACGATGAACGCACACAAAAGGCTGTCCCCCCCAGCCAACCCCACCAACACCTTTGAATGAACATCACAAACCCACTGCACACCCTGCGAACCCTGCTCCACGAGCCCCCCTCTGAGCAGGGATGGCACACCGTCTGCCAACTGCTCGACGGCATCGACGACGATGAGCTGGCCGCCGTGGCCCTGGACTACGCCCTAGAACACCTGGCGCGCTGGCCTGCCCCCCTCAAAAGATACGCATGCCAACCCCAACAATGGGCGCAGAACCCGCCCCGATGGTGGCGCGCCGTCACAAAGCTGAACCTCTCGGCCCACACGACCGACGACGGCACCGCTGACCTCCCACCCCAGACTCTGGCCAACATCACACACCTGGAATTGAACATCGACCACCTGGACCCCAACCAGGGCCCCCACACCCCAACGCCCCCTGCGGGCCTCCACGCCCTGCTCTGCTCACCCCACCTCTCCAAACTCACTCACCTGGGCCTCGTCACCGACGCCCCACACCACAGCCAGGCGCTCCAGGCGCTCATCGCAGCACCTCAACAAACCCACCTCCAGCTGCTCGACTTGGGCGACCACCACATCAACGACGCCGACATGCGGCTGCTGGCCAACACCCCACACCTGGGCAGCCTCAAAACACTGCGCCTCTACATCAACTCCATCGGCGACGCGGGCGCCGTCGCGCTGGCCTCTTCTCCCCACTTGACCGGGTTGACCGCGCTGGACCTCATGGACAACGCCATCGGCGCAGGCGGGACCGACGCGCTGGCAAGCTCCACCAACGCCTCACACCTCCAAACCCTCAAGCTTGGCGGCAACCCCATCGGACCCGAAGGCGCCGTCGCGCTGGCCTCCCCCCCCCACCCGACCGAGTTGACCCCCCCCCCCCCGCCCCCCCCCGCCCCCCACCCCCCGGCCCCCCCCCCCCCCCCCCCCCCCCCC
>CAKZKQ010000293.1 GCA_937123825.1 uncultured Pseudomonadota bacterium
AGATCACGCCCGGCAACTCCACGACGCGAATCTCGTGCCAAAACACAGAAGCCCGACCCGTTTTGGAAAAGTCCTGGCACTCCCAAACCAAAGATTTCGTCTGCGCTTTGACATCAAAACGGCCTTCAACCCCGATTCCACGGGCCTTTTCACCCCTCAAACCACTCAAATGCGTTGCCGCCTGCGGACAACATGCAATGTTATGCTTGTCCAGCGCACATTGAGGCCTTATCTTGCTTGCATGAAGACGATGAAACCACAGGACAAACCCACGCCGCTGGCCGAACTCCAAAGACGCCTTGTCTACGCGTTGCTGGGACCGGCCATCAAACTCAGCCGCCTCTTTCGACTGCCGCTGGGCACCGTCGAAGAACTCTGCCGGATGGCCTACTTTGAGGAGGTCCGCATCCGAGGCGGCGCCTCTCAGGCTCAGACGGCGCAGTGGATGGGCAAATCGCTGCGCACCGTGGGCAACCTGGAAAAACAATACCGGACCGACTTCCTGGCCCCCGAGGTCGAACTGACCCAGGCCCGGGAGGTAGAGGCCGCCCTCGACGACTCGCCGCGCACCCTGGACCAGATCCACGAACGCGTCCCGCACCTTGACCGCAACCAGCTTGAGCGGCTCGTCGATGGCCTGGTGGCCGTGGGACGCACGGACCTGCACACCGACGGCGACAAGCGGCTCTACACCCTCAACCCCTCCTTTGTCTCCCTGGTGGGCGACGACGTCGAAGCACAACTCGACGGCCTGCGCCACCAACTCGACGTGGTCAAAGCCGCCGTCGAGGCGCGCTTTCTGCACCGAGACAAACCGGCGGTGGCCAGGACGCTGAGCTTTGTGGCCGACAGCGCGCAAATGGAGGCCATGAGCGACGCGTGCGTGATGGCACTGCGCCAACAGTGCATCGAGGCCGAAGAACAGGCCCTCAAGCGACGCATTCGCGAGCCCTACGCAGTCACCTTCATCCTCACCCCCATGCCGTCCCCCGACGAGCACAAGGGCAAGGGCTAACACACGTACAAAAGAACCAAATCCAAACGCGGGCTTATACAAACGACTGAAATGTTTGAGGAGAATCGATGATACAACGTGCTGGGATGATGATGGGCGTGCTCCTGCTCATGGCCACGGCGCTGCTTGGCTGCGACGACGACACCTCTGGAAGCAGCAGCGACCCGCAAGCGGTCCGCGAAACGGGCTACCTCAACTGCATCGACAACGACCCCAACTGCGAAGGCCAACTGCGCTGCATCACGCAAGACAACGAGATCGAGTGCG
Organism: uncultured Pseudomonadota bacterium; assembly: GCA_937123825.1. Classification (GTDB taxonomy): domain Bacteria; phylum Myxococcota_A; class Bradymonadia; order Bradymonadales; genus CAKZKQ01. The sequence continues at coordinate 1,283 of CAKZKQ010000293.1, forward strand.
TCGACTTCCCCGAAGGCTGCGACGCGGCCGAATGCGGCTGCCTTGGAGAAACCATCTGCGGCGACCAGGGCTGCTCACAGGGCACCAACGAGATCGCCTGCAGTCCGCCCGAGGCATACGACCCCTGCGACGGCAAAGCTTGTGGTGAGTTGTGCACCATTTGTGACCCCAACGACGAGGATTGTGGCGAAACGGGCGAAGAGAAGGCGTGTAACCCACAAGGCGAGTGCGTCTCCAACGCCCCTGACCTGTGCGACGTTCCTCAAATCCGTTGCGAAACCGACACCGACTGCGGCCTGGACGCCTACTGCAACGACTGCGCAGGCAGCTCTTGCGAGAACTGCGATGACTGCATCGCACTGTGCATCCCCCACAACTGTGAGACCGAAGGTGAGCCCGAGTGTGATGAAGAACGCCCGGAGTGTCCGGACGATCTCCAGACCGCCGTGGTCGTCAATGGCTGCTGGGAGTGTGTTGCAGTCAACTCGTGCACCCCCGACAACCCCACCCCTGTCGATCCCGTTCCGGCCTCCTGCCAGGATGACACCGACTGCAACAACAGCAGCTACTGCAACGGCTGCGCCACCAGCTCTTGCCCTGAATGCGATGACTGCGTGGCTGGGTGCCTCCCCCACAACTGCGGCGGCGACCGGGAGCCGACCTGTGACCAGGAACGCCCCTTGTGCGATGGCGAACTCTCCACCGCCGTCATCATCGACGGTTGCTGGGAGTGTGTCGATGTCCGCGAGTGCACCCCCGATGGCCCCGACCCTGACCCCGGCCCCACATCTTGCCAAAACGACACCGATTGCAGCAACGCCAGCTACTGCGATGAGTGCGCAAGCAGCTCTTGCCCTGAATGCGATGACTGCATTGCGGGCTGTGTCCCCCACAACTGCGAAACCGAAGGGGAGCCAGCGTGCGACGAAGAGCGCCCGCAGTGTGACAGCGACTCGCAGACCGCCATCGTTGTCGGTGGTTGCTGGGAGTGCGTTGAATTGCTTGAGTGCCGCTGATCTTCACGGCGGTGCAGTACCGCAACGTCTGAAGCCTCTCCCATCCTGACTTTCTCTCTCCAGACAAGACTCCCCAAGCCTCCAATCCGCCCAAACATCCCTGTGCGGCGTATCACAGACGCCCACGGGGCTTGTTTCAGAAGACCGTGCAACGCCGCAGCGCAAGGTGAATGTCAGAGAATGCACGCCCGAAGGCGGCACGCTCTTTGCTCACGCTTGATGCCGGGCACGTTCTGGATTCCAGGAGGCAAAACACGTGAAATCACCCTCGACGCTCTTGTTTGTTGCACTCACGGTCGCTGCAGCCGCGCTGACCACCACCGCATCCGCCCAGGTCTATAAAAGCCGGGCGGACGTCGACAAGGTCCTGGACCGGACGATTGTCTTTCGGATGAAAGACGGCGCCAATGTCCACTGCCAAAACAACCGCTGCGCCGCCCCACCCCACCTCAACATCGACTTCATCCAGCAACTGACCGCAGACGGCGCCGCGCTGGACTCGTGTTATGGGTTGCCCGCAACGCAGCTTCGAGGGCTGATGCAACTGGCCGAGTCCCGCACCGGTCGCCCGGCCCCGGACCTGACCCAGTGTTTCAAGGCCGTCATGCCCCAGGGCATCAGCCAGACGGGGCTTGCCGCGCACCTCAAAAACGTGCGCGCGGCCACTGGCGTGGAAGACGCCTACATCGCTCCCAGAGGCTACACCCCCCAGGAGAGCGACACCCCCAACTTTTCGCCCGACCAGTTCTACCTCTTTGACATTCAGAACGAGGGCATGGGCTTTGAGGACACCTGGGAGACCCATCAGGCGCTCGGCGCTGGGGTCCGCGTGGTCGACATTGAGGGCGACTACAACACCCGACATGAAGACCTGGGGACTTCGCGCGGGGCCAAAGACTGGCCGGGCAACGGGACGCCTTTTGATGACATCTCGGGGCGGCACCATGGGACCGCGTCTTTGGGCATGGTCGTGGCCCAACACAACGACTTTGGGATCGATGGGTTGGCACCGGACGCCGAGCCCATTTTTGCGCCTTCGTACAGCGAGGAGTTTGGCTATTCGGTGGGGTCGGCGATTTTGCGCAACCTGCAGAACCTGCGCGCGGGCGACGTGATTTTGCTGGAGGTCCACGTGCCGGGGCCCAACTTCACCCTCATGGGTCAGAGCCAGTTTGGGTTGGTGCCCGCCGAGTGGTATCGGGCCGAGTTTGACGCCATCCGCGTGGCCACGGACATCGGGGTCATCATTGTGGAGGCCGGTGGCAACGGCGAGCAGAACCTGGACGGGCCGGAGTACCTGGGCCTTTTTGACCGGGACGTGCGGGACTCGGGGGCGATCGTGGTGTGTGCGGGCAACCCGCCGGGTGGGGGCTTTGGGCCTTCGAGGGCGGCGATGTACTACACCAACTACGGCAGCCGGTGTGATGTGCAGTCTTATGGGGCCAACCTGCTCTCGACGGGGTATGGCGACCTCTATGGGAACACGGAAAACAACATGTATACGGCCCAGTTTGGGGGGACGTCGGGGGCTTCGCCGTTGGTGACGGGGTCTGTGGCGGTCTTGCAGTCGCTGGCCAAGTCCCGCGATGGGCTGGTGCTGCCCGAGCAGATGCGGGAATTGCTGGTGGCCACAGGTCTGGAGCAGGCCGGTCGCCCCATCATTGGTCCGATGCCGGATGTCTTTGAGGCATCCAACCAGATTGACGCCTACACCGTCAGCGCGGGGCCGGAGCCACGATTGCCCAGGCATGGCGAGGCGTGCTCGAATGAGTGTGACGCGGATTTGACGTGTCAGCGGGCGTTTAACGGTGAGCGGTTCTGTGTGGAGACGTGCGAGCCTTTTGGGGAGAACACGTGCCCGCAGCAGTGGTCGTGTGATGTGTTGTTTGATGGCACAGGGGCGTGCCGGGCCACTGGACACAACCAGGAAGGCGAGCTTTGCTTCTCGGCGACGGACTGTGACGCGGGTTACCAGTGTGATGGGCAGGCGTGTTTTGCGGCCTGCTCGGTGCAGTCGCAGCTTGGGTGTGATGAGGGCGAAGGCTGCGTGGAGATTGGGTTTGGCCAGGTGGGCCGGTGCGCGACGCAGTGTGAGGACGATGGGGACTGTGCGGGCAATGAGGAGTGCATTGACGGCGCGTGTCAGGTGGACCGGTGTTTGCCCTTTGTGGAGGGCGAATGCGGTGAGGGTGAGGTGTGTGACTATGCGCTGACCTTTGATGGGACGACGCTGTGTCAGCCCGAGCGCGAAGGTGCGCAGGCGGGCGAGCGTTGCCGGGCTCAGGAGGATTGCGCCAGCCTTCATTTCTGTGGTCAGGACGGGATTTGTTATGCGTTTTGCTCGTATGAGCGGGATTTGGGCTGTCCGGACGGGAGCACTTGTGTGGGGAGTCCGGGCGAGGACCTGGGGTACTGCTTTGAGGTGCAGCGCAATCCTGGCGGGGCGGACGATGGTGAGGCGTGTGCGAGCGACGCGGACTGTTATGGGAACTACTGCACGCGGGAGTGGCCCGGTGGGTACTGCGTGAGCCTCTTTTGTGAGGGGAACGAGGACTGCGCTGGGGAGCTGTCGGTGTGTGTAGCGGACCCGCAGGGGTCGTACTGTCTGGCAGGGTGCAACAGCAACCAGGATTGCCGGGAGGAGTACACGTGTCAGCAGGGCTTCTGTGCGCCGGGCGAAGTGGGCGGCTGTGTGAACGACACGGACTGCAACCGGGGGCAAGTGTGCGTCTTTGGGGCGTGCGCGGACGTGCCGGAGGATGAGTGTGAGGACAACACGCAGTGCCCGCAGGGTTCTCGGTGCGTGGAGGGCCAGTGTGAAGAAGGTTGTGACACGGGGGCCGAGTGTGGTGACGGTCAGGCATGCGTGAATGACTCATGCGAGGACACGAGCACGGACTGTGAGCCCGGGTGCTTGAGCTGTGCGGGCGATGTGTGTCTGGAAGAGGACGAGGCGTTCTGCACTGAGGACGACGATTGCAGTGATGGGCTGGTGTGTGAGGACAACGCGTGCGTGGAAGAGGTCGAGTGTACGTGCCCGAACGGTCAAATCTGCACTGAGGACGGCGAATGCATCCAGGTGACGGCCCCGATCGCCAAAAACTCGGGCTGCAGCACCGCCAACAACCATCAGACACCGCTTGCACCCCTGTCGCCGTTGGCGCTGCTTGTGGCGCTGGGCGTTTTCTTCAGGTGTCTGGAATGTGTAAGGTGACCATTCGATCACATAAGCGACCAGCAAATCGCACGTTCCGATCAGCTTTGTCAAATCCTTGGCAAAGGCAATCGCACGCTCGCCGGTCTCAGTCCCGTCGAGTCCTATGACAATCTTTGTTGTCATTTCGTTCCTCCGTTT
>CAKZKQ010000294.1 GCA_937123825.1 uncultured Pseudomonadota bacterium
GCTCCCCCCACTGGCCCCAATTGACCGAGCTTCAACTCAACAACAACCCCTTTGGCGATGCGGGCTTAAAAGCACTGGCCAACTCTCCCCACTTCCCCAACCTCACCACACTCCACATCCTCCACACCAAAATCGGCCCCGACGGCCTCCGAGCCCTGGTCAGCTCACCCCACTTCCCCAAACTGGCCACTTTGACTTCCTCCACCCAAGGGGATGCAGGGTTGCAGGCGATGGCCAGCGCCTCGCGCCTACCAGCGCTGACATCACTGCAGTTGCTCTACAACAAGATCACCGACGCAGGACTGGAGGCGCTTGCAGCCTCCACAAACATGTCCCAACTGACCCACCTCAACCTCGGCGGCAGCAAGATCACCGACGAAGGTCTGATCGCGCTGGCAGCCTCGCCCAACCTGCCCAACCTCACACACCTCAACCTCCCTATGAGCAACATCACCAACACGGGGCTGACTGCGTTGGCCAACTCACCCCACTTTCACAACCTCAAAATTTACCAGGGCGCATTTACAGACCATCCCAACGACATACTTTCCAGTCCATAAAAGTTGTCGCCGTTTCTTGCACACAGGATGAGGCATCAACGCCCCCTTTTGGGCATATGGCGCTCTTCCATCGCGGGGGGTCTTTTAAAAGGCGGAACCGCTTTGATGCCGCTGACATCCCAGATTGAAACATCCTGGTTGAAGGCATTGGCCCCCTCAAACAACAGCTGCATATTGACGACCTTGGACGTATCCCAATCGCCAATGGGCTGATTGAACTTAGAGCATCGAAGAAACATAAGCGCCATGGTGGTCACATTGGACGTGTCCCAGCCCCCAATGGGCTGATCAAAGGATTTGGCCTCTGCAAAAAGGTAGGACATGTCGGTGACATGAGACGTATCCCAATCACCAATGGGCTGATTGAACTTCACAGCGCCGCCCAACATCCCATTCATATTGGTCACTTTGCTTGTATCCCAACGCCCAATGGGCTGGTCAAACGCCCTGGCATTAAAAAACAACATGGACATGTTGGTGACTTTTGACGTGTCCCACCCACCAATGGGTTGATTGAACTTCACAGCACCGCTGAACATGTGGGACATATCAACCACTTTCGATGTCTTCCATTGCCCCACAACAGCATTGAAAACCAAGGCCTTGGTGAACATCCCGCTCATGTTGGTGACCTCAGACGTATCCCACCCGCCAATGGGCTGGTTGAACCCCGTTGCATGAGAAAACATGTTGCGCATGTTGGTGACTTTTGATGTGTTCCAATCGCCAATGGGCTGATTGAAGGCACTGGCTCTCCAAAACATGCCTGACATGCTGGTCACCTTGGACGTGTCCCAACGCCCAATGGGCTGATTGAACGACGGGGCCCTGTTGAACATGTGCGCCATGTCGGTCACATTGGCTGTATCCCACTTGCCAATGGCACCGTTGAATGCAGCGGCTTTCCAAAACATGCCGCCCATATCGGTGACATTGGACATGTCCCAACCACCAATGCCCATCCCCTTAAAAACCTTGGCCCCGTAGAACATTTTGGACACATCGGTGACTTGTGAGAGGTCCGGGACATCGGTCGCCTTCAACACCATCGCACTGCGCCCTTTGAACATGTTGGCCATCGAGCCCCAACGGATGTTGCCCCACTGCGATACGCTCAACAACTTGCCCTTGAGACCCTTCTGACCGCTGTCCATATGCGGAAAACGGCCTCGAACACGGATGACATGAGGCCCCTTTGCCTCAAAAACGTGCGTGACTGTCCCCGTCAGACCAGTTTGCTCAAACACACGGTCGTTGTCCCAATCCACATCGTATTTGAACGCCCCTTTCCCTGTCGGCAGCGTCACCTCTTTGCCTTCCCAGACCGTCACAAAATGCGTTTTGGATTCATCGGCACAAGCAACCCCGCTCCATCCCCACACACCCACTGCCCAAAACAGTCCCCAAACGGCACACGCCAAAACACCTGATCCAACACCATTGCCAAACAAACGCCACCTCCCTTTATACTATTGGTTTTAATATCTCCTCTAACATCAAGTGGAACAGAACCCAAGAACTCTGCTGGCCCACAACCAAAACTTCCCGGCGATTGACAGCCCCACCCCGCGTCCTCACCTTGAGGGCACGACCGAGAACCGTTTAAAACGAGCCTTGCAAGGACAAGAAATCACAGTCCGGGTCGAGGAGGAGAGCACAGGCGGGTCTTTGACCCGTCGAGCATCGACGACGATGAGATGGGCAGTGAGAGCCGTCATTGCTGACTCGTTTTGAACTGGACTCGGTCTAGCCCCTATGACCGCCAACGACTCAGGCCCACCCCATGCCCCAATCCCACGACCTCCAAGAGTTGCGCGCACTGCTCCACGCCAAACCCTCTAAAGAGGCCTGGAGCGCCATCTGCACATGCATCGACAACATGGATAAAGAGGTCCTGGAGGTCGGCCTGGATTACGCCGCCGAGCACCTTCTGCGCTGGCCCGATGAACTGCGCCTTTGGAGCGGCGACTCAGACCAATGGCAGCGTCCGCCCCAACCCTGGTGGCCGCTGGTCCGCCACGCCTGCTTTGAGCACCACGACGACATGGATACGGGTGAAGTCGGGCTCGTCCTCAACACTCGCCGCGCCCAGCACCTGACGATGCTCGACCTGAGCCACAACAAAATCGGCACGGAAGGCGCCCAACTCCTGGCTCAGAACACAGACTTCAGACACCTGACTCACCTCGATCTGAGCCACAATCACATCTGCTGTGAGGGCGCCCTGGCGCTGGCCTCAGCCGCACATCTTGGCGACCTCCAAGACCTCAACCTCGACACCAACCACATCACCGACCAGGGGCTCGAAGCCATCGTCGCCTGCAGCCACCTTGGCGGACTGACCCACTTCAACGTCGCCTCCAACCAACTCACCGACAAGGGCGCACAGGCCATCGCAGACTCTCCCAATCTGCGCCGCCTGCGCGATCTTCGCGTCCCCCACAACGACCTCACCCACACCGGCATCAAAGCACTGCTCAACTCCCCCAACCTCAACGGCATCCACACCCTCTACCTGACCGGCGACTACATCGACACCCAGGGCGCGCACACCATCGCCAACGCCCCCGCGCTGGTGGGCCTCCACATGATCGACCTGGGCGGAAACAAGATCGGCGACGATGGCGCACAAATCCTGGCCCAATCTCCCATCCTGTCCAACCTGCGCGAGCTGCGCCTGTCCTCCACCAAGATCCATGGCCACGGCGTCAAAGCGCTGGCTCAATCCCCACACATCACCAGGCTGCGCTACCTGAGCCTGCCCTACAACAAACTCACACTCGAACCCATCAAGCCGCTGCTGGACTCCCCCAACATCCAACACCTGACCACGCTCCACCTTGGCGGCAACAAGCTGCGCACTGACGGCGCCCTGGCCATCGCCAACTGTCCACACCTGACCGGCCTCAAAACCCTCTATCTGTGGAACAACGACATCGATGCTCAGGGAGCTGCCGCCCTGGCACAGTCCCCATACATGCACCAACTGACCGAGCTGAGCCTCTCCACCAACCCCATCGACCTCCCAGGCATCATCGCGCTGGCCCAATCTCCCATCCTGACCCACGTCACCGACCTCGACCTGGGCGAAACGTTCGTCTACGGACAAGGACTGGCCGAGTTGGCCAACTCACCCTACCTGCGTCACCTCAAAACCCTCACCCTCGACGAAAACCAGATCACGGACGACGGCGTCATCGCCCTTGCCAACTCCCCCATCCTGGCCAACCTCACCAAGCTCCACCTCAACACCAACGACATCGGCAACGAAGGCATGAGCGCACTGGCCAACTCACCCCATTTCCCCGCGCGCTGCAAACTCAACCTGTACGAAAACGCCATCGACGATGAGGGTCTGACGGCCCTGGCAAGCTCGCCCAACCTCCTGGGCCTGACCAGGCTCGACCTGGGCAGCAACCAAATCACCAACCACGGCCTTGACGCCCTGCTGGACTCCCCCTACCTGGGCACGCTGCGCGAAATACACCTCCACGACAACCCCATCACCGACCGAGGGGCACAACGCGCCGGTAAACGCCTCTACGAGGCGCACCAAATCAGATTGTTTGTTTGAATCCCGGCCCCCAAACCTCTCTTCAAGGGCGGTGTTGAGGCATATGGTGCGCTTTCATCGCCAGAGGCTTGGCAAAGAGCGGACTCTGCAGCTTCTCCAGGCACCATCCGGACAGGCCATGGTCAAAAACCATGGCCCCATCAAAAATGGCTGAACGCCATGAACACGCTGGAGACACCCCACGTTCCGATGGGCTGGTTGAAGGTCCCCAAAACATGTAGGACATACCCGCGACACCAGAGAAATCAGGGGATGATGGGGGAAGAGAGGAAAAGGACGGTGCGCCTTCCCAAAAGCTCTACTTGGGGATCGAGAAGCACTCAAAGGCATCGGCGGGGACCGTCAACGCGCGCGTCTCATTGCCATAGACAAGGGTGTACTCCCCTTCATCCAGCGGCGGTATCTCGCACGTGGTCGTAAATGTATTGCAGTCCGAGGGGCAAGCGGTTTCACCACTTAGAGCCACGCGAAAAAAGCTGTTGAGGCGAATCGTGTTGCCATCCACCACCGCGCTGCAACCAGCTTCGTCCAAGCCCTCACATCCACTGGAGAAGCACCCCAAAGAAATGCTGACATCAAGCGGAGCATCGGGCCCGACAGAACCGGACACAAACCGCCCGCTAAAACCATCGTCAACAAATGTCCCCTCAAGCCCAATGCAAACATCGCCTTTGTTCTCGTAGATCGACTCCGAGTCACCGGTGCACGCGACACCCGCAAGACCCACCAAAACAAGCACTGAGAACAACACACCTGCGGCACGATTCATGGCCACACCTCCGTCGCAAGGTTTTTTTCGAAATCAATCCTCCAGGTACAAATGCTACCAGCCCGTGACGCTGTCCTCAATCGATTTGCAGATCACGTTTCAGGCAAGCCATTCAAATTTGCGAGCGTGAATGGGGTTTGCGACTTTTTATCTCTGAATTGGTGCCTCGCAAACATGGAGAAAAGTCCACCCGATGTGCGAACCCCAGGTGCCGCCTGGGTGCGAAAATCGTGGTGACTGCTCAATCATGACATCGAGTGACTGGCCAGTCACGGGTGCGAAGTGCGCCATGACTGATGAATCACCAATGATTTCGATGGTTTAACGCACATACGAGCGCCTTGACAGGAGCCTCTGCGTTGGGTTACATCGCCCGGTCTTATGTTTCGATGGTTTGTGATTGATGTCGGTGAAGATGATGCACGAAACAAACACCCAGCATGACCACAGCAAGCCCGTCGCGGCGCCGCCCTCCAACCAGCAGGTGGCGTTCTACGATGTCGACGGGACGCTCATCAAGACCAACGTGGTGCACATCTACGCGTACTACGCCGCCAACCATCCGTCGCTGACGCGCCGCGCCGCCGGGTTGGCCAAACTCTTTGCCTCCATCCCGGCCTACCTGGTCACCGATTACTACAGCCGCAAGGTCTTCAACGAGTGGTTCTACCACAATTATAAAGGGTTCAGTGAGGACCGCCTGATTGTGGTCGGCGAGGAGATCTTCGACAAGGTCATCCGCCCCAACATCTACCCGGGCGTCACCGACCTCATCAAGCGCTCCAAGGACCAGGGCATCCGTCAGGTGCTCGTCACCGGCGCCCTTGGTGTGGTCACCAAGCCTCTGGCCGAGTACCTGGGCGTGGACGACTACGCGGCCAACAAGTTGGAGATCGTTGACGGTGAAGCCACCGGTCGCCTGGTGGGCCGTTTGCTGGCTGGACCCAACAAATCTCAGTGGATTCGGGACTACGCCACCCAGCATGGCCTGAATCTTGAAAACTGCTGGGCGTACGCCGACAGCTTCAGCGACCTGCCGATGCTGTCGATGGTCGGGCGCCCTTGCGCCGTGAACCCGGATTTCAAGCTGCGCGCCGCAGCCCGGGACTTCAACTGGCCCGTGCTTGATCTCAAATGATACCTGAACTGGCCCCGGCGCGGCCTGCGCCAGGTCAACTCAGCGCGACATGATGGTGCCTTTGGCGCAAACGCGCCTGCAAGGACGAAGGGAGACCGATGGTTCCGAACCAATACGATAACGTGATCTACACTGAGGCGGACAGCCCTGCGCGCGTCCTGCACTACGGCGAGGACTTTATTGAAGAGCATATGCCGGTGGGCACGCGGGTGATTTTCCCCAAGCCGCCGATGCAGGGGTTGGCCAACCCGGCGGCAGCCATCCGCTACGCCATCAACCACCCCGAGGGCTGCGACCCGCTCTTTTCGATGCTCAAGCCTGGGATGAAGGTCACCATCGCGGTGGACGACATCTCGCTGCCCTTGCCGCAGATGACGCTGCCGGACATCCGTCAGACCATCATGGAGATCGTCCTTGAGATGCTGGCGGATTACGGCGTCGAGGACATCCACATCATCGTCGCCACGGCCTTCCACCGCCGCATGACCGACGCTGAGCTGCGCCGCATGGCGGGCGACAAGATCTTCAACGCCTTTGCCCCCGACCGTTTCTACAACTTTGACGGCGAAGACCCCGACCAGATGGTCAACCTTGGGACCACCGAGCTCGGCGAAGTCGTGGAGCTCAACCGCCGCGCGGTCGAGTCGGACCTGGTCATCTACGTGAACCTGAACCTCGTCCCCATGGACGGCGGTCACAAGTCGGTGGCTGTGGGCCTCAGTGGTTACAAGAGCCTCCAGGCGCACCACAACCCCAAGACCATCTTGGAGTCGGACTCCTACATGGATCCGTACAACTCCGAGCTGCACAACTCGGTCAACCGCCAGGGCAAGATCGCCAACGCCAACATGAAGGTCTTCACCATCGAAACGGTGGTGAACAACCGCATGTACGCCCCGCCGCTGGACTTCCTGGCCAAGCCCGAAGAGATGTGGACTGGCTTTGACAAGTCCAAGTTCCAGGCCATGAAGTGGGCCCTGTCCAAGGCGCCACGCGCGGCCAAACGCCGCATCATGCACGCCACCCCGTCGCCCTTTGAACTCATCGCCGTCTACGCCGGCGAGACCGAGGCGGCCCACAAAAAGACGGTGGCCAAGTGCTTTGAGCAGTACCTGGTGCCGGTCGAGGGCCAGTGCGACGTGCTCATCATGGGCATCCCCTTTGTGTCGCCCTACAACGTCAACTCGATCTTGAACCCGCTGCTGGTTCAGGTCATGGCGCTGGGCTACTTCCACAACATGTACCGGGGCAAGCCGCTGCTCAAGAAGGGGGGGACGCTCATCATCACCCACCCCTGCTACGACGAGTTCCACGCCGGCCACCACCCCTCGTACATCGAGTTCTTCAACCGGCTCCTGCCCGAGACCTTGGACTCGCACAAGCTGCGCCACAAGTACGAGCAAGAGTTCGCCACCAACCCCAACTACATCCAGATGTACCGCCGAGGCCATGCCTACCACGGCGTCCATCCCTTCTACATGTGGTACTGGGGCGAAAACGGGCGCAACCACGTCGGCCGCGTCATCGCTGCCGGCGCCGAGAGCCCCCACGTGCCCGAGCGCATGGGCTGGGAGTGGTCCCCCGACCTCCAGACGGCCATCGAGATGGCCCGCGACACCGAAGGACCCAACCCCGACATCACCCTCTTCCACGTGCCGCCGATCGCGATGGTCGACGTCAAGTAGAACTGTCCACACACAGGACAACAAGAGGGCGGCCCGGACACTGACGCCGGGCCTTCATGGACGAGCAAAGATCACGCAGACCCTGGAGAGCGGTAGCCATGGGCGACAACACGAACAACGGCAAGAGCAACGGTCAGAGCGACGTGCAGAGCAACCTGCCCGCCACCCCGGCCGCCGACAACGGCATCCCCGCGGGCCTGGCCCCACTGACCGCCACGTTGGCCACCAAAGAGGCCAGCGAGCAAAGCGGCAAAGAGACCCTCTCGGTCGCCAAGACCCTGCGCGGGCGCCACATCCTGATGACCGGCGTCACCGGCTTTCTGGGCAAGGTCGCCGCCTCCATGCTCCTGCACCGTCACCCCGACATCGGTCACCTCTACCTGGTCGTGCGCCCCAGCCGCGGACAAAGCGCCCAGGAGCGCTTCCAGCACGAGGTCGCCCTCTCGCCGGTCTTCAAACCCCTGCGCGAGGTCTACACCGGCGGCTTTGACGACTTCCTCAAAGAGAAGGTCACCATTCTGCCCGGTGATGTCGCCAAACCCGGCTGGGGCCTGCCCGAAGAGACCCTGGCCCCGCTGCGCGAGAAGCTCGACCTGGTGCTCAACTCCGCCGGGCTGACCAGCTTTAGCCCTGCGCTCGAGCAGTCCATCAACATCAACACCCGCGGCCCGCTGATGGCGCTGGAGTTTGTGCGCTCCTGTAAAAAGGCCGCCATGGCGCACATCTCCACCACCTACGTCACCGGCACCCGCGCTGGCACCGTCTCCGAGGACGAAAGCCCCTACGGCTTCTACCCCCGCAAAGACGAGCTGCGCATCACCTTTGACCCCGAGCAGGAGCTGATCGACTGCGGCGACGCCATGGAAGCCCTGCGCAAGCAGGCCGACGACCAAAAACGCCGCGCGCTGCTCACTCGCCTCACCCGCGACAGCCTCGAAAACCAAAACCGCAACCCCAACGACCCGGCGGCCTTCGAAGAGCAGTTCAAGCGCGAGCGCTCCAAATGGATCCGCGACGCGCTGCGCGAAGAAGGCAAACGCCGCGCCGAGCACTGGGGCTGGACCAACACCTACACCTACTCCAAGAGCCTTGGTGAGCAGCTCCTGACCCGCGCCCAGCAAAAAATGCGCGCCGAAGGCAAGGAACCCACCGCGCTGTCCATCATCCGCCCCTCGGTCATCGAGTCCTCGGTGAGCTACCCCGAGCCTGGATGGAACCAGGGCGCCAACACCTCGGCCCCCATCAGCTACCTCATCAGCCAGGGCATCCGCTTTGTCCCCGCTTCCGAGCAAGCAAAGCTGGACGTCGTGCCGGTGGACATGGTCTGCAACGGCATCCTGCTGATCTGCGCTGGCCTCATCGCCCGCAAGAACAAGCCCGTCTACCAGCTTGGCACCTCCGAGCGTAACCCCGTCAAGGTCACCCGGCTCATCGAGCTGTGCACCCTGTGGACGCGCCGCCACTACGCCCGCAAGGTCTCCGCGCCGCGCTGGCGCAAGTTCCTGGCCAACACCCTCGAAGCCGTGCCCGTCTCGGCGGACCGCTACGACAAGATCTCGGCCCCCGCCTTCCGACGCGGTGCCGTGGGCGTACAGCGCGCCATCAG
>CAKZKQ010000295.1 GCA_937123825.1 uncultured Pseudomonadota bacterium
TGGTGGCGGAGTGGAGCGCCATGGCGCTGAGCCCATTGGCGAACTGCGCCAGGGGCAGGCCGTGCTGTAGGAAGGCCCAGTTGAAGTAGAGATAGTCAATAAATGATGCGGTCTGGAAGACGTAGACGAGTTGGCCAGTTTCACTGGCAACACGTATCTTTTCCTGCATCCTGGGGTCAAACTCTACGCGGGTGAAGATGATCCCGAAGAGTGTGGTGATGAACCAGCTGAGTTTGGAGGCCATGGCGCCGCGTTGGGGCAGCCGGTGGCGCTCAAATTCAGCGGCCGCTTTGCGAACCGCGGCGGCACGGCGAGTCTTGATGATGCCCGACGAGTAGGAGGCCGAGGTGCTCAGTCCCACGGGGGCTGAGTCGGAGGCCTGCTGGGCCTTGCCCCCGGGGGGGTTGGCCGCGGCGCTCGCGTCCTTGACGTCGGTGTTGGGGTGTTGTGGGTTCTCCATGGCGCTCCAACCTTCACAGATCTCATCAGTTGGTCTATCATCCCTCGGTCTTTTGTGTCGACAGTGATCCTTTGGCTCTGTCAGACAATGACAACTTTCATGGCCCTCCCAGGGCGGCATCAAGGCCGTGTGGGGCGATGTTGGTTGGTGTGCTCGGGTTGTTTTGCTTTGTGGGCCTTTGTGAAAGGGGTTTTGCAGGCGACCTGGGTCGATGTTGTCATGATGGGGTGCAGTGTATCTGAGCTTGCCGCTGGTGGCGGTGGGCGCTGAAATTGGAGTCTTCTGCCTGATGAGCGACCTGAACCTCGACAACTTTGCCCAAGACGCGCGCAAGGTCCTTGAGCGTGCCCAGAACCTGGCCCGTAAGCGTCGTCACCAGTACATCGAGCCCATCCACGCGCTGATCAGCGTGTTGTTGATGGACAAGGGTCCGGTGCCGGAGTTGATTGCGACCATCGGCGCGGATGTGGATCGGATGTTGGACGATCTCAACCGCGAGTTGGAGATGCGTCCGCGCAGCTATGGCAGCAGCGGCAAGATCTACCTGTCCAATGAGCTGGTGGCGGTCATCCGCGCCGCAGAGCAGGAGTCTTCGGACAAGGCCTCGGCGGTGCATCTGTTGATCGCGTTGGCCGGTGCGAGCAAGGGGACTTCGGGGCGGCTGATGCGCAACGAGGGGCTGACGCCCGACGCGCTGCGCAAGAGCCAGCGCAAGAGCAAAGGGCGGCGCGGAACGGCGCAGGCCGTGGTGGCCGACGGTGTCAGCGGCGGCGGGGACTTGAACCTTGAGCTGCTGGAGAAGCACGGCCGCGACATGACGGCGATGGCCGCTGCTGGGGAGTTTGACCCGGTTGTGGGCCGCGAGGCCGAGATTCGCCGGTTGATGCAGGTCTTGACGCGTCGCACCAAGAACAACCCCGTGCTGATCGGCTCTCCTGGTGTGGGTAAGACCGCCGTGGTGGAGGCGATTTGCAGCCGCCTGGTGTCGGGCGATGTGCCCGAGGGGCTTAAGGGGCGCCGGATCTTTAGTCTGGATATGGGCTCATTGGTGGCCGGTACGAGCTTGCGCGGCCAGTTTGAGGAGCGGATCAAGGGGATCATCGATGAGATCGTGGCCAGCGATGGCCGGGTGATCGTTTATATTGATGAGATCCACAACATGGTCGGTGCCGGTGGTCAGGAAGGCTCAGGCAACGCGGCCAATTTGCTCAAGCCCGCTTTGGCCCGTGGCCAGTTGCGCTGCATTGGTTCGACGACTCCCGAGGAGTACAAGTCGAGCATCGAGGAAGACAAGGCGCTGGTGCGTCGCTTTCAGACGATCGAGGTTGATGAGCCTGATGTGGAGCAGACGATCGCGATTTTGCGTGGTCTAAAGCGTCGCTACGAGGTGCACCACGGGGTCCGGATTACGGATGCGGCGTTGGTGGCGGCGGCCAAGTTTGCCGACCGTTATATTACTGAGCGTCATTTGCCGGACAAGGCGGTGGACCTGGTCGATGAGGCCGCCAGCCGTCTGCGTTTGGAGATTGACTCGAAGCCGACCGAGATCGACGAGATGGAGCGCCGGATCCAAAGTCTGGAGATTGAGCGCGCGGCGATCGTGGGTGAGACGAGCGTTGATGCGCGCGACAGCCTGGCGCGGATTGAAAAAGAGGTCGAGAGCCTCAACGGTCGGCTTGGCAAGCTCCAGGTGCATTGGCGCCGTGAAAAGGAGATTTTTGACCGCGTCACCGAGATCAGCGAGCAAATCGACGCCACCAGTCAGAATATTGAGAAGTCTCGCCGTGAGGGTGATCTGGGCCGGGCTGCGGAGCTGCAGTATGGCGTGATGGTGGAGTTGGAGAAGGAGTTGGCCGAGCGCAATGCGTCTTTGGCCGAGATCCAGACCGACGGCATTCGTCTGCTGAAGCAGGATGTGGAGACGGGGGATGTGGCCGATGTGGTGTCGGACATTACCTCGATCCCAGTGGCGCGGATGATGGAGTCGGAGCGGGCCAAGCTGCTTCGGATGGAAGAGACTTTGTGCAAGCGGGTGGTGGGTCAGGACCCGGCCATTGCGTCGATCGCCAAGGCTGTGCGGATGAGCCGCGCGGGTGTGTCGGACCCGAACAAGCCCATTGGTTCGTTCCTTTTTGTGGGGCCGACGGGTGTGGGCAAGACGGAGCTGGCCAAGGCGCTGGCGGAGTTTTTGTTTGATTCGGAAGAGGCGCTCATTCGCATCGATATGAGTGAGTATCAAGAGCAGGCCAAGGTCAACACGCTCATTGGTTCGGCCCGTGGTTATGTGGGCAGCGAGAAGGGTGGTGTGTTGACGGAGGCCGTGCGTCGTCGTCCGTACTCGGTGGTTTTGTTTGATGAGGCTGAGAAAGCCCACCCGAAAGTCTTTGATTTGCTCTTGCAGGTTTTGGACGAGGGTCGTTTGTCGGACAGCCAGGGTTTGGAGGTGGACTTTACGAACACGATCGTCTTGATGACGAGCAACGTGGGTTCGCGCCAGATTTTGGACATGACAGGCAAGATGACCAACGAGGAGATGGAGGTTGAGATCCGCCAGTTGCTTAAGGATTATCTTAAGCCTGAGTTCATCAACCGTATCCAGGACATCGTGGTCTTCAACGCGCTGTCGTTGAAGGACATCCGTTTGATTGTCGACATTCAGTTGAAGCGTCTGCGTCGGATTTTGTCGGAGCAGAAGCTTGGGATTGACATGACGGATGATTCGAAGGCTTGGATTGCCAAAGAGGGTTATGAGCCGGAGTACGGCGCCCGTCCGTTGAAGCGCGCGATATTGAACCATGTGCAGGATCCGCTGGCGATGTTGATCCTGGAGGGCAAGTTTGAGGCGGGCGAGACGGTGAAGGTGGACACGGACGAAGACGGCGAGAAGTTGGAGTTCAGTGGATACTGAGTGTTTGCGGTGACTGGTGCGGGTGTGTGGGTGTGTTTGGAGCGCCCGGCGCAAGCGCCAGTCCGGATTGAATAAGAAGCGATGAAGCGCCCGACTGTCCAAGGTCGGGCGTTTTTTTGTGCGTTGAGCGGCCGACTTTATATCACTTCATCTTTTAACATAATGCATCCATCTTGGTGGTCTTTGTCTTCTGGTGTCTCTGTATTGCTTTGGGCCTGCTGTGTTTTGTGGCGCTTGCTGCTTTGGGGTGGGGGAGGAGGAGCGGTTTCGGGTTGGCTGTGATGGTTTGAGGTTTTGAGGTGCTTTGAGTTGAGGGTCTTGGAGAAGGCTTTAATCCTGGGTTGGTTCTTGGGGCGAGTTGGCGGGTTGGATGGATGGTGGGTTGTGGATTCTATGAAATCTCTCCCGACGCCACGCGACAATCGCAGGATGATTGGGGATGGCGGCTGCGATGGTGTCATTGGGTGGGTAGCCGGTTTCAATCCAGCCCTTGGCCAGGTTCGGCCAATAGCCTTCCAACTCAGTGAGGGTAAATTCCACCAGCGTATCAAATGGGAAGGTGGTGCGGACAACCTCTGGCAGACCCGTGCGATGGACGCCATCGGCAACCAACGTCACCACTTCTGAGTGCGCGCGTTCAAGGAGCGGCAAAAAAGGAACCATCCATCCCACCCGGGCCGCTTGTGTGTTGTTGAGTTGTCCCGAGATCCACTGGCCTGATTTCAATATGCCAAAATGGCGGATGCTCTCACCTGCAGTTTCTATGTTGAAGATTGGCAACCAATGGGTTTGCTCTCCATCGGTGGTGCCAATAGGCAGCCAGTCTTCTCGGTGTTGTTTCAAAATGGCCTGCAAGCTTCTGTCTGAGAGCATTGTCCTGATATTCTCCCCAACTTTTCAACCGAGCCGAGCAATCAACTCAGCCTGGCTCGTTCTTTCAACTTCACCGTCGCGATGACGAATCAACACTTCGTCATCATCCCAGGATATCACGCGGCTCTCGTCCAGCATCCATCCCTTCGGAATCCTCTCCGACAATTGCCCAAAGTGGGGCAAACCCAGCGAAGGCTCCCATTGGCCGTCGTTTATCAAGTCAACGAGACCTTGAAAGTCGTCCGGCAGAAATCCGGGCCAATGCCAAAGCCGCTGCGCCAATGGTTCCTGGTCTGAAAATACTGACGCCTGGGGTGTCCCCAACAACTCGCCACGCTCGGCAAACTCATAGCTCCCCCGTTGTGTTCTGCTCTTGGGCAACCGCCTGAAGACAAAACCTTCCTTGGTGATGGGGTTTTCCACCCGAACAAATTCTTTATCCGAAGGGGAGTTTAAAGGTTTGTGGACCGATATTTGGGGGCGAGCTTTGTTGGTGTTGATAGTTTTGGAGTCTTTATGTATGTGGGCGTTGACGTAAGTTTTTATGGTTTTGTGAGCGAACTCTGACGCTGTGCTCTTGTGAATTAAGTAGCGACATAGATTGCGTTGTATTCTTTCCGTGAAAATGTCTGGTTTTGTGCCCTGTATGAAGGGGTAATTTCCATAGCCACCGTGGTGATTGGATACTTCTCTTCTTGTTCGAAATCGGTCACTTCTCACCAGCTTGTAGAACAGAGCGCCTCAAAGTGAATCCTGGAATCCAGGGGAGTAGATGTGCTTAAAAACCCTGCCAAAGAATTGTAGTATATCGTCTTTGGTGATGGCGTTC
>CAKZKQ010000296.1 GCA_937123825.1 uncultured Pseudomonadota bacterium
GCTGGGGCCCCTGCCCCAGCCACGGAGAGACTCCGTTGGAGTCTCCAAGCCCCTTGTTCGCTTGTCGACTTTGTTGGATGAGCGCGGTTGATTCGCGCAGGTGGCTTTGTTGTGTGGGTGGCGGTTGAATCAAGCAGTGGGCTTTGGTGGGGAACGTAATTTTTCCCGCAGGTGCCGCTGTTGCGAGGCTGGCCGGTCGATTTCAGCAGGTGGCTTTGATGGGGGAACGTAATTGATCCCGCAGGTGACGTTGTTGAGTCACCGAGCCTGAGCCATCACTGGCCCCACACAAAACCCAACCAATTCAAAAAGAAAAGAGAAAGAGCCACGGGTTTGGGGCGAGCAACGGTGGATGTCAGGGGCCACGTGACTCACTCGCAATAGCGCTGCTATGGCTTCGTTCGCCCCGAGGCTCCTGGCGCCGCCGGGGCCGCCCCAAACCTATTTGATCCAGAGAGTTGGTGAATTATCTCGGCGTTTGCCGTGCCATTTGAGGCGGACTTTGGGGAGGTCGGTTTGTGTGCCGTCGATGGTCAGCCGCTCGGAGTGGTAGCCGGTTTTCCAGAGGACGAGTTCCTGGGGGTTTTCTGGGTCCACTTTGACGGTCATGGGGGTGAAGCCCAGGCGTTTGCCGTCGGTTTTGGAGTAGACGCCGGCGCGTTTGGGGCGCGAGTTGAGTTCAACGGTGACGAGCTGTGGGCTTGTGGGGGTGTGCTTGGCGGTGGGCGGGGTGGGTTTGGGTTGTGCCGGTGCGTCGTCCGTGGGCGCTGGGGCGTTGGTGGGCTCTGGGAGCTTGGGTGGTGCGTGGGTTTGCGGTGCAGCGGCGGTGATGGAGGCTGATGCTTGCGGGATCGCGGCTGTGTGGGGGGTGTGTTCGGTGATGGACGACGAGAAGGCGCCGCCGGCCAGCAGGCCCATCAACAGGCCGGTGCTCAGGAAGCTGATCGCCATGGCGGGCAGGACGGCCATGCCCCAGCGCCGGGGTGGTTTTTGGACCTTGTGGGGTTTGGTCTGGGGTCCGACGCCGACTTTGAGTGTGGCTTTGTTCTGAGCCGCCGGAGGCAGATCGCCTTCAGGGGTGCGGACGCGTGCAGGGGGCAGGCGTTCGTCGTCGAGCTCCATCCACTGGCGAGCATCGGAGAGGACGCACCAGCGGGTCAGGGTGGGTTGTGGGATGCGGACGCGCTCCAGGCGACGCAGGGCGTGCGCAAAGGAGGCGGCGTCGGGGTAGCGCTGTTGGGGGTCGGGGTGCAGGGCGGTGGCGATGACGCGGCCCAGCGGGCCTTGGAGAATGCCTTCGGGCAACGCCAGGGTGCCTTCACAGTGTCGGTGGTAGGCGGCGTGGATGTCGGTGTCGAGGACCACGGGTTGGCCAATGAGCAGCTCGGCCAGGACCAGCCCCATTTGATAGACGTCCACGGCGGGGGTGACCTGTTGGTGGCGGATGTATTCGGGCGCCATGTAGCGCGCGGTGCCGATGACCTCTCCGGTGGCCGTCAGCGGTGTGTCGCGGTCTGTGAGGTGCGCGATGCCGAAGTCGACGACCTTGGCGCTCTCAAGCGGCGAGCCGGGCTCAAGGACAAAGATGTTGGAGGGCTTGATGTCGCGGTGGACGATGCCCAGGCGGTGTCCTTCGGCCAGTGCGGCGAGGCATTGGCGCGCCAGGCGGATGGCCCGCGTGGGTTCCATGCCCTTGCCGGCGTCATCGATCAGGTCGCACAGGGGTTTGCCCACCAGGCGCTCCATGACGATGAAGGGGTGGCCGGTTTTGTCGCACACATCGATGTCGTGGATGGTGACGACGTTGGCGTGCTCGATCCTGGCGGCGGCCTGGGCCTCGATCAGGAAGCGCTCTTGATGGGCCATCCACGCCATGCGGTCAAAGCCGCTGGGGAAGCGCAAGACCTTGATGGCGACCTGGCGCTCGATGCGCTGGTCAAAAGCCAGGTAGACCCAGGCAAAGCCTCCGCTGCCCAAACCATCCTTCAATAGGTATCGGTTGTTCAGGGTTGCGGAGTTTTGGGCCAGAAAAAGGTGTTCTGGGGTGATGGGTTCAGAAGGTGTTGCGTTCATGAACTGCCCTGCCTTGCCAAATGAACTCTAAGCGCCGTCATAAAGATGGGCACATCCAGCGCAGCTTGCAAGCATTTGGCGGGCAGCGGCAGATCTTCTCTCCGGTCGGTTTGAAGCCTGACAATCGTGTGGGCAGGGTTTGGAGGCCAGCGCTGCAGCCCGCAGGAGTGTCGGTTTTGGGCTGTGGAGCGCTTGGAGGCCATGCGAAAACGGCGGGCGGCTTCGATGCTTCGGAGTGCCTTTGGGAGGGCGGCTCTTAGAGGGCGTCGCGCAGGCGTTGGCGCAGCGTTTCGAGCAAAGGCTCCATGTCGGCGCCGATCAGATCGCTCTGGCCGTCTTCGAGCTCAAAGAGGAGCGTGCGGGCCTTGATCCGATCGCCCAACTCCAAGTGAGCGCGGGCCACGTGAAGGCGCAGCAGCGCCAGGCGGCGCACCGCCCCTCTGGACTCAAACTCCGGCCCCACGATCGGCGCCAGCGCCAACAGCGCCTCCCAGGCCTCGGCTGCGGCCGCTGCCGTGACCACGGCGTGCATGATCGACGTCATGCCCGAGCCCCCGTCGCCCAGCTCCCCAAGGTAGGCCGCGATGCCCTCGGCGGCCTGGAGGTATTTGCCGTGGGCGGCCAGATCCAGCAGCGCCATCTCTCGGATGGCCTCGTTGGCGTTCTGGATCGTGTGCCGGTAGTGCCCGTGGTGCTGGGCGTTGTTGGGATTGTCGATCATGGCCTGGGCGCACTCGATGGCAAAGCGGCGCTCGTCATCGTGGCGCGCCACCACCTCGCGCGCCGCCTTGGGGTTGCCCAGCAGCGTCTCGATCCGGGCCAAATCCCAGAGCGCCTCGGCGGTCTTGTTCAGCGCCCACCACTTGCTGCGCCCGTCCTTGCTCGAGTTCTCCAGACTCTCCTGGAGCGCTGCGCGGGCCTCTTCATAGCGCTCCAACGCCATCAGCGCGTCGGCCTTGGACCCCAACAAGCACCCTTTGCACTGGCCGCTCATCGGATCCATGCCCTGCTTGATGGCCATCAGCGCCTCGACCCTCTCAAGGATGGCCGGGGCGTACCCCACCTCGTCAAGGCTGTGTTGCGCCATGATCAACTCATGGTGCACGCAGACGCGCTCATGGCTGGTGTCGTCGCAGGCTTCGGCGCGCTCCACCATGGCCTCGGCCTGCTGCACCCACTGGCGCTTGTCCCCGGGCCGCTCAAAGTCGACCAGCATCTGCCTGTAAGGATTGTTTTCCGCCATCTGTGGACTCCCATTGTTCTGGAAGTGCTCGGTTCCGACCAGGTGCGTTGCAGGAAGCCTCGCGCTCCGCCTTCAGTAATCGTCTTCGTCTGTACCTTCGCGCAGGGCCACCACGCGGCGGCCCATCTCATCGACCAGCGCCCCCAGGCCCTGACGTGTGGCGGCCGAGATCGTCAACATGGTCATGCCTTGGTCCGCAAAGTGCTGCTCCAGTTCTTCCTGACGCGCCCGAACATAGGGCAGGTCGACTTTGTTGAGCACCACGATCTGGTCGCGCTTTGCCAGCTCAGGGTTGAAGAGTTCCAGCTCCCGGTTGATTCGCTCAAAGTCGGCGATCGGATCGCGCTCGGTCCAGTCGATCCCGGTGCCGTCGTCAAAGTCTGGCGGCACGTCGAGCACGTGGACCAGGATCGAGCACCGCTCCACATGGCGCAAAAACTGGTGGCCCAGCCCCTTGCCATCGGCGGCGCCCTCGATCAGCCCCGGAATGTCCGCCACCACGTAAGACTGAAAGTCCTTCCAACCCACCACGCCCAGGTTGGGCGACAGGGTCGTAAAGTGGTACGCCGCGACCCTGGGCCGGGCGTTGCTGATCACGCTGATCAACGTCGACTTGCCCACCGACGGGTACCCGATGATCCCCACGTCCGCCAGGAGCTTCAACTCCAGGCGCACATCGCGCAGCTGACCCGGGCGGCCCTCCTCGGCAAAGTCCGGCGCCCGGTTCGTCGACGACACAAAGCGCGCGTTTCCGCGCCCCCCGCGCCCCCCAACGGCCACCATCACCTCCTGGTCCACCTCGACCAGGTCCGCCAGCAGCTCATCGGTGCCCTCATCAAAAACCTGCGTCCCCACCGGCACCGACAAGACCGTGTTGTTGCCCTGGCGGCCATGCATGTTCTTTGGCCCGCCGCCCTTGCCGTTGGGCGCCTTGATCACCCTGCGGTAGCGCAAGTCCATCAAGGTCGCCAGGTTGGCCACCGCGCGAATGATCACCGACCCGCCGCGACCCCCATCGCCCCCAGAGGGACCCCCAAAAGGCACATACTTCTCCCGACGCCAGGCCACAATCCCATTGCCCCCCGCGCCACCTTCCACATTAAACTTTACTTCATCAACAAACATGGGCTGGCTCTCTTCGCTTCCTCGCTGCGCTCGGTCGCTCGTTCGCGGTTCGCGGCGTCTGCGCTTCGCTGGACTTGCTTTTGGTTCGCCCCTTTGGGGCTTTTGGTTCGGTTGCCGGCGCTGCGCTTGGCTCCCTTGTGGTTCGTTCGCTTCGCTCACTTATGGCATTTGCGATGGGTTGGGTTCTTGGCTCCGCCGGTACGAGTTGGGCATTTCGTCGAAATTGCTTCGTTTGGGGTGGTTGGGTCGTGCGGCTGGCGAAGTTTATGGTCTTGGTGCCTGCGCCCACGCGCAAATGCCCGGCTTGCGGGGCAGGGTAGGCGGCGAAGCTCGCCTGCCCTGCCGGCCTTTGTGGATGGTGACGGCGCTGGTCCTCAACTTCAAGGGCCACTCGGTGAGGCGGGCTATCGCCGCCCACCTTCGCCCCCAAACACCACCGGGGCCCCAATCACCCCATCGGAAAGCCCTGCAAGCCTCTACCAGACCTCATCCCCCCTGAAAAGCCCACCCCCCAAAAATCCCCCTGGAAAGCCCCACAAGCCTCCATCACCCCCCAAAACTCAATCCCCAGGCCCCACAAGCCGCCAAACCAGCCCATCCGACCCCCAAAAACGAACCACTTTCGCCAAAAT
>CAKZKQ010000297.1 GCA_937123825.1 uncultured Pseudomonadota bacterium
GGAGTATGCTGCCTTGACGGACGACATGATGATCATGCTGATTCTGTACACCATGGAAGGCGGCGACCGGACCATCTACGGTGGGCTGAATGCCGCCTTGCGAGCTGAGAATCGTGATGGATTGAAGCCGTGGTACGATGTGCTGCATCTGCTGATGGCAGCCTTGTATACACTACCAGCACACAAGATGACACTGTATCGCGGTCTAGATGTGAGTCGGGATGCGTCGAGGCATGCGAAGGGTAACGAGGGGGGGTGGGGGGGCGGCACTGCTGGCGCGTTGGGGCTTGGGAGGGATGGGTGGGTCGCTTGTTTGGGGCCTTGATACACAATGTGCGTTGGCGCTTTGGCGTTCGGCCATCATGGGTTCGGGGCAGTGTGTCTGTCATGGACGCCGGTGGCGGTCCGGGAAATGGCCGATGTGTCTCTATCAATGAGTATGGCTTGCACGTCGTGTGTCTGTTGCTGCTCTTGATGGTCTGGGGCTGCGCTCAGGAGTCCGAGCCTGAGTCCATTGAGCCCGGCGAGCTGGTTGTGGAGCCGCTGATCGCCGCCGATTCCTGGCGTCAGGTTGGTGCGGACGAAGATCCTTTTGCCAACGTTCGTGCGGAGGATGCCTCTTGTGAGAGGGGGGCGTTGACGCAGGAGCTTGGCGGGATCGAGGTGGACACGGGCGTGTGCGACCATTTTTCAGCGGTTCAGCCGTTGTTGACGGACGTGGACGTGGGTGACACGCTGACGATCGTCGCCTGGCACTCGGTGCTCTTTTTTCCAGGCGCGGAGCCCGCAACAGGGCACATCGCGCTGGCGATTGGCGACGAGGTGGTTTGGGAGCAGACCAGCCCCATCCCGGGGCCTGCCAACGCCTGGAACGAGTCCATTGACAGTCCAATCAAGGCCCCTGCGGGGACCCCTGTGACCTTTCATGTAAGAAATCACGGCAACAATACGTGGAATCTGTTGACCTTCGATGTGGAGAAGTTTCAATGATGGCTTGGAAGATTCAAAGTTTGGGCCAGAGCCCGTGGAGTGCGGTGTTGACGGCGTTGTGCCTGGTGGGGGCGCTGTCTGGCTGCGGAGACGATGGCGACAGCGGCCAGCCTGTGGTCGGCGATGAGGATAACAACGCCGTCAACAACGAGCAGGATCCCGACGAGCAGGAGCAGGGGCTGACCTTCTGGCAGGACGTGGCGCCGGTGCTCGACGCCAGCTGCATGAGCTGTCACAGGACCGGCGGCGTGGCGCCGTTCACCTTCGAGACCTACGAAGAGGTCAAGACCTGGGGGCCGGCGATTGTGGCCTCGACCAAGGCGCGGACGATGCCGCCGTGGTTGGTGACGGGCGATGGGACCTGTGGGGACTGGAGCCACAACGAGTGGCTCTCGGACGAGGCGCTGGCGGCGCTCGAAGGCTGGGTCGATGGTGGAATGCTCGAAGGCACACCCGGAGAGCGCAACCCCGCCGAAGGCATCTCGATGCAGACCACCCACGACTTCATGACGCCCGAGTTCAGCCCGGTGCGCCTTGGCACGCCCGAGGCCGAGTTTGACGAGTACCGCTGCTTCCTGGTCGAGATGGACGACCTGGACGAGACCCGCTTTTTGACCGGTTACGAGGTCTTCCCCGGCAACGAGGCCATTGTCCACCACGTCATCGCCAACTTTGTGGATCCCAACGCCGAGTCCGGCGTCGATGGCATGACCAACGCCGAGCGCATGGCCCAGCTTGACGCCGAGAGCCCCGACCGCCTTGGCTGGCCTTGCTTTGCGCAGGCCGGTCCCGGGGTCGAGATCGAGTCTGACCCCATCGCCTGGGCCCCTGGCCAGGGCGCGGTGAGCCTGCCTGAGGGCACCGGCATCCCGATTGAGGCGGGCAACGTCATGGTCGTCCAGATGCACTACAACCTGATCGATGATGCCCAGA
This sequence comes from uncultured Pseudomonadota bacterium, assembly GCA_937123825.1. Classification (GTDB taxonomy): domain Bacteria; phylum Myxococcota_A; class Bradymonadia; order Bradymonadales; genus CAKZKQ01. The sequence continues at coordinate 1,924 of CAKZKQ010000297.1, forward strand.
TCGGCAGCTCAGACGTCAGCCGGGTGGCGCTGCGCCTCGAAGAGAGTGTCGAGACGACCCTCATCCCCTTCTACATGGACTACCTGCTGGCCTTTGGCGACGTCATCCCCGCCGGTGAAACGGCCTACGACTACACCCGCGGATTCTCGCTGGGCGACATCGGCGTGCCGATCAACATCAAGCTCTGGGGCATGATGCCGCACATGCACAGCCACGGAGTCAAGCTCAAGGCCTCCATCCGCTCCGAGAGCGCGGGCGATGACGCCGTGCCCCAATGCCTGGCCGAGGTCAACAACTGGGACTACGACTGGCAGCGCGTCTACTGGTACAACGAACCCGTCACGCTGACCCCCGACGACATCTGGGAGATCTCCTGCACCTTCGACACCTCCAACACCGACCAGCCTGTGTCGGCCGGTTGGGGCACCCAAAACGAGATGTGTCTTACCGTTGTTTACGTCTCTCTTTGAGCAATACCAAAGTGCAGACGTCCGACTTACTTTGTGACGGCCCTAACGGCGTCAGCAACCACGTGACTCACTTGCGGTGGCGCTGCCACAGCTTCGCTCGTCCCGAGGCTGCTGCCATCCGTTATTGCTCGCCTCAAAGCAAGCCTTTCGTCTGCACTTTGGTATGATGCGGGCGCTGGAGCTTTGACAGTGATTGATGTTGAAGCGCGCAAGCGGTTTTAGGAGGACGAATAGGTGAAAAGCATTCTGGGTCGCCGCTCGGCGGTGGTGAGGGTTTTGGTGTGTGCGGTTTTGGCGCTGGGGCTGTCGGCCTCGGTGGGGGGCTGCTCTGGGATTGAGAAGATTGGTGACACGTTGGAAAAAGGCGAGAAGCTGGCCACCAACCTGATGTTCCCAACCAAGGAGGAGATCAAGCTGGGCAGGCAGGTCTCCAAGGAGTTTGAAGAGCAGGTCAAGCTCCATCAGGATCCCGAGGTTCAGGCCTTCATCGCCGAGCTTGGCCAGTCGCTGGTGGCCAAAGCCGACGACAAAAATCCCGAAATCGAGTTTTCGTTCAAGGTGGTGGATGACCTCAAGACCATCAACGCCCTGGCCATGCCCGGCGGCCACATCTACGTCTACTCTGGCCTGATCATCCTTAGCCAATCCGAGGCCGAGCTGGCCGCCGTGCTCAGCCATGAGGTCGCCCACGTCACTCGCCGTCACGTCCTGCAGCGCCTGACCGCCGTCCACGGCCTCGAAGCGCTGCAAAAGGTCGCCCTTGGTGAAGACTCGTCCATGGCCATCGAGTTGGCCACCGACATGGCCACCAACGGCGTCATCCTCAAATACAGCCGCGACCATGAGAGCGACGCGGATCTCCACGGGATGAACTACCTCATCGGTGCTGGGTTCAACCCCCAGGGCTTTGTGGACTTCTTCACCAAGTTGGCCTCGCAAGAGTCCTCCACGCCCGAGTTCCTCTCCAGCCACCCGCTGCCCGAAAACCGCCTCAAGGCCGTTGAAAAGTCCATCGCCTCGCGCAGCAACGTCCCCGTCATGCAGACCCGCGATGAAGACTCCTGGGATGCCTTCAAGGCCAAGGTCATCTCTGGCAGCAACGTCTCTTCCAACTGATACCAAAATGCAGACGAAAGTAAGTCGGACGTCTGCAATTTGGTATGATGCCAAAGTGACGTCGGACGCCTGTGGTTTGAGCTGAGCGCTTGAGCGCCCTTCTGGCGCTCGCAAAACGGCGTCTGTGGCCTCTCGCCGTCGCCCATCTGCCATCCCGGTCATATCGGGCGCCGTTCCTGGTGTGCGCGCCGGTATTTGTGGTGCGCTGCCCACTGGATACTTGACAAACGTATCCCCATTTTTACACTCCCTGTCGCACCTCTTTGTGAGAGGCCATCCAAAGCATTTTGCTGTGTGCTCGTCTGGGTGGCCATCAGGTGGTTTGACAGCGTGGCATCGCCGGACAAACCCAACCAGCCCATGGATTGGCCCTTTGAGCCATGACCGCATGCTCTCTGACCCTTGTTGGCACAGGCGGCGGGTTCAAGGCGCGGATTTGTGCTCTTCTTTCTTGTTGTGAGATTGGGATGAACTCTGTTGTTGAGCGTGTGATCCAGGAGATCCCCTTGTGGGCGCGTCTTTTTGGGGCGCTGTGGGTGCCGGTGTGTGCCTTTGTGGTGTCCTGGGCCGCCACGCGCCTGGGTGTGGAGTTGGCCAGCATCAAGGCGCGCCGTTTGGGGCCCGAGGCTCACTGGACCGAGCGGGCGCGGCTGTGGTGGCCCGCGCGCCGAAAGATGGCGTTGGGGATGTTTTTGGGGATGTTCCTGTCGGGCGCCTGGGCCAACGCTTTTGTGGGGCCTTATGCCGCGACGCCGCGCGCCGTTCTCATCATCCTTGGTGCGATGGGAGGGATGTTGGGGGCGATGGTCACGGGGCGTTGGGTCAGCCAGTTGCTGGCGGGTCGCAAGGTCTCGGTGCGGTATTACCTCAAGATCGTGGCCGCCGATATGGTGCTGCGAACCCCTCACATCCTGGTCTTGGGCGCAATGTTGGCGTGTTTGAGTGTGCCGATGGAGCCCTGGCGTTGGGGTGTCATCGCGTTGGGCTCGGTGGCCAGCATCTTTTTTGGTGTGGTGGGCGGCTTGCCGCTGATGAAACTTCTGGGCTGGTCCAGGCCAGCGCCGCCTGAGGTCATGTCGATTGTGTCTGAGGTGGGTCAGCGCGTCGGGGTTCAGCCCCGAAATGTCTGGATTGTAGACTGGCAGACAGCCAACGCGCTGGCCTATCCGCTCAGCCAGGACATCGCCCTGACCGCTGAGCTGCTCAAGGTGGTCAATGACGATGAGCTGGGGGCCATCGTCGCCCATGAGATGGGACACCTGAGTGAGCCCCTGATGGTGCGTCTCTTGCGGCTGACCCCGGCCATCTTCCTTTGCCTCCTGGTGGTGACCATCCCATTGAGCCTGGAGTTTGGGATTGTGCCCATGATCGCGGCGTTGGTGGTGGTTTTTGTGCTGATCATTGTGCTGGGACGCGTGCGGCGCAAAATGGAAGAGCGCGCCGACAAAGTGGGTCACGAACACCAAGGTGAAGAGGGGACTTACGCCAGGGCCCTGGAGAAGCTCTACCGTCACAACATCGTGCCCGTGGTCATGGCCCACCAGCGCGGCGCCCACCCCGATTTGTATGACCGCCTGCTCTCTTCGGGGGTCGAGCCCGATTATCCCAAACCCGAACCGCCGCCACGCCATCGCATCAGCAGCGTGGTCATGACGCTGGTTTTTGGTATTGGTTTGGGGGTCTGTGCCTTTGCCCCTCAACTCATTTGGAATGCATCGCCCCACGATGGCGACCCCGCCAACCTGGCCAACGCCAGAACGCTTCTGGGAGTGACCGGTGGAGACTTCAACAGCCTCCTGACCGTGACGACCGGCACTGAAGACCCTCAGACGGCGCTGCTTTACAGTCAGGCGCTGGCCGAGTTTGATTCTGACAACCCCACCACCCACGAGCGCGCCGCCTGGTTGGAGGCTTCTGCGGGGATGTGCGACGCTGCCAAAGACCGCCTGATGTTCATCGAGGTCTTGCTTGAAGAGAAGCCAGGGCGTTTTGAGGTCGATGTGGAGACGTTGCGCGCCGTGGTGGATGTCTGCGACCCCGACGCCACCCTGCCCGAATAGAGCTTTGAGTGTGCGTCCATCAAGGGAGGCGCAAAATCTTCACAGGGACGTCCAGCCAGATGGCAACGCACGCTTCATTTTGGGTGAAGGTTGTGCTGGGTTGCGGTGGACTCAGAAGCCGAAACCGTCGCAGTTGTTGTCGATGCCGTCCATGATCTCGGGCATTTGGGGGTTGATGTTGGCGTCGCTGTCGTTGCAGTCGGTGTTGTCGGACACGTAGCCCGGCGGGGCTTAGCAATCAGGCGCCGTGCTCTGAGGGTTCCCAAACCCGTCGTGGTCGCCGTCTCTGTAGTATGTGTGGACTGTCATCACAGGGAAGTCTTCGTCAGCGAGCCCATCACAATCATCGTCCAGACCATTGCAAAACTCATAAGCGCCGGGATGGATGGATGGGTCGTTGTCGTTGCAGTCAAAGGCCGCTCCTGCATACCCCAATGGTCTGTTGCAAGCCACCCGGGAGTCGTAACGGGTTTTCACATATGAGTGACGATTTCTCACATGTGAGTTGTGTGTGTTGGTGGGGGGTCAGGAGGGTGTGTTGAGGATTTGGCCGATGGTCATGCCTTCTTTGCGCAGCGTCCAGACGAGTTTATTGCGCGAGATGCCCAGGTGTTTGGCGGCGGCGGTGCCAGATCCATTTTGTTGAATGGCCTGGATGATGGTTTGGAGTTGAAGGTCCTGGTTTTGTGAGCGTTTGCTGGGGAGTTCGTCTTTGATGCCCAGTTCGCCGAGCCACAGTTTGATGGTTGAGGGCGACAGGGGGGTGTCTGTGCGGCCGAGGTATTGGCGCAGTTGTGGGTCGCGGGCGACGGCGTTGATGTTGTACTGGCAGCGTTCGAGGGCGTTTTGGAGGGCGCGTTTGAGTTCCTGGGTGGGAAAGTCCTTCATGCGCAGCCGTGTGGGGGGCTGTGGTGTGGGTGGGGCCTGGGTGCTGGTGTGTGAGGCAAAGTTTTGCGGGGTCAAGACGGTGGTGTTGGGTGGGGCCAGGAGGACGGCGCGGCGAATGGCGTGTTCGAGTCCCCGGATGTTGCCGTGTTGCGACCAGTCGATGGTTTGGAGGTGTGTGTTGGCCTGGGGGGAGAGGCCTTGGATGTTGTGTCGGTCAAAGCGCACCAGGGCTTGTTTGAGGAAGCGGTGGGCGAGGGTGGGGATGTCGGCCTGGCGCTGGTTGAGCGGTGGGATGTGGACGACAAATTCCTGGAGTCGCCAGTAGAGGTCTTCGCGAAAGCGGCCCTCTTTGACCATGGTGGCCAGGTCGATGTTGGTGGCGGCGATGATTTGGAGGTCGACGTGTTGTTCGGTGCTGGCGCCCAGCGGCGAGAAACGCCCTTCCTGAACCAAACGCAGCAGTTGTTGTTGGATGTCTGCGGGCAGGCAGCCGACCTCATCGATGAAGAGGGTTCCTTGGTGGGCGAGACTGGCTTTGCCGAGCCTTCCCTGGGGGGGGGCGTTGGCGTAGCCGCTGTGGGGTGCGTAGCCAAAGAGTTCGGCGGCGAGGGTGGTTTCAGAGACGATTTGGCTGCAGTCGAGGGTGATGAAGGGGTGGTCGCGGCGTGGGCATTCGAGGTGGTAGGCCCGGGCGAGGTGGGTTTTACCGGCGCCGGTGGGTCCTTGGATGATGATGTTGATTTTGTTGGCGTGGGCGATTTGTTTGAGCGGTGCCACGACGGTGTTGGTGAAGTGTGGGTCGTGGGTTTCGAGGGTGCCCAGGCGTTGGCCGGTGGGGGTGCTGAGGTCGAGCAGGGCGCGCTTGTGGTGGGCCAGGGTGGTTTCGACGCTGCGCAGGTGTGAGAGGAGGTTGAGGATGGGCTGGGCGACGCGGGCGATGTCGGTGGCCAGCTCGATGTCGTGCTGTGCGAAGGGTTCCTGGGCGTGGGTGCGGTGGGCGTAGATGCAGCCGCCGAGCTTTGGGGTGGGGTTGGAGGCGGCGACGTCCCACCAGAAGAGCGGGATGGCCATGACGCTGTCGATGGCGTGTTGGGCCATGCTCTGGGAGTGAAAGGGCAGCGGCGTCTGGGACGTGATGATGGGGGTGTGCTGGTCGGTGATGTGCTTGAGGACGGTGGTGGAGGCGTGCTGAGAGATTTGCTGGGGTTGGAGTTGCTGTCCGTCGTCGGTGACGGCGCTCCACTGCCCGTCGCTTTGGAGCGTGGCCACCAGGGTGCGCTGGGCGTTGAAGGCGAAGTGGGCCATGCGGGCCAGATCCTTGAGCGCAAAATCCCAGTCGGGCCTGCGCAAGTAGTCCTGGGCCAGAAGCGTGCGCAAGACCTTCAGGTGCCGGGCTTTGGTGTCGTCCTGGCTGGGGGCTGCGGTATCGTGGGGCTGGAGCCAGTCGGGCAGTTGGTCTTTCATGAATCCCTGAGCGTTCTATCGTGGTGCCGTCGTACCGTTTTTGCCCTTTTGTGTGCGGTGCGTTCTGCCCTTGCGGTCTGCGGGCTCTAGCCATGGGCAAACCGCATTTCCGTAAGCGCCATTCAGAGGTCTGGCGAGGTCGGTTGATGGGCTGTGGGTTGCTCGCCGCCGGAGGCCTGATTGTGATGGTCTCAAGGGGAAGTGTGACGGTTTTTGGGCGCCGATGTGGCGATTGCAGCCATGGCGAGTGTGTTTTACAGGACCATGTATTGTTTATGACACCCATCGCAAGGGTGTCAAAAGGCCGCTGTGCGTGAACTCAGCTGTGGGGCGGGGCAGGACACATGCATGGGGTGTTGTGTGTTGGTGGTCAGCGCTCCAGGCGGCCGATGGATGTCAGGTAGTCATGGGCGAGCTGGTAGTTGTCGTGTTGATCGGGGTGGAAGTCGGGGCGCAGGTAGTCCATGAAGCCCGTGGCCATGCCCCTGAATGTGGGGCGAACCCAGAACGCCTCATACGCCTCGCGCATCTTCTGGCGCACGCCGCGCCGGTCGATCTTTACCTCGCCCGATGAGCGCATCTGACGATCTTGCTGGAGCAGGTCGCGCGTGGCGATTGCCCAGAAGGACAAGAGCCCGATGGTGGCCAGCACCATGCCCGCCACGCGCACTCTGTAGCTCGGATCCACTTCCATAAGCACGTCGTAAGCCACACTCTTATGTTCGATCTCCTCGGCGGCGTGCCACAAGAGCAAGTCCTGCAACGCCTCATGCGCGTGGGGCAACCCGTCCTGCAAAGCAAACTCACCGAACATCGCCGTGTAATGCTCCAGGGCCGCCGTCACGGACAAGCGCATCTCGGGGCTGAACCTTGGCTCCAGAACTTCGTAGGCCAGCTTGTCGTACCACTGCAAGAAGCTCTCGGTGTCGTAACCCTGCTCTTCGAGCAACTCAAAGAAGGTCTCGTGCTCCATCCCGTGGCGGACCTCCTGGGCCATAAAACCCTTGACCTGCGCCAGCAGCTCCGGGTCCTCAATCTGGTCCATAAACGCCCGCACGCTGCGGATGAAGAAGCGCTCGCCTTTGGGAAAGAGCAGGTTGATGCCGTTGGACATGTGGGTCAAAAACGGGCTGCCGGCCATCCAGTAACGCTGGGGCGGGTTCTGGTGCTTGGCAAACGGAAAGTTCATCTTGCGCGCCTTCAATTGAGGGCGCGCGCCTTCGGTCAGCGGTGTGGCGCTCATGGGGTTGGTGCCTCCTGCGTGGTTGAGAGAGGGGGTGGCGGTGTGGGCGCAGAAGTTGGGCGCTGCGCATCCTTGTTGAACTGAGTTCAATTGTAGGCGCTTTTGAATTCAGTTCAATAGGCTTGTTGAATAAAATTCAAAAAGAGCCCTTTGGGTTCCCCGGGCGGCGTTGTGGTCTGGGAGAGGGCAGTCTATTCAGGCGGTGGGTGTGCGTGGTAGTGTCGTGAGCATGAGCCGTGAACCTGTTCGACATCGATTGCAGACCGATGAGCGCCGCGCCCAGCTTCTGGAGTTGGGGCTGAAGCTCTTTAGCGCCCGCAACTACAGCGAGGTGTCGATCGACGACATTGCGCGCGAGGCGGGAGTGTCCAAGGGACTGCTCTACCATTATTTTGGAGGCAAGCGGGCCTTTTACGTGGCCTGCGTGCGCGAGGCGGCCGCGCGGCTGCTTGATGAAATCGAGCCGATGACGGACTTGCCCCCAGGGCAGCGCGCTCAGGCGGGTTTGGAGGCCTACCTGAACTTTGTGGAGCAGCGCGCCAGCACGTTTTCGGCGCTGATGCACGGCGGTTTGGGGGCCGACGAAGAGATCCACAAGCTCATCCAGGACACCCGCGACCAGATTGTGGAGCGGATGGTGGAGGAGCTGGGGTTTGAGCAGCCCTCGGAGGTCTTCCGCATGGCGGCGCGGGCGTGGATTGGGTCAGTGGAGGCGGCGAGCCTGGATTGGCTTGAGCGGCGCCAACCGCCACGCGCGCAGTTGATCACCTACCTTCTGGGAACCCTCTACGCGTCCATGCGCGTGGCCCAGCACCTTGATCCCAGAGTGGAGTTTGAATCCGATCCCCAGGTCAACGCCGTGATGCAGGTGATGCTGGGGTTGGACAAAGATTAGCGCGCGTTTCAGCGCGGCATGTCGCGTTCCATGATCATCGGGCCTGGCTTTTGAGGCGATGGGTAGCCGACCAGGATGCTCTTTATGGCGTCTTCTTCAGGGGTGAGCGCCTTGAAGTGGTAGAAGCTGTAGGTCTGGGCGTCGAGGTGTTTGGTGTAGAAATCGCTTTTGTTGGAAAAGTTGTGTTGTGGATCATCGAGCAACGCGTAAGCCTCTTTGGGGCTTGGTGAGGACCATTTGGGGTCGAGCGTGACGGTGTTTTTGGTGGCGAAGCGGCAGACCACGAACCGCAGGTGAACGCGGCGTTGCGGGTCCATGTCGGGTTCTTGGGCGTCAATGGCAGCCTTGAGGCTGGTTCTGCAGTCCTTGCGCCGTTGTTTGTCGGAGAGCTGGGTGGTTTTGGCGTTCAGGTGTCCCTGGCACGTATGGCCGTGATCTGCGCTGGAGGTGCCGTCTGGGCAGGTGCACGCTCCCCAGAAGACGTTGTAGACGTTGGCGCCGTCGAGGCGCGCGCCGGTCAGATCGGCGCGGCTAAAGGTGGTGTGTGTAAAGTCTGCGCCGCGCAGATCGGTGCCGCGCAGGTTGGCGCCGCTAAGATCGAGCTTCCAGGTGGGGACATCCCCAAGGACAAGACCAGAGAGGTCGGCCTGTTTCGGTAGGGTGCCCGCGCGCATATGTTTGCGCACCGTGTGCCGGTCGGTTTTCTTCAGCGCGGTATGCTTGATGGCTTTGGGGCTGAGGTTGCGCTCAAAGAAGTTCTGCAGATCTTTGAGGCGAGCGGCGCCGAGCAGGACGTCGAGCGGCTGGCCGTCGCGGACAAAGAGCAGAGATGGGTAACCGTCAAAGAATGAGAAGTTTTGCTGGTACCAGTCGTTCTCAAAGTTCCTCATGTCAAAGACCTTGTGGCCCTGGGTAATCCCTTTGGGGAGCTTGAGCATGGTCTTTTCGAGGATGGCGCAGTTTCCGCAGTCGTCGCTGGAGATATAGAGAAAGTAGTCACCCTTGGCTTTCCATTGCTTCTGAGCTTGTTCGAGGCTCAGCGGGGTGAGGATGTCGGGTTTTGGGCTTTGCGGACTTTTTTGAGGTTCGCCCCACGTGATGGACGAGAGCGAGAGCAGAGCGGCGATGATGAGCGTTTGCCACAATAATAATGGCCTGGGGAGAGGAGTCTGCATGATGATGTCTCCAAGATTGAGTGGTGTGTGCCGGTGCCCATTGAGTGCCAGGCCCCCTCTTTGTTGATGAGAGGGTGAACCTTGTTCTTTTTTAGCATTCCTTGGGTCTTTGTGGACAGTGTTGGCTTTGTTTTTGGGCCTTGGGGCAGGGGTGATGTCGGAGGAAGTTGTGGGTTTTGAGCCTTCTTTGGAGACGGCGCGGGCGTTGGTGGATGGTCAGTTTCCGGGTTGGGCCGGTTTGCCGTTGGTGGGTGTGCCGTCGGGGGGGACGGATCACACGCTTTACAGGTTGGGTCAGGGGTTGGTGGTGCGTTTCCCCAGGGCGGCCTCGGCGGTGGCGCAGGCGGACAAGGAGTGGGCGTGGTTGCCAAAGTTGGCGCCAGGGTTGCCACTGAGGATTCCGGCACCGGTGGCGCGCGGTGAGGCCGCAGAGGGTTATCCGCTGCGGTGGTCGGTGTGTCCGTGGGTGGAGGGTGTGGACGAGACGCAGGCGCGGTTTGCGCGGCCGGGGGAGGCCGCCGAGCGTCTGGGGGCGTTTGTGGCCGCGTTGCAGGGGCTTGATGCGACGGGCGGGCCGCCGCCAGGGCAGCATAATTTTGGGCGCGGGGTGCCTTTGGCGCAGCGCGACGTGGGGGCGCGGGAATCGATTGAGGCGCTGGTTGGGGTGTTGGACGCCGGGGTGATGTTGGAGGTCTGGGAGGATGCGCTGGCGGCACCGGTGTGGGACAGGGCGCCGGTTTGGCTTCACGGGGATTTGCACCCGGGCAATGTTGTGCTGACCGAGGGACGCTTGGCGTCGGTGATTGATTTTGGGGGGCTTGGGGTGGGGGATCCGGCGTGTGATGTGATGGCGGCGTGGACCTTGTTTGAGGCGCCGGCCAGGGCGCGGTTTCGGGCGGCGGTCGGCGTGGACGAGGCTTGTTGGCGTCGCGGCAGGGGTTGGGCTTTGTCGTTCGCGGCGGGGGCGCTGTCGTATTATATGGGGCGCAACCCGGTGCTGGCTGGGATCGCCAGACGAACGCTGGAGCGGATTGTCCTGGAGACGACAGCGGCGAGTTGAGTTGAACGTGGCCAGGGGGGCTTGCGATTGTGGGTGGCTTCGTGGCTCAATGCGCGTGGTTTTGTGGTCACCTTTTCTTTGTTTTCGGAGGTTTTTTGCCCATGACATCCCCTGCCACCATCACCACCGAGCGGCGCGGCCACGTGCTGATGATCGGTCTTGACCGCGCGGCCAAGCGCAACGCCTTCAATCTGCAGATGCTCTCGGAGTTGGCGGCGGCCTACAATCAGTTGGAGGATGACCCGGAGCTGCGCTGCGGGTTGCTCTTTGCCCACGGCGACCACTTTACGGCGGGGCTGGATCTGGCCGAGGTGGGTCCTGCGGTGGGCCGGGGCGAGTCGTTTTTTCCGCCTGAAGGGGTCGATCCGCTGGAGTTGCGCGGTGGGCGGCCTCGGACCAAGCCGATGATCATCGCTGTTCAGGGCTGGTGTCTGACGATCGGCGTTGAGCTGCTGCTGGCGTGCGACATTCGCCTGGCGGCCGACGACACGCGGTTTTCTCAGATGGAGGTCAAGCGCGGCATCATGCCCTTTGGCGGGGCCACGGTGCGCCTGCACGAGGTGGTTGGATGGGGCAACGCGATGCGCTACCTGCTGACGGGAGACATTTTTGATGCCGCCGAGGCGCTGCGCATTGGGCTGGTTCAAGAGGTGTTGCCCGCCGACCAGGTGGTGGACAAGGGCCTGGAGTTGGCCCAGCGGATCGCGGCGCAGGCCCCGTTGGCGGTGCAGGCCTCTTTGGCCAGCGCCCGGATGTGTGTGCAGGGTAAGCGCCAACAGGCCATTGATGAGATGATGGAGCAGACCGAGGCGCTGATGCGCAGCGAAGACGCCGCCGAAGGGCTTCAGTCATTTGTCGAGCGCCGCGAGGCGCGCTTTAAAGGGCGCTGATTCCGTTTAGGCTCTGTCGGACAATTGTCCCGTTGCTCGGCGGCCCCATTTGTCAGACAGAGCCTGGAGAGGGTTTGGAGGGCGTCGCTGGCTTTTGGCTGCTGGGCGACGCCGTTGTCTTGCCCTCAAGCTGCGTTTTCAAGCCGCGTTTTCAAAGCCGCGCAGCGTGATCGAGATGCGCCGCTGGGTCCAGCGCTTGAACGCCGGGACCTCGTGGGTCCAGCTTTGGTTGGTGTCGTAGGGCACGACCAGCACCGAGCCGTGATCGACCGTAAAATCCAAACGGACATTCTTTTGTTTCCAGGGCCGCATGCGGAAAATCCGCTCCTGGCCCATGGAGAGGGTCACGATGGGGGTCCCAGGGATCATGTTGGTGGTGCTGTCCCGGTGGCGGCCGATGTAGTGTCCCTTTTGGCCGTCATACCAGTTGAAGAGCAGGCCGTTGAGGCGCGGGTCGATGTGCTCTCTGGCCCAGTCGAGCAGAGGTTCCATCTGTGGTGTCAGCGCCAGCGCCCGGTTGGTCTGGCCGGTGTAGTGATAGTCGGCCCCGTAGGCCTGTTGCCAGCGCGGAGTGCGGACCTGCCTGCCGTGGATGTGGATCAGGTGGTACTCTTCGGGGTGCAGGTTCCACAGGTCTTCAAAGGCGTCATCGTCGGGCACAAGCTCATCGGGCAGCCGCCCAGACCAGACCGCGTGGGTGTCGTCCAGAGCTTGCCGTTCAAGGGTGGGGTATGGTGTGGTCATTGTGTTGTGTGTGGTTGAGGTTGGTAAACTGATGTTGCGCTGAGCAAATGAGCACCAAATATAGAGTTTGAACGGTGTTTGAGTCAAATGTCCAGTGAGCATTTGTGCGGGCAGCCCCAAACCCGTGAATGTTTTATGGGGCATGGGGGTTGTGCGAGGCAGGATGGGTTGGGGCAAGGTGATTTTGCCGCTGGCCGTTGTTTGAAAGTGCGCCTTATGATGTCTTTGGAGATGAATCTCCTTTGAGTTTTATGCCAATGAACAAAGCATGGATGTGGTCTGGGTTGGTGATGGCCCTTGGTCTGGTGGGCTGCGGTGCGCCTCAACACTTGCCGCCTGATGGGGTTGAACCCGAGACACCAAGGCAATCCACCTGGGATCGTGAGGTGGCGCGGTTTGTTGAGGCGATGGAGGCCGGGGAGTGTGCTGCGTTTCATGCCCAGCTCTCCGACACGCTGCGCGCCAAGGTTTCTCCCAAAGCGTTTGATGGCCTATGCCGCAAGGTGCTGGGTGACCATGGCCGCGTGGATCGTTGGACGATTGTCAAATTGGATGGTGAGCGGCGGTTTTACACGTTGGAGGTGGGGCAGGAGCGTTGGACGTTGATGTTGAGCACCGCCCAGGAGGGCTTGGTGACGGGGTTGAGCGTCAAGCCCGTCAAAGCCCGCGCCAAGGTGGTGGTCCCCGACGCGCCGATTCTCCCTCGATGGCCTTTGGGCGCCATGTCTTGTGTGATGTGGGGTGGGGACTCGGTCAAAACCAATCGCCACGCCGTCAATGTCCAGCAGCGCCGCGCATTGGACATCGCCTCTTGCCCCCATGAAAGTCCGGACGGCGGCAAGCCGCAGAGGTTTGCCCCCGGCACCGACGGCTCCCGCAATGAAGATTATCCCATCTACGGTGCCCCCGTGCTGGCCGCAGCGGCCGGAACTGTCCATGTGGTCATTGACGGCATCGAGGACAACACCCCCGGGCGTCGAAACACCTATGTCGCGCCCGGAAACCTGGTGATTGTCCAGCACGGCCCAGAGGTCTTTGCCTGGTACGCCCACCTTCAGCCCGGTTCTGTGGCGGTGAAGCCCGGCCAGAAAGTCACCGCGGGGCAGCGCATCGGTCTGGTGGGCAACAGCGGGCGCTCCACGGAGCCCCACCTGCACTTTCATCTCCAAGACAAAGGGACGCTGGGCCAGGGCAAGGGCCTGGGGGTGACCTTTCAAAATGTGTTGGTCCAAACCGCGGCTCAAGACGTCCCTTTTGATGTGGGCGTCTATCGCCCTACACGGGCAGACAAGGTCACGCCCCAACCCCCCATTAAGAAGGTGCTCAATGGGGGCGCCAGTGTCATAGACTGACGCCAAAGTGCACTTGGCTTTGGGCGAGCAATGATGGATGTCAGACGCCGAAATACTGAGCGTTGGGTCACAAGCCATCAAGCCGCCACCAACCTGACGCCATTCCAAAAGAAAAACTCAAAGGAACGACGGGTTTGGGGCGAGCAATGATGGATGTCAGACGCCGAAATACTGAGCGTTGAGCCACAGACCATCAAGCCGCCAAAGGCCCACGCAAACCCAAACACTTCAAAAAGAAAAAGAGAAGAAGCTCGAGTTTTGGGCGAGCAATAACGGATGGCAGGGGCCTCAGGACGAGCGAAGCCATAGCAGCGCTATTGCGAGCGAGTTCTGTGGCTCCTGGCGCCGTTAGGGCCGCCCAAAACCGCTATTGCGAGCGAGTTACGTGAGTTCTGACGCCATCAGGGCCGCCCCAAACTTTTGGGGATCTTGGCGGTTGTGTATGCTCCAAGACATGCCTATAAAGGCTTTGATTTTGTTCAGGTCTTTTGGGGCTCCCCGTACTCTGAGCCTCGTGCGCTTCTTGCCCGAGGTTGGGCCTGAACGCTGCGTCCTGCACCTGGGCGCACCAACAAGGAGAGAAGCGCGCATGAAAATGTGGAAACAGTTGGATGTCTCGCTGGATTCATTGGCCATCCAACTCAATGAGCTTGAGTTGGACCATTGGACCATTGAGCAGATCATCCCCCGCACCGAGTTGAACATGACCGTGTTGGTCAGCCAAAGTGCCACCAGCTTTGATGTGCGCGAAGCCATCGAGGCCGCCAAGCAAGCCGCCCAGGCCGCTTGGATCGTTGAGGCCAGGGATCTGTGCAACAGGGGTAAGAAAATCAACGCCATCAAAGTCGTGCGCGCGGCCACCGGGATGGGGCTCAAAGAGGCCAAGCAATACGTCGAGCAAGAGTTCTACTGAGGGTTCGACGCCTGCGGTCAATGCCGGGGTTGTTGATGGGTCCTGGTGGGCTTAGAAGTTGAACTCATCGCACACAAACGCCAGCGAGCGCTCATCAAAAATGATCTCACCGCTGTAAGAGGGCCGCTCAAAGTCATCGCCGCGCCCAATGCGCCCCACGCCAGCGTGATCCACCTGCGCGTTGCAGGTCATGTCCCCGTCCACGTCGATGAAGTAGAGCACCGAGAGGCTCTCGATGGGAAAGCGGTCGGCGGCCAACCAGTTCACCGCCCACTGACCTTCAGGGTCCACCATGGCGTTGGTCACCAACAAACCATCTTCGCTGGTGATCCCTGCGGTGACCGGCATGCCCGCAAAAGCCTCAAACCCTGCCAGAGCGCTCGCCTCCACATCGGCGCGCACCCCCTCCGGGTAGAGCAACTGGTACATGCAGTCGTTCAAACCCTGAAAACACAGCGGGTCGGTCACCAGGCATTCATCGAGCGCCTCCACCACGTCAGGACCAAAGCGCCCACGAATCTCTGCGCAGCTCGCCTCGCAAGACTCATCGTGGAAGAAATCAAAGGGGCAAAGGTCAGGTTCGTTGGCGACGCGCTCCTGACAGACCTCCTCACAAGCCGGGACCGGATTTTCCACGCACTCGCAGTCTGAGCACACCAAACCATCGAGCCCGCAGTCCTCGTCGGTGGCACAGCCGCAAGGCACCTCCTCACACAACGCCACCGCAAATTCGGCCTGCTCGCCCTCAATGCATCCAAAATCGCATGGATCGGCGTCGATGGGCTGCGTGCAGCCGCACTGACCACACTCTGCGGTCTGATCACAGGCCAGAATCTGACCGCCGATGCAGGCAAAACCGCCCCCGCACTGCTCTACGCATTGCTCGTTGTTGGGCTGGTTGTTGGGTCCGTCGTTGTTGACATCATTGTTGGTGTCGTTGTTGGGCCCATTGTTCTGGTCGTTGTTGCCAGTGTTGTTGACGTCGTTGTTGGGCCCATCATTGTTTGCGTCGTTGTTGGCGTCATTGTTGGTGTCCGCCATGGAGTCCGAGCCCGTATAGGTGGTGTCGTCCTCGCAGCCTGCCACCACCACGGCAGCCACCATGGCCGCGCCCACCACTGTCCAATGCCATCGACGTCCCATCACAATGCCCCACCACAGTATTTGGGGAGGCCATCCAAACAAGGCGCGTCGACGCTGCGGATGGTCCCCACATGAATCCTCGTCCGCGCACAGCCTCGTCGCCCGGACCCTTTCAGGGTAAAGCCGTCGCTTAGAAAAATAAATCGATGTTTTAAATACTCGGAAGTAAACCAGCGCTACACAATGACTCGGCGAAGCCGAGTTGACGCACCCTGGGATGGGTGTGCTGGTGTGCAGAGGGGATTTCTCTGGCGGGGGAAGGGGAGAGAAATTGCCACCCGAGCCGTGGGTCGTGGGCACCTTTGACCTTTTGGGATGGTTCGACCCACGGCTCTTGGGGCATCTGATGGGTTAGCGGGCAAGGGGGCGAGCTGTGACGCCCGTGCCGTCTTTTTTTGCGTTTTTTGTTCGCTTTTTGCTCCAGAAAGCAAAAGACCCCGGTGACAACGGGGTCAACGGGGTCAGTTCTTTTTATGGTTTTGTGCGGGAGGAGGTTTTGTGCCGCCTTCAACGGCCCTGTTGGGTCTCCAGGTTCAACCCTCCGGGATACGCGTAGGAGACGTGGCAGTCATAGCCGTAGGCCTCAAGGCCAAAG
>CAKZKQ010000298.1 GCA_937123825.1 uncultured Pseudomonadota bacterium
ACCGCGCGGGGAGCGCGTAGATCCCCCATCGAAGGCCAATGGGCCGATCAAACATCTGGTCTTTCATCAAAACACCCCTGTGATCAGCGATGGGCACCACCTGTGGCGCCTCTCAGACGGCCGTTGGACGTCACAAGGACAACTGCCCAGAGGAACACGGGTGATTTCTGGGGGTTTTGGTCTTGGCGTGGCAGCAGGAACAGCACGCGGGTTGAAGATCTGCGTCAAACCAAGGGCGCTCCAAGCCCGACGCGCCGCGTTGCAAGCGCTGCAAGCACAATGGGCCTCGCAACCCCCATTGAATGAACTGATTCAACGCGCCATCGACGTCGCAGGGCTCCGCCCGCTGGCGGATGCGCAGCAGCGGCTGTCCTGGAGCGCGCTGGCCCCCACACTCCACGCCCAGTTTGGTGGCACCCATCGTCGCTCTCACACCCTGTACCAACAAACCCACGCACGACGCTGGCGATGGCAAGTGGTGGCCTTATGGGACGTGACCCAATGGGTCGCCTGGCCCGATGAACGCCGCCGCCTTCAAACCGTCACCGCAGCCCAAAGCGCTCAGACGCGCCGCTTGACGGCCCAGATCACTGGCCTCCACCTCCAGGTGCGCCAGCACCAACTGGACGCGGCGGCCTGGGGCCCTTTCGAACCACTGGACCAGCGCCTTGAACGGCAATTGACCATCGACGCGCTCAGCGCCCAGCTCAGCGCACTGACCACAGGAGCCTATCCACCATGAAGACCTCTCCCAGCATCCAGTTCACACCACAACACAGCCTTGGCCTGCCCATCGCGGCGCTTTGGCTTTGCGCGGCCGCCGCGATCGCCCACGCAGACCCCAACCTCTCAGACGAGGTCCGCAAAGCCATGGCGTACTTTGACCACGAGCCCACGGCCCAGGCCACCCAGCGGGCCGCCATCATGCATGCGCGCATGGACACCCAGGCGTTGGACAATTGGGGGCAAAGGGCTCGGTGGGCGTATGTGGCGCCCGAGGCCCTCGACGGCTTCTGGCAGCTTGAACACCACAGCGACGACGATTTTTCCACGCGGGAGGACCTGGACAAGGGTTTCAATGTCGAGGAGACCACCACGACCTTTGACGATGACCAGGGCGAGCGCTGGAGAGCGGGCGTGGGCGCCCGGTGGGACTTGTCCAAGATCGTGTTCAACCCGGATGAGCTTGATGTCGCCACCACCGCCACGCGTCAGGCGCGTCTGAGACAACTCATCCTGGAGCAGGTCACCCAGGTCTACTTTCAGCGCCGCCGCCTCCAGCTTAAGCGCCTGCTGGTGCCTCCAATGCAGCGTCTGGACGCCGTGGCCATTGAACTGGAAATTGAAGCCTTGACCGCCGAACTGGACGCGCTGACCGGGGGATGGTTCAGCGCATCCATCAAGCCCAGGCGCAGCGTCCCTTCTCCATCGGCGTCTGATCAAGCGCCACCTCAAAAGGCATCAGAAGCTCCAGAAAACCCTGGCTTGGAAGGACCACCAGCCCCGACAGCGCCGGGCCGGAAAAAAATCCTGCCGTCTCCTTGAAATCAAGGGGTGACAGATGGGGTGATGATAGACAACTTGATCAAAGGGGTTAGGCATCGCAGTGCATTACCCGGCCCCCTTTCAAACCACACCGTTGGTGTTGTCTGAAAGGGAATGTTGACCAGGAGAATACAAGGTGGATGGTGGTTTGATGCTGATGGCGCTGGTTTTGCCGGCGCTGACAATGGCGACAATCAGCACAGCGTTGGTGGGCCTGCAAAACCGCAGGGAACTCATCGAAGAGCGCGCCAACCAGGTCTGGGAGCAGTTGGCCCTGGACTTTGACCTGACCTTCACCCACGGCTACCTGCTTGAAGACCGCACCGTTGAACGCGAAGTCGTCGGCAGCGTCGGCGACCTCAGCGTCCACGTCGAAGCGCTCAGCGATGTCCCGGGCCATGGGCGCATGACGCGCGCCTGGGTGAGCCTGGGCGACTGCGGGCTGCCCGACATGGAACTGCACGCCAACCAACCCCTGCTCATCCAACCCCGCAACCCCGACATGCACAGGATCATCACCGGCGACGCCGACTTTGACCGGCGCTTTGAGCTGCGCGCCAAAGACGACATCGCCGCTTGCCAGGCGCTAACCGCCAGAGCACGGCTAGACCTGCTCAAGCTGGGCCAGCTTGCCCCGACCCTGCGCCTTCATGACAACGTCCTTGAATGGACAGAAGATGGTGAAGTCAATGACCTCGAACGTCTTGAACACATCCTAGCGGGCATCCGCGACACAGCCATGGCACTGCGCGACGGGGCTCACAACCCGCTGTGGGCCCAGGAAAACGACGAAGACGACCCCTGGACATAAACTCCAGCAAGGATCCACGCATGAAAATTCTGATGGTCGAAGACAACCCCACCTTTTCGGCCCTGGCCTGCAACAACTTCCTGACGTCTCACGACGTCAAAGTCGCAGCCACCCTCAAAGCCGCCCGCAGCGCGCTCGACTCCGAGTCATTTGACGCTGTCCTGGTCGATTTTGATCTCCCCGACGGCAAAGGCAACCAGCTCGTCACCTGGATTCGCCAACGCCCTCCCACTCAGAAAGTCCCCATCGTGGCCATCTCTTCACACGAACGCGGCAACCGACGCTTACTGGCCGCCGGCGCCAACACCACCTGCTCCAAAATGCACTTTAAGAAAATCACCAAGGCGCTGGCCAAGGTCGCATCAAAAACCTGACCGCGCCGATGCTCAACGGGCACCACGCACCCCAGTATTTTGCCCTGCAGCCTTGGCCAACACAGCGATTCGCGCTCAACCAGAAGGCCTGGCGTTGGAGGGGGCTCTCAGACGGTCTCGCCAAGCACAAAGGCGACCTCTTCAAAGCTGGTCATGCCCCTGGCCATTTTGTGGACCGCCGACTCTTTGAGGCTGCGCATGCCGTCGGCGCGGGCAGCGGCGTAGAGCTCCTCGGCGGTGCCGCCCTGCTTGATCAGACGCCGGACGCCCGAGGTGATCTTCATGACCTCAAAAATGCCGGTGCGCCCAAAGAGGCCTGTGTTGCGGCAGCGCACACAACCCACACCGTAGTGGACCGGCAGGTTGAAGTCCTGCCCAGCGGGGATCTTGATGTCCAACATGGAGGCCTGTTCGGTGGTCAGGCCAGTTTCAGCGCGGCAGTGGTCACAAACCTTGCGCAAAAGGCGCTGCGCCATGACCCCCACCAGCACCGAGGCCAGCTTAAAGGGCTCCACACCAAGGTCGACCATGCGGTTGATGGTGCTTGGGGCGTTGTTGGTGTGCAACGTGCTGAACACCAGGTGACCGGTCATCGCCGCTTGAACGGCCATCTGGGCTGTTTCGGCGTCGCGAATCGCGCCGCACATCACACTGTCCGGGTCCTGACGCAGCACCGTGCGCAGCGCGCTGGCCAAGGTCACCCCAATGCGGCTCTGCACCAGGCACTGGTTGAATTCTTCGACGATCAACTCGATGGGGTCTTCGATGGTGGTGATGTTGATGCGCGGGTCGGCCAGCTTGCGCAGCGTGGAGTAGAGCGTGGTGGTCTTGCCGCTGCCGGTGGGACCGGTGACGAGCACCAGGCCGTTGCGGCGGTTCATAAACTCGTGCCAGAGCGTCAACTCGTCCTCAAAGAAGCCGACCTCGGACAGTTCTTGCAGGACGACCTCGGGGTCAAAGATGCGGATGACGATCTTTTCGCCAAAGGCCACCGGCATGCTGGAGACACGAAGCTCGACCTCGCGCCCTGCCCGTTCGGTCTTGATGCGCCCGTCCTGGGGGCGGCGCCGCTCAGAGATGTCCATGCGCGAGAGCATCTTGATGCGGCTGGTGACGGCCAGGTGGACGTGTCGGGGCAGGTTGTAGATGTCGTGCAGGACGCCGTCGATCCGCATGCGGATGAGGCTAGACTGGCGCTTGGGCTCGATGTGGATGTCGCTGGCGCGCTGGTCAAAAGCGTAATGGAAGATGTACTCGACGGCCTTGATGACGTGGCGGTCTTCGCCGTCGAGGTCATTGACGTTGCTCAGTTGGACGAGCTGCTCAAGGTTGCCGATGTCGGGACCACGGGCAAGCTCGGCGTTGGCGGACTTGACGGCGTTCTTAAAGCCGTAGATTTCGGTGATGGACTTGAGGATGTCGCTCTTGGAGGCAACGACCTGCTCAATCTCGTGCTGGGTGAAGTCCCGCAGGGTGTGCAGAAGCGTCAAGTCGTAGGGGTTGTCGATGGCCATGACCAGACGCATCCCACGGCGCTCCAGCGGCAGACAGACGTGGCGCTGGGCAAAGGGCCGGGTCATGGTCTCGGAAATCAAGTCGGCGTCGAGCTTGAGCGGATCGATCTTGCGGTATGGCAGCCCGGCGTGGCCCGCCAGAAGCTCCATGATGCGGTCTTCGTCCACCGCCGTGCCATCGAGCGCGGTCATCTCCATGCTGGCGACGACCTCGGAGGGCGACACTTCGTAGCGGATGAAGCGCTGGGAGGCGCCGCGCTCTTTTTGCTCCTTTTCAAGCCGGGCTTGGATGATGGGGGCTTTGTTGATGCATTCGCGGGCTTTGTGGGCGTCGAGGATGTTGTGCTTGACCAACAGTTGGGCCACAAAGGCCACGGTATACTCTTCTTGCCTCATTGCTCCTGCGCTTTGGCGCTGTGCATGGACGCCGATGGTGTCAACCATGGGGCATCGAGGGTCATGTGTTCCTGGGGCAGTGCCCCCTGGGTGCCCTTTTTGGGAGAGAAAAAGCCCAGCACCACCAGCCCTACCACAAGAATGATGACGGCCAGCACCACGGCGACGAAGGCCACGGCGTAGTAGAACCGTGCGCTGGTGTCGGGCTTGGGCTCGTCTTCGACGGCGGTGCGTTCGTGGATGGTGTCACCGCGCAGCAGCCCAAGGCGGCGCTGGGCTTCGGATTCGGCCAGCGCGGTGTCCATAAACTCGGTCTGCCCCGGGTAGGTCGAGCGCATGCTGCCCTCGGCGCGCCCTGGCCCCTGGGGGAAAGCGCGGCCAGGCAGTTCAAAGACATGCTCCTGGGTGTCTTCAGCGTCTTCGGAGGGCTCATCGCCGGAGGCTTCGTCGTTCTCGTCTTGCGAAATGGGCTCCAGTCCGCCGGTCGGCGGGTAGGCCCCGGTGCTGGCCTGTTCAAAGGCCAAACGCCCTTCTTCGTAGCGCTTGAGGGCCTCAAAAGAAGAAAACTGAACCGTCTCCTCACCCCCCACGCCCACCGCCACGATGTCACAGAGCAACTCGTCGCAGCTCTGGTATCGCTCGGAGGCATCAAAATCGAGGCACCGCTTGATGATCTTGCCAAAGGGCGAGTGGTGCACAGCGTTTGGGAGCGCCAGCGCTGGGCCGCGCTTGAGGCGCATCAAGACCTCGGGGACGCTGGTGCCGGGGATGATGGGTGAGCCTGCGATAAGCTCTCCGAGCACAAGGCCGACGCTGAAGAGGTCGGTGGCAAACGAGGGCGGATCGCGTTTGACGGTCTCGGGGGCCATGTACCGGGGTGAGCCGACGCGGCCGCCGCCCAGGCGCGAGGTTTCGAGCAACGGCAGGCCCTTCTTAACATCGGGGGTAACGACCTTGGCGATGCCAAAGTCGAGGACTTTGACCAGCTCGCCGCTGCCGGTGAAGGGGCACAAGAAAATGTTGCTGGGCTTGATGTCTCGGTGAATGATCTGGGCGTCGTGCACGACGCCAAGGCCGGTGAGGATCTGGCGAGCCAGTGTGCCGACGCGCTCGGGATCCATGCCTTTTCCGCCCATGGCGGCGATGGCCTGGGCCAGGGTCTGGCCTTCGAGCAGTTCCATGACGATGTAGGGCAACCCATCGGGGGTGATGCCGGCGTCGTAGAGTTCAATGAGGTTGGGGTGTTGGAGTTGGACGTTGATGCGCGTTTCCTGCGCAAAGCGGCGCGCAATAACGGGGTCTTCAATCAACAGCGGCGAGAGAAACTTGACCGCCACAGGGCGGTCCATTGAAAGCTGTGTGGCGCGGTAGACAAGGCTTGAGCCGCCAGTCCCGATGACCTTCCCCAGCACATAACCATCGCCTATTGTTGTTCCGACCTTAGGATAACCCGGCCCCATAAGCCCGACCAATGCTTATTTGATAAGCTCCAACAAGGTGACCTTCAACCCAACGCCCAGGTTGGTGTATGTTCATGGCTCGCGCCTAGAGCATGACCATGGAGGCAAAGCCCCCCAAAGGTCAAGAAAGGTCCCCATGACCGCCCTCTTGAAGACTCCAGATCCATGAACGCCAAAGAAAATAACAACGACCCTCGCATTATCATCCCAGGTACGGGCTCGCCCCACCCCCCCATCAAATCAGCATCCAAACCGTCGCCAACGTTTCGGACCTTAAGGCACGTCGATCTGGGTGCGCTGCGCACCTTGCTCTGGCGCGCGCTGAGCGCCTACCTCTCGTTGGCCATTGTGGTGTCGATTGTGCTGGGGCTCTCGGTAAACCGTCACATGGGGTTGATGATGCTGGCGGCGGTGGGCTGCAGCTCGCTGGTGGTGGCGTTGGCCATTGGGCTTGGCAGTGGTTTGAGGCGCCTGCGCTCGCTCTTGAGCAGCGAGCTGGCCCTCGACACCGAGCCATCGCTCTGGCCCGATCTGCGGCGCATCAAGACCTTGACCCACGGTGATTTGACGCTCGACATCGCCAACGGACAGATTTTGACCATCGGCACGCCCTTTGAACCCGCTTTGGACAACGGCAACCTCGTGCTCAAGGCGCTGATGGACACCTCTTTTGGGGCCAAACCCACCGACCGCTACCAACACTGGGGCATTCCTTGCCAGGGTCTCGACACAAGCCATAAGTTTTCATTGCCCCATCACAGCACCCCGCTGCTCTACTGGGCGCTGTGGCAGATCGCCAAAAAGAACAACTGGGGACTGAAATCTCGGATTGGGGGCCAGACGGCCAACGACATCCAGGCCAACACCGCCGAACGCATTGGGCGTCAGCTTGGCTGGGTTCAGGGCCTCAACATGGCCGAGGGCCAAACCCAGGACATTGATGGGCGCACAGCGCAGGGCAAAGACAAACCCATTCCGCTGTGCGAGTTCAACGGACCAAACAAAACCGTCTACAGCTTTCCGGACATCGCCAGCACGCTCAATGAGGACAACCACGAGGTCAACGTCGACCGCTGGCTGCGCTTCATTATGGTCATTTGCATCGTGGGGATTGTGACGCTGCCGCTGGCGTTTGCGATTCAGTTCATCCGGCGCCGCACGCCCAGCTCACACAACACACTGGCCATCAACGGCTCGACCATCACCATCAACGGACGCCGCCAGCCGCTGCACGCGCTCCAGTACATCTCGGCCATCCCCGTTCACGACGGACCGCCGATGATCTTGACCGAGCGCAGCGCCCTGCACGTCGGCGGTCTGGAACAGTATGAAGACCGCGTCACCTGGGGCAAACACATCTTGGAGCGCGTGGCGCTGAGCCTTGGCGACCGGCGCTTTGAAGCCGCCGCCGAACACCCCACCAAGCCCCACCAGCGTGGTCTCTGGCAGCCTTTGCACAAAGACGAGCGTTGGCGCAGCGAGAGCGGCGTACTTGGCGTCGTCTCCTTTGGCATCCTGGTGCTGATGGGGCTGGTCACGCTGACGGCCATGAAAGAGTGGTGGGAGCCGTGGTGGTCCATGACCCGGCACGGCATCGTGCTCAGACCCGACGGCGTGCCCTGGTGCATGTTCATTGGCACCGCCATCTTGATTGGCCTGTGCACCCTGGGCATGACGGTCGGCAAAGCGCCGCGCGTCTACCGCGCGATGACCGTCCTGCAGATCCCCGCCTGGATGTTCTTCGCCGCCGTGCTCAGCGGGTTCAGCACCTCGGGACACGAGCGCATCATCGACATCTCGGACTTCAAACGCCCCGCAGAGACCGTCCACATCAACGCCATGCTGCCGCTCTTAACCTACCCGCACAGCGCCTTCAACGAAAAGGATCTGCGCTACATCGACATGACGCGCGCCGAACTGAAAGACCTGCGCATTGAGGACAGCAACCTCCAGGGCGTCTCCATGCGCGAGGTCCGCCTCCACAACGTCTTCCTGCACCGCTCTGACATCTCAGACGCCGACCTGACCGGCGCCGCCCTCCAGAGCAACATGTGGCTCTATGTCACCGCCTCCAGAACCCGCTTTGCTGAGCTCAAAGCCACCGGGTTGGTCCTCAACGACTCTCAACTTAGCGGCGCCTCCTTTGTACGCGCCGGCCTCAAGGGCGCCCGCTTTAAAAACAGCACGCTGAAAGCCACCAACTTCGCCGAAGCCAACATGGAAAAAGTCGACCTGCGCTCGGTCAAGGCCAGCGGCATACGCATGGAGAGGGCCAACCTCACCGGCGCCAACCTGGCCGGGGGCAACTTCAGCGGCGCCAACATGAGCCACGCCGACCTGGCCGACGCCATTTTGACCGACGCCAACCTCTCACACGCCACCCTGGTCAAGACCAGCTTCACCAACGCCGACCTCAACCGCACCATCATCGACAACGCCAACCTCACCGGCGTCAGCTTTGCCAGCGCCAGACTCAACCGGACCAACCTCAGTTACGCCAACCTCACCGACGCCAACTTCATTGGCGCCAAGCTCGACGGGGTCAACCTGCTCTCGGCAAACCTCACCGGCGCCGACTTCACCAACGCTGACCTGACCGGCGTGGACCTCTCACGCAGTGACCTCTCGGGGGCAAACCTCACCGGTGCCTCACTCTCAAACTTCAGATACGACGGCTTGAAATTCAGCACCGACACCATCTGCCCCTCGGGCCAACGCTCGGCCGCCGACACCTTCTGCCCCAAACCACCGCCCGCCGCACAGAACCCAGCCCCGGCCCCACCTTGACCAAACCCCATGAACAACAACCTTCCATCAGAACTTGAGCGCATTGCCGCACCCCAAACCAAC
>CAKZKQ010000299.1 GCA_937123825.1 uncultured Pseudomonadota bacterium
GAGGCCACAAGCTGCATGGAACTGAGGAAACAAGAGGCGTAGGCGCCCGCCAGGAGCTCTTCAGGGTTGGTGCCCTTGGCGGGGCGGCCTGTGAGCGCCTGGGGGAGATCCAGGCGGACGTCCAGGAAGCCGCTGGCAGAGGTCAATCTCCCTTGCCGACCCACGTGCGAGGTGACCTCGGCGACGTAGAGGCGCTTGGCGCGCCCTGCTTCCACGGTCACATCGGCCCGAAACGCCTGACCCTGGTCGTTGTCGAGTTGAATGGTGGCGCGGTCACGGCGCGGTCCTCGCTGTGGAGACGGATCGCGCAGGGTCGGGTTGGGATCTTTGCTCATTGTGTCAGGTCCTCAATCAAGGCGCGCACAGCCTTAGGGTTGGCTTTGCCCCCGGTGGCCTTCATGACCTTGCCGATGAAGAAGCCCGTGAGCTTCTTTTCACCGTTTTTAAAGCGCTCGGTTTCACCTGGGTGCTGGGCCAGGATGGACTCGACAGCCGCGCGCAGCGCCTGCGTGTCATCCATCTGTTCCAAGCCCTTGGTTTTGACGATCGCTTCGGGGGCCTGCCCGGTTTTGACCATCTGCGCCAAGACCTCTTTGGCTGCTGTGCCGCCAATGGTACCCGCATGGAGCATCTTGACCAAGTCTCCAAAGGCCTTGCCGTCAAAGGGAAGCTCAGTCACCGATGCGTCTTTGATCTCAGCCATCAGGTTGTTGGTCAGCCACTTGGCCACCACCACAGGCTCGTTCAACGCTCCCAACGCCGCCTCAAAGAAGTCGCCCAGTTCAACAGAGCCGGTCAAAAGATCGGCGCTGTCTTCGTCGAGCTTCATCTCCTTGTGGTAGCGCTCAAGGCGGCTGGCCAGGGCAGGGTTCTCGGCTCTGGCTTTGTCGCGCTCATACGAACGAGAGCGCTTCTGAGGCCTGCGCCGCTCGCCATCTTCCGGCTTGTCTTTGACTTTTTTGGGCACCTTGGGGGCCGCAGGCTCAGGCGCTTTCTTTGCCGCCTGTTTCTTGGCCCACGAGTCCCGCAAACCCACAACACGGTTGTAAACCAGCGCCCCCGTCTTGGAGTCCACCGAGTCACTGATGAAGTAACCCTGGCGCTCAAACTGGTAGCGGCTCCCGGCAGGATCCTCGCCGATGCTGGGCTCAACCAGCGCCTCCATCACCTTGATGGAGTCTTCGTTGAGCTCCTCCAAGAAGTCTCGCCCTTCAGCGCCCGGTTTTTCGACCTTGAAGAGCCGATCATAGAGCCGGACCGTGGCAGGCAGGGCGTGCTGGGCCGAGACCCAGTGGATGGTGCCCTTGATCTTGCGCCCCAGTGGCTTGCCGCTGCGGCTGTCGAGGTCCACGCTGCAGCGCAGCTCCACCACCTTGCCGTCGTCGTCCTTGATGGCCTCCTCACACTTGATGACGTAACCGTAGCGCAGACGAACCTCGGCCCCAGGTGAGAGGCGGCGATACTTCTTGGGAGGGTTCTCCATGAAGTCTGCCCGCTCAATGCAGAGCGTGGCGCCAAAGGGGACGGGGCGAGTGCCTTCTCGGGGGACATCGTGCGGCCAGAGGGACGCGTCGAGCATTTCGACCTTGTCCTTGGGCCAGTTGGTGAGGGTCACCTTGAGCGGATCCAGCACGCACATCACCCGAGGGGCTTTGTGGTTGAGATCGTTGCGCACGGCGTACTCAAGTTTCTCAAAGTCGACGGTGCTGTTGGCCTTGGCGATGCCGATCATGTCGCAGAAATGCCGGATGGCCTCGGGCGTGTAGCCTCGGCGCCGCATTCCCGAGATGGTCGGCATGCGCGGGTCATCCCATCCATCAACCAGGTTGTCGTTGACCAGCTTGAGCAGCTTGCGCTTGCTCATGATGGTGTAGGCCAGCGACAAACGCGCAAACTCGTACTGGCGCGGCTTGCTGGTGACATCGCAGTTGTCGATGAACCAGTCGTAAAGCTCACGGTTGTTTTCAAACTCCAGCGTGCAGATCGAGTGTGTGATCCCCTCAATGGAGTCCGACAAGCAGTGCGCGAAGTCGTAAAGCGGGTAGATGCACCAATCATTGCCCGTGCGATAGTGGTGCGCCTTTTTGATGCGGTAGATCAGCGGATCGCGCATCTTCATGTTGGGCGAACCCATGTCGATGAGCGCACGGACCACGTGGGCGCCTTCCTCAAACTCACCCGCGCGCATGCGCGCCAGCAAATCAAGGTTCTCCTCCACGGTGCGCTTGCGATACGGGCTTGGTGTGCCTGCTTCGCTGAGGCTCCCGCGCGTGGTGCGGATTTCTTCCTCGCTAAGGCTGCACACGTAGGCCTTGCCCGCCTTGATCAACCCCACGGCGAACGCGTAGAGCTGCTCAAAGTAGTCCGAGGCGTGGTACATGTGCTCACCCCACTCAAAGCCCAACCAGCGCACGTCGCGCTTGAGGGCTTCGACGTATTCGACGTCTTCGGTGGTGGGGTTGGTGTCGTCCATGCGCAGATGGCAACGTCCGCCCAGGTCTCGCGCCAGCCCGAAGTTCAGGCAGATGCTCTTGGCGTGACCGATGTGGGGGTAGCCGTTGGGCTCTGGCGGGAAGCGCGTCACCACTTGTTGGTGCCGGCCCGAAGCCAAATCATCTTCGATGATGGCCTGAATGAAGTTGGACCGCTTTGGTGATTCGTTCTTCGTTTCGTTGAGCTTCTCCACGACCTCTTT
>CAKZKQ010000300.1 GCA_937123825.1 uncultured Pseudomonadota bacterium
ACCTCCAACGCCAACCCCGGCCCCACGTCAAAAGAGCCAGAGACCAAACCGCTCTTCACCGCCAGGTCCAGCTTCAAGCCAAAGATCGCCACAAAGACGTCCGCCCCCAGGCGCCCATAGATGTCCTCCTGACCAAACCGGTAGCTGACGTCACTGGCCAGGCCAATCCCCACAAGGCCGTACTCACCTGAGCGGGCCGACACCCCCACGCTGCCATCGGCTCCTTGCTGACCAAGCTGAAACGCACCGATGAAGCCTATTCCGGTGAAATCATCGGACATGGAGAGACCAGAGGCGGACGCCTGCGCAGCAACACCGAGCACTGTCACGCACGCCACCGCCGCAACCAGGCAACGCCCCAGGCCGTTCATCCGACCTCCTGAACGTGCTGGCCATGGCCGTAGCGCTCAATGGCGCGGCGCACGGCATCGATCCCCAGGCCATCCTCGACGTCCACAATCGCCGCGCGCTCTCGCTGCGCCCAGATGAGTTCGGTGGCCTGGTGAGAGGTGTAGCGCTGCATGACGATGAACATCCTGGGATCGTTGTCGTCCACCCCTCGGCACAGCGCCTCAATGCGTCCCAGCCCCCGACAGGCATCGACCCACTCCAGCGACAGGAAGCCAAAGGCCTCGCGGATGCTCTCGATCTGGTGTTTTTTGCCCATCGAACCAATCAAAATCGCCGGGCGCCCCCTGGTGAAGGCAAAAAACGGCCACTGGTCCGACACACCGCCCTGGTAGTCCTGCATCTGGGCTTCCTGGTCATCCAGGTGCATCTGCTCACGGATTTTACGCCGCAGCGGCCGCAGCTCTTCGGCCTCCAACGACTCGTAGACCGGCGCCAACAAGCGCAGCACCCTGGCGTCGGGCTCCAAACCCATGCTGACCAGGTCCTTGAGCTCTTCCTGACGTATGAAATCGTCTTCACACTCGTCGATGAGCTGCTCCACCAAACGCTGGCTTGTCCCCAGGTTCAGCACCGCCGCGCCGTCGTTCTCGATCATCAAACGCAACCGGCGCCACAAGCGCCGCGCGTCCACCAACCACGTCCCCCAGCGCGGCCGCTGGGTTCGGCTAAGGCCGTAGACGTCCGCCAAATGACCGTCGTCCAAAAAACGCATCAAACGCGCAAAGACCTCTTGAACCTCATCGCCGGCCTCTTTGTAGCGTTCCTGAAAGACTCGCCCCAGCGCCGCCACCATCTCCACAAAAATCCGCTGAAGATCGGCGCTGGTGTGGGCGCACATCTCCAGAAACTGCGGCGCCGAAGCCTCCATCAACCCCGCCACCAACAACTCTCGGCGGCCGTGGTCATTGGCCTCAAAACAATCGCTGAGGATCTGCCCTCGGCTGCGCATGTCGTCCATGACCGTCCTGCGGTCCACGCGCCGACGCGGCGAAGAGCGGTGACTCCAGGATGAAGAGTTGAAGCTGCGCTGCAACTTCGAGAGCATCTCGTGGGTCACCTCGGGCTCTTGATCGGCCGTTGGCGCGTCGACATGACCCAGCGATTCAGCGGCCAATGGCGGCAGCGGCTCAAGCCCAAGCTCATCCACCAACCCCCCTGTGCTCTCCACCTCATCTTCGTGGTGCAAAGGGGGCTCTGCGGGCGCAGACATCTGCGGTGGGATCACAGGTGGAGAGGTTGCCGGGGGCTCAACAACACCGCGCCCCTGGATCTCAAAGGCCACCTCCCTCATGCAGGCCTCAAAGAAGACCTGACCAAACTGCGCCAGCGAATCGCGCAGATCTTCCTCCCAACGGCCCCATTGAAAGTCCGTCTCAAGGAAACGCTCTGGCTGATGCACCACGTGCACCGCCCCCAGGATGTTGGCATACGCCGCAAGCCCTCGGTGAAGCATCCGACGACAGGCCGGATCCTCTTCCAACACAGACTTCCCGATTTCCAGCAACCGCCGTTCGTCCATCACAACGCCCTCGCACCAGTTCACACCGCGCTCTCTAAAACTTTGTTCGCTCAAAACCACAATAACATAGGACTCCTTTCAACGCCCATTCATCGTCCACCCAAGACAGCCCCGCCCACGTTCCAACAGCCCAGCGACCATCCGACCGCCACTTTGGCGCAAAAGAGGGCATGACGGCGGCACAAAAGGGCCTTATGACATGGGTGGAGACAGACCGCGCCGCCCACCGGGCCCTGGCGCTGTCTGACCAGAGCGATCGCATGGGGTGATGATGATGAAAGGGTGGACCATTGGGGTTCTGACAGCGGGCCTGTTGATCAGCGCAGGCGCCGCGGCACAAAGCAGCCGGGCTGATTCAGCGCTGATGGCGCCGGTGGTGGACCAACACAACGCCTGGCGCAAAGCCCACGACCCCGGCCTTAAGCCGCTGGTCTGGAGCCAATCACTGGCCGACAGCGCCCAGGGCTGGGCCGAGCATCTGGCCGAATTTGGACGCCTGGTTCACGACCGCAACTGCTGCGGGCCGATTTTTGGCCAAACGCGCTCCCTTGGAGAAAACCTGGCCATCTCAGACACCCCAACGGCGGCGGCCGCCCTCTGGCAGGACGAAAAAGCCTTCTACATGTCGCTGCTCAAAGAGGGGCAGGAGTGCTCAGCGGCGCTGGGCCCCCGATACAACGACTGCGGACACTACAAAAACATCATCCAAGGGCGCTTTACGCACATCGGCTGCGGGTTTAAAGACCGCACCCTGGTCTGCCGGTA